>CAZSSU010000268.1:0-1527 GCA_964609415.1 uncultured Christensenella sp. | reverse complement strand
ACTCTTTCTGCTGGACATGGATGGCACCCTGTACCTGGGGGACCATTTGTTTCCGGATACCATCCCCTTTCTGCGCGCCATCCGGGCGCGGGGGGCGGATTATCTGTTTCTCACCAATAATTCCTCCCGGGGCACGGTGGATTATGTGAAGAAGCTGGAAAAGCTGGGCATCCCCTGCCAGGCGGATGACTTTTTCACCTCCACCCACGCGGCCATTGTATACCTTGAAAAACACCACCCTGGCGCTTTGGTGTATGCCCTGGGCACCCAGTCGTTTAAACACCAGCTGCGGGAGGCGGGCATCCGGGTGACAGAGCGCCTGGAAGCGGGGATTGATTGCCTGCTGATGGGCTATGATACGGAACTTAACTATCAGAAGCTGGTGGATGCCTGCGCCCTCATCAACCAGGGGCTGCCCTACCTGGCCACCAACCCTGACTGGGTTTGCCCCACTGCCACTGGCTACCTGCCTGATTGCGGCGCCATGGCGCAGATGCTGGAGCACGCCACAGGGCGCCTGCCCCATGTGCTGGGCAAGCCCCGGCCAGACATCGCGCTGCTGGCCATGGAGAAAAAAGGCTGCCTGCCGGCAGACACTGTCCTGGTGGGGGACCGGCTCTACACGGACATCGCCTGCGCCAGGGCCGCCGGGGCCATGGGCATCCTGGTGCTAAGCGGGGAAACAAAGGCGGAAGCGCTGGTGGGCAGCGCCATTCAGCCCGATTTCGTCTGCCCGGACGTGGGGAGCCTGCTGGCAGCCCTGGGCTAATTGTCCTATATTTACGCATTATTGATGGTTTTAGCCTGGATGGCCCCGTTTTTTGTGGTTTCACCATTGAAAAACGGGGTATTTTATTATATGATATCCGGTGGAGCACGACTGGGGCTATGCCCTTGTGCAGATAAGCCAACAAGGATGAAGGAGGACAAATCATGGCAAAATTCGTATACCTGTTTAAAGAGGGCAACGCTGACATGCGGAACCTGCTGGGCGGCAAAGGCGCCAACCTGGCTGAGATGACAAACATCGGGTTGCCGGTTCCCCAGGGGTTCACGGTCACCACGGAAGCCTGCACCCGTTACTATGAGGATGGGCAGAAAATCGCCCCCGAAATTGAGGAGCAAATTTATAAAGCGCTGGCGGAGACCGAGAAAATCGCCGGCAAAAAATTCGGCGACCTGGAGAACCCCTTCCTGGTTTCCGTGCGTTCCGGCTCCCGCGCTTCCATGCCTGGCATGATGGATACCATCCTGAACCTGGGCCTGAATGATGTGGCTGTTGAAGGCCTGGCCAAATTGACTGACAACAAGCGTTTCGCGTATGACTCCTACCGCCGCTTTATCGAGATGTTCTCTGACGTGGTCATGGAAGTGGAGCGCAAGCACTTTGTGGCCGAGCTGGACGCGGTGAAGAAGGAAAAGGGCGTCACTGGCGACACCGAGCTGAACGCTGAGGACATGGCGGAAGTGGTGCGCCGCTTCAAGGAAGTTTATAAAAAGCACAAGGGCGAGGATTTTCCCCAGGAT
>CAZSSU010000267.1:0-1547 GCA_964609415.1 uncultured Christensenella sp. | reverse complement strand
TGGACAGGCGGTTTAAGGAAACAGGGCATGAGAACGTGTCCATGCCCATGCTGATCCCGGAGAGCCTGCTGCTGAAGGAGGCGGAGCACGTGGAGGGCTTTGCGCCGGAGGTGGCCTGGGTGACCCAGGGCGGCAACGAGGTGCTGCAGGAGCGGCTGGCCATCAGGCCCACGTCGGAAACGATGTTTTGCACCATGTTTGCCCAGTGGGTGCAGTCCTGGCGGGATCTGCCGATGAAATACAACCAGTGGTGCTCGGTGATGCGCTGGGAGAAGACCACCCGGCCCTTCCTGCGGACGGCGGAGTTCTGGTGGCAGGAGGGGCACACGGTGCACGCCACGGCGGAGGAGGCCCAGGAGGAGACCCTTTTGATGCTGGAGGTGTACCGGGAGTTTCTGGAGAACGTGCTGGCCATCCCGGTGTTCACGGGGCAAAAGAGCGAGAAGGAGAAGTTTGCGGGGGCCCGTGCCACCTACTCGGTGGAGGCCATGATGCAGGACGGCAAGGCGCTGCAGGCGGGCACCACCCACAACTTCGGCACCAACTTCTCCGTGCCCTTCAACATCCAGTTCCAGAACAAGGAAGGCGCGCTGGACTATGTACACGAGACCAGCTGGGGGGTGTCCACACGCCTCATCGGCGCCATCATCATGACCCATGGTGATGAGCGGGGCCTGAAGCTGCCGCCGGCCATCGCCCCCCATCAGGTGGTGATTCTGCCCATCGCGGCCCACAAGGGCGGCGTCATTGAAAAGTGCGAGGAAGTCTATCAGCAGCTCAAGCAGGCTGGCATCCGGGTGAAGCTGGACGACCGGGATCACCTGTCCCCGGGCTGGAAATTCAACGAGTGGGAGCTCAAAGGCGTGCCCCTGCGCCTTGAAATCGGCCCCCGGGATGTGGAAAACGGCGTAGCATCCTACATGCGGCGGGATAGCTTTGAAAAGGGCAGCCTGTCCCTGGACGACTTGACCGCGGGCGTGAAAACGCTGCTGGACAGCATCCAGCAGGGCATGTTCGACCTGGCTGACGCCTTTAAGCAGGAGCGCACCCAGGATGTGCGCAACATGGAGGAACTCAGCGCCCAGGTGCAGCAGGGCTATGCCCGGGCCATGTGGTGCGGCCAGCGCGCCTGTGAGGACAAGATAAAGGAAGAAACCAGCGCCACCAGCCGCAACATGCCCTTTGACCAGGCGCCTTTTGGCGATACCTGCGTGTGCTGCGGGGAGAAGGCGGAGAAAGTGATGTATTTCGCCAAAGCCTATTGATATCGCAAAGGTTTTTCAAGGCTGCCGCCAGTGCGCGGCAGCCTTTTTGTTTGACTGCCATGCAGTGACGCATAGGAAGATACGCCCGGGCGGGTGGACAGAAGGCCGGGCAGGAAAGGACACAAAAGGCAATGAAACACGGGACGAAAATTTTGAGGCGCGCAGAAAGTTGGCAAAAAAAGATGAAAAAATGCTTGCTTTTTATTTTGTCTTTGCATATAATAGTCCCGCTGTCTGCTTATTTGGGATGAAGCGATAGGTTGCCGCCCCGGCCTTGGGCGG
>CAZSSU010000266.1:0-1562 GCA_964609415.1 uncultured Christensenella sp. | reverse complement strand
ACCCGCTCCAGAAGTTCACGGAAGTAATCCTTGCCAAAGGCCGTCTGACCTTGCTTCAGGCGCTCATCATCCATGACAAAGCCTTTTGTCATGTATTCCTTAAGAACGCCAGTTGCCCACATGCGAAACATGGTGGCCCGGCGTGAATTGACCCGATAGCCAACGGATATAATCGCGTCCAGGTTGTAGAACTTACGCGTTCGGCGAATCTGCCGATCTCCTTCTGCTTGAACTACCGAGAAATCCTCGGCAGTTGATTCTTCCTTCAATTCACCATCAGCGTAGATGTTTTTCAGATGTAAGGAGATATTGTCTGTTGAGCAATCAAACAGCTCTGCCATCGCTCGTTGAGTCAGCCAGATGCTTTCATCCTTAATAACTGCGTTAATTGATACCTGGTCATCGGCTGTTTGATATATCAGAAAATCAAATTGTTTACTCATTTGTTGCCTTGCCCTTTGTTTTATTGCTTGGATTATTTTATCAAAGCGTTTATGCGATGGCAAGGCAACAAAGCGGTGCCATCATCCAAGGGTCAGTGCCTGGGTCGCCACCCGCTCCACAAAGGCGCGCTCATGCTCGATGAATACCAGGGCGGCGTCGGCCTCCAGCAGCATGTCCTCGATCTGCTCGCGGCTTTCCGGGTCGATGTCGTTGAGCGGCTCGTCCCACAGGTAGAGGTGGGCGGGCTCGCAGAGGCTGAGGGCGAGCAGCAGCTTCTTTTTCTGTCCCAGGGAAAAGCCGGTGCTGTCCTGCTCAAAATGCGCCTGGGGCAGGTCGAACTTGCGCAGCAGCATGAGGAAACGGGTGAGGTCAAAGCCCCTGGACAGGGCGATGGCCCGGGGTGTGCCGGAAAGGTGATGGCTGGTTTGGGGCAGGTGGGACATGATGAGCCCCTGGGGCCGCCAGACGCGGCCTGTGGTGGGGGCAAGGCTGCCGTTGAGGATGTTTAATAGCGTGGTTTTTCCAGCGCCATTGGGCCCAGTGAGGGCCAGGCGGGTGCCGTTTGTAAGGGTCAGATCCAAGTCGTTAAACAGCCGCCTCTCCCCATAGGCGAAGCCCGCCTTTTCAAGCCGCAGCAGCACCTGGCTTTTGTGGCGCAGGGCGGGCAGGGTGATGGGGGCGGTGTATTCCAGGTTTTTAAGCAGGGCCTCCTGCTCCTGGGCTTGTTTTTCAATGCGGCCGCGGATGGCCAGGGAACGCTTCATCATCCGGGCGGACTCGGCGCCCACAAAGCCCCGGTCTCCCACGCCGTGGCCGATTTTGGTGGATTCGATTTTGTCGCTCCATTCCGCCTTCTCCCGGGCAGAGGCGCGCAGGCGGCGGATGTCCTTCTGAAGGCGTTCGTTCTCCGCCCGCTCAAAATCATCCTGGCGCTTCTTGTTCTCCCGGTAGGCGGAATAATTGCCGGCGACCACCCGGGCGCCCTGTTTTTCCAGGGCCAGGATGTGGTCGCAGGCGCTGTCCAGGAAGCTGCGGTCATGGGAAGCCACCAGGAAGCCCGATTTGCCGGCCAGGTAGGCGGCCATCCGCTCCCGGCCTGCCATGTCCAGGTGGTTGGT
>CAZSSU010000265.1:0-1617 GCA_964609415.1 uncultured Christensenella sp. | reverse complement strand
GCAAGCGGGAAGGCGTCTGTGCGGATGAAGCCAAGCCGGGAGACCGAGGCGCGCGACAAGCTCCTGCGGTGGGACGCGCTTTGGCGCGTATGCTTTCGGGCAGTTCCCTGTGGAGCTGCCCGGTTTTGTTCATTTGATCAACTGGAGGAGGAAACCCCAATGACCAAACGCTTTCTGTCCCTGGCGCTAACCCTGGTGATGCTCCTGTCGCTTACTGCCCTGTCCCATGCTGAAGAACTCAAGCTGACCGACATGATGGGCCGCGAACTGTCTTTTGCAAAGCCAGCCGAGCGGGTAATCGTGATGATGCCGGGGGATTGTGAGATTCTCTACGCCATTGGCGCCGGCTCCCTGGTGGTAGGCCGGGGCGAATACTGCAAATATCCTGCCGAAGTGGCTGACATTGAAGCCGTCAAATCCGGCCAGGAGACCAACCTGGAGCAGATCATCGCGCTCAAGCCCGATGTGGTGGTGATGACCAAAATGGCCCAGAGCGCTGAGCATTCAGAAGCGCTGGCCAAAGCCGGCATCCAGACCCTGGTGACCGATGCCCAGGACATTGAAGGCGTGTATGCCGCCATCGCCCTGCTGGGCCAAGTCACCGGCAAAACCCAGGAAGCCGATAAACTGGCTGAGGACATGAAAGCCGCGTTCGCCGATGTGGTGAAAAAAGTGGACGGCCGCAAGGCGGGCAGCGCTTATTACGAGGCTTCCCCCCTGCAGTGGGGCCTGTGGGCTTCCGGCTCCGGCACCTTCATGGACGAAATGGGCCAGATGGTGGGCCTCAGCAACATTTTTGCTGGCAGCCCCGCCTGGGTGGAGGTGTCTGAGGAGCAGGTCATCAGCCTCAACCCCGACCATATCTTCACCACCACCATGTACTTTGGCGAAGGCCCCAAGCCTGAGGAGGAAATCCTCTCCCGCGCCGGCTGGGAAAACATCACCGCCCTCAAGGAAAAACAGGTGGTGAACCTGGACAGCGACATTTTCACCGTCCCCGGCCCCCGGCTGATGGATGCCATCAACACCCTGTACGACTATCTCTATAGCGCGGCCGCTGACAAAGCTGCCTGAGCCCTCCGGGAAAGGGCCCCAGGGCCCTTTCCCGTCTGTTGATAATGAAAAAAAATTGTAAAACCGAGGGCTTCAGCCCGGCCGCCTGGATGCTGATGGGGGCGGCTGTTTTTGCCATTGCCCTTGTTTGCATCAGCCTGGGCTCTGTTTCCCTGCCGCTTTCCACCACCTGGCAAGCCCTATTTGACGCCCTCATGGGCCGGGAAGCGGCTGACAGCACGGCATCCGCCATCCTGGTGCATGTGCGCACGCCCCGGGTGCTGGCTGCCGCGCTCTCAGGCGCCGCCCTGGCGCTTTGCGGCGCTTCCATGCAGGGATTGCTGCGCAACCCCCTGGCCGATGGCTCAACGCTGGGGGTTTCCTCCGGCGCCTCCCTGGGGGCGGTGCTGGCGCTGGCCTTTGGCGTTCAGCTGCCCGGGCTTCCCTATGCCGGCACCATGCTCATGGCCATCGTTTTCGCCTTTTTATCCATGCTGCTGATCCTGGCGCTGGCCTATGCCTTTGACCGCAGCTTTTCCACCCACACCATCATCCTGGTGGGGG
>CAZSSU010000264.1:0-1618 GCA_964609415.1 uncultured Christensenella sp. | reverse complement strand
ATGGCTTCACCGGCGTTATCTACCGCTGGAACCAGAGCCGCGGCCCCATGGCCCACGGCTCCAAGTACCACCGCGGCGTGGGCTCCATGGGTGCTAACTCGGATCCGTCCCGGGTGTTCAAGAACAAGCACATGTCAGGCCACTACGGTGTTGAGCGCGTGACCATTCAGAACCTGGAAGTGATCGCCGTTGACGCCGAGCGCAACCTGCTGTTGATTAAAGGCGCCATCCCCGGCCCCAAAAAGGGCCTGCTGATGGTGCGTGACGCCTGCAAGGCCTAAGGAGGAAGCAAAATGCCTACCATTCCCGTTGTCAATATGCAGGGCAAGTCCGCTGGGGAAATGACGCTGAGCGATGACATTTTCGCCATCGTCCCCAATGTGGCCGCCATGCACCTGGTGGTGCGCTCCATCCTGGCCAACAAGCGCCAAGGCACTCAAAGCGCCCTCACCCGTTCCATGGTTCGCGGCGGTGGCCGTAAAATCTATCGCCAGAAGGGCACCGGCCGTGCCCGTCACCATGGCAACCGCGCTCCCCAGTTCCGCCACGGCGGTGTGGTGTTTGCGCCCCAGCCTCGTGACTATGTGGTGAAGGTGCCCAAGAAGGTGCGCCGCCTGGCCCTGCGCTCTGCGCTTTCAGCCAAGTTTGCCGCCGGCGACATCATCGTCCTTGATCAGCTCACCCTGACCGAGGCCAAGACCCGCCACATCGCCAAAATGCTCCAGGATCTGGGCGTGGAAAAATCCTGCCTGCTGGTGCTCCCCGGCCGGGACGATATGGTGCTCCGCGCCGCGAAGAACATCAGCACCCTTTCAGACGCCTATGTGCCCAGCATGAACGTCTATGACATTTTGCGCGCTGACAAGCTGCTCCTCACCCAGGATGCCGCCCGCGCCATCCAGGAGGTCTACGCGTCATGAAAAATCCCCATGATATCATCCGCCGCCCAGTGCTCACTGAAAAGGGCTATGACGGCATCGCCGACAAGCGCTATGTGTTCGAGGTTGATATCCACGCCAACAAGGTGGAGATCAAGCGCGCCCTTGAGGCTGTCTTCCCGGACATTAAAGTCTCCAAGGTCAACACCCTGCGCACCCTTGGCAAAATGAAGCGCCAGGGCCGCACCCAGGGCCGCACGCCCGAAACCAAGAAAGCCTATGTTACCCTGGCGGAGAGCTCCAAGCCCATCGAGTTCTTCGAGGGCATGGTCTAAGGGAGGAGCAGAAAAATGGCCATCCGTCTTTACAAACCAACGTCCCCCGCTCGCCGCTTCATGTCTGTGAACGCCTTCGCGGAAATCACCAAGAAGGCGCCTGAGAAGTCCCTCATCCACAGCAAAAAGAAGCATGCCGGGCGCAACCACCACGGCAAGATCACCGTGCGCCATCAGGGCGGCGGCAATAAGGTCAAGTACCGCATCATCGATTTTAAAAGGGACAAGCTCCAGGTGCCCGCCAAAGTGGCCGCCATCGAGTACGATCCCAACCGCTCAGCTTTCATTGCCCTCCTCCACTACCTGGATGGCGAGAAGCGCTACATCCTGGCCCCTGTGGGGCTGTCCGTTGGTGACAAGGTCATGTCCGGTGAAGGCACCGACATCAAGCCCGGCAACGCCCTC
>CAZSSU010000263.1:0-1638 GCA_964609415.1 uncultured Christensenella sp. | reverse complement strand
TGCAAGCGTGGTAAATCTGGCAGGCGCCGGCCAGTGCGGCCTGTTCCCCGTCTGCCGATGTCATCCTGGGAATCATCAGCTCATCCCAGCTGCCTTGCAGCGGCATGGTATCAAAATAAAGCTGAAACAAGTCATGCCTGCTCCAAGCCCTCACTTCATCCTGGCCCGCCACAAAGCCGCAGAGCCGATCGCGCTGCGCAAGCCCTGCCACCGTCTGCTGGTACAGCTGCAAGTCATCCAGGTTCAGTTCATCAAGGATGAGCACCATATCAATGTCGCTGTGCGCAGTGGCCTCGCCCCGGGCAAAGCTGCCTTGCAGGCCGATGAAAAGCACCCGGCCTTTAAAAGCGGCGTTGACTGCCTGTTGATAGTTTTTTGTCCAAGCGGCAATGTTCATTTTCTCATGCCTCACCGATGCTTACACGCTTTCCAGCCTGTCCAGCAGGCGGTGCCTGAGCATGTCAAAGGCGGCCTGGACGGCCTGGGTGCGCACAAAGGCGATGTCCCGCTGGACGGGGGAGGCGGCGGACAGCGCGCGGACGTGGCCATCAAGGCACACAGCGTAGGCGTATTGACGCTGGTCGTTTAAAGCGATGGCCACAGCCGCTGACACATCCGGCTGCTGGCAGAGGGCCAGGGCGATGGCGGCGCAGGCTTCCTCAGCGCTTTGGGGGAGGCTGTCCAGCTGCAAGGGGCCGCGGAAACAGGCCAGGTTTTCAGCGCTCAGGCTGGGGGCGATGTGGCCGCTTGACGCAGGGACGGACAGCATCCGGGAAGCGGCCAGCCCGGCGGTGCCCGCCTCGGCAAAGGCCAGGCATAAATTGCTGTCTTTGAGGAGGCCTGCCAGGGCGGTTTCCAGGTTTTCCACATCCACGCCATAGACGTGGCGGCCCAGGCGGGCAATGATTTCCTGGATGGCGGGCTCAGTGAGGCAGCGGGCCTCGGCCTCGCTCTCACCCCGGGCGGTGACGCGGATATAGGCTTCCCCGTCCCGGGCATAGGGGGCCAGGGTGGGGTTGACGCCTTCCACAATGAGGTCTTCCAGCATCTCTGCCATGCGGGATTCGCCCAGGCCCATCACCCGCACCATGCGGGAGAGGAGCATCCCCTGGGAAAACTGCCGCAGATAGGGCAGCACTTTGGCCTGGAACATGGCCTTCATCTCCCGGGGAGGGCCAGGCAGGAGGATGGCGGCGCGGCCGTTCTCATCCTCCACAATGTAGCCGGGGGCGGTGCCCTGGGGGTTTTCCAGCACCAGGGCGCCCTCAGGCGTCAGGGCCTGTTTTTCGTTGCTTTTGGGCATGGGGCGCCGGGCGGTGTCATAAAAGCTTTTGAGCGCCGCCAGGCTTTCCTCATGTATGATGAGGGGGCGGTCAAACACCTGGGCCACCACCTCTTTGGTGATATCGTCAGAGGTGGGGCCCAGGCCGCCGGTGATGAGGATGACATCTGAGCGGCTAAGCGCCTGGCGCAGCGCCTCCTCCAGGCGGCGGGCATTGTCGCCCACCACGGTTTGGTAATACAGGTCAAGCCCCAGGGCTGAAAGCTCCTGGGCCAAATACCTGGCGTTGGTGTTTAAAATATCCCCCAGCAGCAGCTCGGTGCCCACACAGAGGATTTCACAGCGTTTTCTTGGCA
>CAZSSU010000262.1:0-1658 GCA_964609415.1 uncultured Christensenella sp. | reverse complement strand
AAGGTGCTTGCTGAGCAGCTTTTTCCGGGCGTTTGCCAGCAGGTTTTCCGTTTCTGCGGCAAAACCCGCGAATACCTGACCAGACTTTTTCTTTGCCCCAATAGCCTGGGCCACATCCCGGGTGGGCACCAAATTAAGCGTTAAGCCATCTTTCCCCTGCTTTTTCAGCTTCTGAGGCGCCACTTCCGCCGCCTGGTAATCAGCAGGCGCTGCCGCCTGGATCACCGCGTCCTGAGAAGGCGCCAGGTCAGTCATCACCTCATACAAATCCTGCGTCGTGGTGACAGAGACCATCTTTGCCCCAGCAATGGCGGGCAGCGATACCGGGCCTGTGACCAGGGTCACCTCAGCGCCCCTTTCAACAGCAGCCTGGGCAATGGCATAGCCCATCTTGCCGGAGGAATGATTGGTCAGATAACGCACCGGGTCCAGTGCTTCCCGGGTGGGGCCGGCTGTCACCAGCACTTTCATGCCAGACAGATCCTGCTCCTGGCTTAAGAGAGCCAGGCATTTTTCGGCGATATCAGCTGGCTCAGACATGCGCCCGGGCCCTTCATCCCCACAGGCCAAAAGCCCTCCCTCTGGGCCAATGAGCATCGCCCCGCGGGCAACCAGGGTTTTCAGGTTTTCCTGGGTGGCGGGGTGCTGATACATCACGGTGTTCATGGCTGGGGCAATTAATAGCGGGGCGTTGGTGGCCAGCAGGGTGGTGGTCAGCATGTCGTCCGCAATCCCATGGGCCAATTTGGCAATCACATTGGCGCTGGCAGGTGCTATCACCACCAAGTCAGCTGCCTTGGCCAGGGCGATATGGGTCACCTGGCCGGCGTCAATCTCCTCAAACACATCCGTGGCCACATGGTTTTGTGACAGGGTGCGCAAAGTAGCCGGCTGCACCAGGCGACAGGCATTGGCAGTCATCACCACATGCACCTCAGCCCCCAGCTTTTTAAGCCGGGACACCAGCTCGCAGGCTTTATAGGCCGCAATGCCCCCGGTGATGCCCACCAGGATGGTTTTGCCATGCAGGCGGGTCATATCAGTCCTCATCCTCCAGGTTGCGGTGGAAGGTGACCAGGCCCCGGTCAATCTCCTCAATGGCAACGGCAATGGGCTTTAGCCCTTCCCGCTCAAGCAGCGGCTGGGCGCCGTCAATGAGCTGGCGGGCGCGCCTGGCAACCATGACAACCAGGGTGTAGGCGCTGTCGGCCTGTTTGCTCAGGGTTTGAATTCCGGGTTCGTTGATGGCCATAAATTGTTCTCCTTACAAAATTGTCAGTTGTCGGCTTCGTCCTCGCATATCACGGGCAGATAGCGCACCGTGCGCTGCCGCTCCGCCATGATGATGCAGGTGAGCCGGTCAAAAGCGGTGTCCAGGTTGTCGTTGATCAAGGCGTAGTTGTAGTGCTTGCACTGGCGCATTTCCGCACGGGCGTTGCGCAGGCGCTTTTCAATTTCCTGGGCGTCATCGGTGTTGCGAGTGCGCAGGCGTTGCCTGAGGGCCATGAAGGTGGGCGGCAGGATGAACACAGACACCGTGTCATTCAGCTTTTTCATCACGTTCATGGCGCCCTGAGAGTCCACATCCAGCAGGATGTCCTCCCCCGCCTCAATCGCCGCCTCAACAGGCGCCCGCAGGGTGCCGTAGCGGTGGTCAT
>CAZSSU010000261.1:0-1666 GCA_964609415.1 uncultured Christensenella sp. | reverse complement strand
GCTGACATCCTGCCCTTCGCCTTCCTGGCCTATCCCCTGGAGCTGCAATCCCCCACCGACAGCCTCTCCCAGGCGGTGGAGGAGCGCTTTGACGCCAGGGACCGCTCCCAGCGCCTGGTGCAGCGGGCGGCCAGCCTGCACAAAACCATCACCAACGCCCTTAACAAAACCCGGCGCAAGCTGGCCCTCATGGAGGAGGAAACCCCCAGCTTTGAGCAGGCGGAGGCATTGCGTGTGATGGGGGAACTCATCACCGCCCATCTCCACGCCATCCCCAGGGGGGCCCAGGCAGTGGTGCTGCCCAATTATTACACCGGGGAGGATCTGGAGGTGGCGCTTGACCCCACCCTCAATCCCTCCGCCAATGCCCAGCGTTATTTCAAGCGCTACCGCAAGGCCCACACCGCCCGGAAGCTGGCGGACAGCCATCAGGGCCAGGCCCAGGCCGACATCGCCCTGCTGGAGGATAGCCTCTATTTTCTGGAGCGGGCAGAGAGCAGCCAGGACATCAGCGAGCTGCGGGCACAATTGGCGGAGCTGGGCTTTGTGCGCCGGGAGGCAGGCAGCCATGGCCGTAAAAAGAAAAAGCCGGAAAGCCCCTTCCTGAACTTCACTTCCTCGGATGGTTTTCTCATCCAGGCTGGCCGCAACAGCGGGCAAAACGAGCGCCTGCTCAAGGAGGCCCGGGGGGAGGATACCTGGCTGCACGCCAAGGATGTCCCCGGCTCCCACGTGGTGATTTCCTCCGCCGGGCAATCGCTGCCCCGCCGCACGCTGCTGGAAGCGGCCCAGATCGCCGCCTTTTATTCCCAGTCCCGGGGCAAACCCGTTCAGGTGGACTACACCCAGCGCAAGCTGGTCAGGAAAATCGCTGGCGCTGGCCCAGGCCAGGTGCACTACAGCGGGGAAAAGGGCCTGATGGCCCAGGCCACAGAGGAAGAAATTCAAGCACTTAAAAAGGGCTAATTGTATATTATCAGCCCTTGCAGATTGTCAAAAAGTATAATTAAGGAGGTATCGGAGGGCGGAGCCCTCCGATGGAAATCCGCCCCAGCGACCTGTGCGGTGGGGCGGAAGGCCTTGCGTAGCAAGGGTTTCCTTGCCATTCGCCGCCCGGCGAGCAAAGCGAGTAGGCGGATGGCCCATCGTTCCTATCCATCAAAAAACCGCAGTTTTTTGATGGGCTCGCCAACATGCCCGCAGGCATGTTGACGAAATCATTAGATGCGTGCCACCCCGCTATCCCTGGCGGCTTTGGCTACAGCCTTGGCCACCGCGTCCTTCACCCGGGGGTCAAAGGGGGCGGGGATGATGTATTCCTCGGTGATCTCCTCGGGCTTGATGAGGTCGGCCAGGGCGTAGGCGGCGGCCAGCTTCATTTCGTCGTTGATGTCGCTGGCGCGCACATCAAAGGTGCCCCGGAAAACGCCCGGGAAGGCCAGCACGTTGTTGATCTGGTTGGGGAAGTCGCTGCGGCCTGTGGCAATCACGCGGGCGCCGCCGGCCTTGGCCTCATCCGGGAAAATCTCGGGGGTGGGGTTGGCGCAGGCAAACACGATGGCGTCCTTGGCCATGGTTTTCACCATGTCGGTGGTGACGGTGCCGGGGGCGGACACGCCGATAAAGACATCCGCGCCCACCAGGGCATCCGCCAGGGAGCCCTTCT
>CAZSSU010000260.1:0-1680 GCA_964609415.1 uncultured Christensenella sp. | reverse complement strand
CACGCGGGAGAACAGGGCGATGGAGGAGGCGCCCAGGGAGAAGGCGGTGCCCAGCGGCAGGATCACCGTGTTGAGGGTGACCTCGTCCGAGCCATAGGCCTGGATGCCGAAGTATAGCACCACAAACAGGCCGGCCAGCGCCAGGCCCACCACGCTCATGCCCATGACGGAGCCGCCGGAGAAGGCCACCTGCAGGGCTTCGTTGAGGCCCTTGTTCTGGGCGGCCTGGGCGGTGCGGGAGTTGGCCGCGGTGGCCACGCGCATGCCGATGAAGCCGGCCAGGGCTGAGGTCACAGCGCCAAGCAGGAAAGCCACGCTCTGGAAGCGCAGGGCGCCCTGGTTGCCAATGGCCAGGAAAGCCGCCACCAGCAGGATAAAGGGCGTCAAAACCTTGTATTCCCGGGTCAGGAAGGCCATGGCGCCATCCGCGATGTGGCCGCCGATTTCCTTAAGCGTTGGGTTGTCCACTTCCTGGCGGTAAATCCACCGGGTTTTGCCAAAGGCAAAAATCAGCGCGAGCACACCACCACCTAAAACCAGGTACAGAGCAAGTGAGATCAACAATACCATCCCCTTTCAAAGTTGCAACGATGCATAAATTTTTATTAAACCCATCCTACTCCATGAAACGGCAACTTGCAAGGGGTAAAAGGCGTTTTTTTGCAAAAAAAGCGCGGAAAAACACAAAAAAACAGGTGGGCGGAAACTGTCCCAATGGGCATAATTTGCCATCCTATGCATTGATTGATTGAAGCGCACCGCCCGGCGTGCTATACTGCTTTAAAAGATCAATACGCAAAGGAGAGGGACAGATGCTCATCATCAAAGGCGGAGAAATCCACGACGGAATCAAGGAAAAGGGCTATGTGGCCGACATTCTGGTGGAGGCGGGCAAAATCAAGCGCATCGGGAAAAACCTCAAAGCGCCCAAAGGGGCCACCGTGGTGGATGCCCAGGGCTTGATGGTATACCCCGGCTTTATCGATGCCCACAGCCACCTGGGCATGGACGGCTACGGCATTGGCTATGAAGGCACGGACTATAACGAGATGAACGACATCGTGAGCCCTCACCTGCGGGGCATTGACGGCTTTAAGCCCATGCAGCCCACCCTGCGCCAGGCGGCGCTGGCAGGCGTCACCACCGTGAATTCAGGCCCCGGCAGCGCCAATGTGCTGGGCGGCACCTTTATCGCGGTTAAAACCGTGGGCGAGCGGGTGGACGACATGATCGTCAAGCGGGAAACCGCCATGAAGTGCGCCTTTGGCGAAAACCCCAAGCGCGTCTACCGGGACAAGGGGGATTCCAGCCGCATGACCACCGCCGCCAAGCTGCGGGAAATGCTGTTCAAGGCCCAGGAATATATGAAGAAAAAGGAGGCTGCCGCGGATGACCCCAGCAAGGCGCCTGCCTTTGACATGAAGATGGAAGCCCTGCTGCCCGTGATCCGGGGGGAGATGCCGCTCAAGGCCCACGCCCATGCCAGCGAGGACATTTTCACCGCCATCCGCATCGCCCGGGAGTTTGATGTCAAAATCACCCTGGAGCATGTGACCGAAGGCCACCTGATCGCAGGCGCCCTGGCGAAGGAGGACATCCCCCTGGCGGTGGGCCCCTCCCTCACCCATGCCACCAAGTTTGAACTGCGCAACAAAACCTTTGCCACCCCCGGCGTCCTGG
>CAZSSU010000259.1:0-1682 GCA_964609415.1 uncultured Christensenella sp. | reverse complement strand
CCAGGGCTTTCTGGTCTGCCACTTTTTCCCAGGGGGTTTCGGCCTTGGCCTGGGGTGCTTCCGTGGTGGCGGCCTTCCCCGCTGTCATTTTGCGCACGCGCTCGGAGGCGCTGTTGAGCTGATATTTCTGAAGCACTGGCAGCCCCGCGTCCAGGCTGTCCAGGCTGGCGTCCTTTAAGCTAAGGGTGATGGGCACCTGGCGGTCAATGGTGGCAAGCTGCCGGCTCATCCTGGCCTGGTCAGCATAGGTGACCAGCTTTTCGCCCAGCTTACCCTTAATGCTGCCGGCGTTTTCCAGCACCTTGTCCATGGTGCCATGTTCCTGGAGCAGCTTCAGCGCTGTTTTTTCACCAACGCCCGGAACGCCGGGGATATTGTCGGAACTGTCGCCCATGAGGCCTTTCCAGTCCACCACCTGTTCAGGCGTCACGCCAAAGTAGGCCTTGACCCCGGCTGGGTCAAAAAGCACGGTTTCGGAAATGCCTTTTTTGGTGAAGAGCATGAGAACGCCGTCATCCACCAGCTGCAGGTCATCCTTGTCGCCGGTCAGGATGAGGGCGCGTACCCCCCGCTCCTTTAATTGCCTTGAGAGGGTGCCAATCAGGTCATCCGCCTCAAAGCCAGCCAGTTCCACCACACCGATGCCCATGGCGGTGAGGATCTCTTTGGCCACCGCAAACTGGGGCCTGAGCTCATCCGGCATGGGGGAACGGGTGGCTTTATACTGGTCATATATGTCGTCCCTGAAGGTGGGGCCGTGGGAATCAAAGGTCACAATGCAGTATTGGGGGGCCTGCTCCTCAAATGATTTGAGCAGCATGCTCAAAAAGCCGTGAACGGCATTGGTGGGCACCCCGTCAGCATCCATGGGCGGCAGCGCGTGAAAAGCCCTGTACATCAGGCTGTGTCCGTCTACCAGCACGCAGGTTTCAAGCAAATCAATCACCTCATGGGCATTATACCATATTGGGCCGCTTGTCCGGGAATAGAGTTTGTTATATACTTCATCCATGAAACACTATTATCATTGTTCGCCCCAGGGGGGCATTGCTGTTCTTCAGCCCCAGGTCAGCCAGCTGTTTGACCAAAAGGCGGTGGTATACATGACCACATCGCTCCCCATGGCGCTGATGTACGCAATCAAGCATTACGAGTACACCTATGGCTATCACTGGCGGGATGGCAAACCCCAGGGTATTTATTTTGAGGAATATTTTGAGGGAGCGCTGGAAGCCCTGTACGGCGGGAAATCAGCCTGGCTGTACAGCTGTGAGCCGGGGGCGTATGAAAGCACCCGCAAGCCCAATGAGGTCATCAGCCACGTCCCCGTGCGCGTGGCAAACGCCCAGTTTATCCCCGATGCCTATGAGGCACTGATTGCGCAGGAGCAGGCCGGCGCGCTTGAAATCGTCCGCTTCCATCAAATGAGTGAAAAGGCGCTTTCCTGGGTGCGCCAGGCAGAAAAAGACACCATCCTCAAGCATGGCCTGCTGGATAAAGAGGATGACTTTGCCCGGTTCATGAAAGAAAAATACCCCCTCAGCTGGCAGGACGCGCTGGATGAGATCACGGCATTGCTGGACGGTGCGGACATGGTATTTCTGACTGCCGGTATGGGCGGCGGTACCGGAACCGGTGCGGCTCCGATCATCGCCAAGGCAGCCAAGGATATGGGCATTCTC
>CAZSSU010000258.1:0-1721 GCA_964609415.1 uncultured Christensenella sp. | reverse complement strand
GGCCCACGTCCGGCCCGCTGGCGGACAGCTGGGTGTGGGGGTAGGTGGCCATCAGCCGGTCAATGTTGGGCGTGCCAGCCGCCAGGATGGCGTTGCCCTCGGGGTTGGGGTTAATCCCAAAGCCGTCCATGATAATCAGGGCGGTCATTTTTTTGGACATGCTTTCTCCTTATTCCTGGTAGTTGACAACCTTGGCGAAGTCCTCCGCCTTCAGCGCTGCCCCGCCGATGAGGCCGCCGTCAATCTCCGGCTGAGCCATCAGGCCCTTTACGTTTTTGGGGTTCATGCTGCCGCCGTACTGGATGCGCACCTGGCCGGCCACGCGCTTGCCATATACGCCTGCAATGGCCTGACGGATGACAGCGATGGTGGCGTTGGCTTCCTCATCGCTGGCGGTAAGCCCCGTGCCAATGGCCCACACCGGCTCATAGGCGATGATGACCTTTTTCACCTCGTCTGCTTCCAGGCCAGTCAGGGCAATCAGCGCCTGATAGGCCACCAGAGCGTTAGTGTAGCCCGCTTCCCGCTGGGCGCGGGTCTCGCCCACGCAGATGATGGGGATCAGCCCGCCCCGGATGGCGGCGGTGGCGCGGCGGTTCACGGTTTCATCGGTTTCGCCAAAATAGGCGCGGCGCTCGCTATGGCCCACGATGACGTATTCCACGCCGGCTTCCTTCAGCATGGCGGCGGACAGCTCGCCCGTGTAAGCGCCAGCGGCCTCAAAATGCACGTTCTGAGCGCCCAGCTTGATCTTGCTGCCGCGCAGGGCCTTCTTGGCTTCAGTGATATCAACCGCAGGCACGCAGACCACCACCGTGGGCTTCGCATCCTTCACCAGGGGCTTGAGGGCCTGGATCAGCTCCGCTGCCTCCTTGGGGGTTTTGTTCATCTTCCAGTTACCGGCAATAATGGGTTTACGCATGATGTTCTCCCTTTCTATCTGAGTGATAATCGCTTATTTGTCGTTGAGCGCCGCCACGCCGGGCAGCTCCAGCCCCTCCAGGAACTCCAGGGAGGCGCCGCCGCCGGTGGAGATATGGCTGATTTTATCCGCAAAGCCCAGCTGCGCCACTGCCGCTGCTGAGTCGCCGCCACCCACGATGGTGACCGCGTCACTTTCCGCCATGGCCTGGGCCACCGCCTTGGTGCCCGAGGCAAAGGTGGGGAATTCAAACACGCCCATGGGGCCGTTCCACACCACGGTTTTGGCGGCTTTTACGGCCTCGGCGAAAGTCTCCTGGGTTTTGGGGCCAATGTCCAGGCCCTGCCAGCCGGCGGGAATCTGGCCAATGGGCAGCACCTTGGTCCTGGCGTCGTTGGAGAAGCTGTCAGCGGCCAGCACGTCTTCAGGCAGCAGCAGCTTCACGCCTTTGGCCTTGGCTTTTTCCAGCATGTCCCGGGCATAATCCAGCTTGTCCGCTTCCAGCAGGCTCTCGCCGATCTCTCCGCCCTGGGCCTTCACAAAGGTGTAGGCCATGCCGCCGCCGATGATGAGGGTGTCCACCTTTTCCAGCAGGTTATTGATCACGCCCAGCTTGTCGCTCACCTTGGCCCCACCCAGCACCGCCACAAAGGGACGCTCCGGGTTCTCCAGGGCTTTGCCCATGAACTGCAGCTCTTTTTCAATCAGAAAGCCGGACACCGCGGGCAGATAGTGGGCTACGCCTTCGGTGGAGGCATGGGCCCGGTGGGCGGTGCCAAAGGCATCGTTCACATACACA
>CAZSSU010000257.1:0-1732 GCA_964609415.1 uncultured Christensenella sp. | reverse complement strand
ATCAGGGGGTGCTGCCCCTGCGGGTCACCCACAACGACACCAAGTCCAACAACGTGCTGCTGGATAAGGATTCCGGCAAAGCCTTGTGCGTGATTGACCTGGACACGGTGATGCCGGGCTCCTCCCTGTATGACTATGGCGACGGGGTGCGCTTTGGCGCCTCTGACGCCCTGGAGGATGAGCCGGACACCAGCAAGGTGAGCCTCAACATGGACAAGGCCCGGGCCTTCACCCGGGGCTTTGTGCAGGAGACGGCGGGCTTTTTAAGCGATGAGGAACTAAGCCGCCTGCCCCTTGGCATCAAGGTGATCACGGCGGAACTGGCCATGCGGTTTTTGACTGACTATTTGGATGGCGATTTATATTTCAAGGTGGATTACCCCGAGCATAACCTGGTGCGCGCCCGGGCGCAGATGGCCCTGCTCAGGGACATTGAGCGCAAGGAGGAAGCGCTGTACCAGATGGTGCGGGAGGATGTGAAGCGCTTCGGCTAAACCGGGGACGCCCCAAGCATGATGAGCAGCACCCCCTGGCGCACTTTCACGCTAAAGGGCTGCCCCACGGCCTCATTGCTCACCCCAAGATGGGTGAAGGGGTCAAGGCGGGCCTCTGTCAGCGGGTATTTAAGCCCCCTGAGCGTCACGCCCAGGGCCTCATCCCCCTGGCAGAACACGGACACCACCGTGCCCGCCCGCAGCGGGGGAAAGTGCCGGGTGCCCTTTGACAGAGCATAGATGGTGGCCTGGGGGGCAATGATCATGCCGTGCAGGCCCTCCTTTGCCAGGCCTGCCAGGGTCTGCAAATTGGCCAGGCTGTGATCCAGCCGCCCGCCGGTGGCGCCATAGAGCCTGAAATGGCGGAAGCCTCGTGCCTTGGCAAACGCCAGGGCCAGGGCCATGTCGGTCAGGTCCTTTTTTTCGGGGAAGCGCAGCCGTGCTACCCCTTTGGGAAGCCTTGTGATAGAATCCATATCACCCAGGACCACATGGGGCTTGATGCCAAAGGCATGCAGGCTGTCAAAGCCGCCGTCTGCGGCGATGAGCATATCCCCGGGGCCTGGCAGGAGGCCGCGGACGCTGAAATCACCAGCGCCAATGATATATGCTGTGCCCTGTGCCATGTGATGCCCTCCATTCTGCTACTGTGCATTATACCCGCCCAAGGGTGAGAAAGGGAATGCCTTGAAAGGAAAAAGCCCCAAATCCATCTATGTCTGCTCTGCCTGCGGCTATGAAACGCCCCGCTGGATGGGCAAGTGCCCGGGCTGTGAGGCCTGGAACAGCCTGGAGGAAAGCCTGCCCCAGCAGCCGGGGGAACTGGCGAAAAAGCCCGACAAGCGCCCCGGCGGCACCGGGGAGGCGGAGGCGATGCTGGCGGATATCCTCTCTGGCGAGCAGATCCACCAATCCACCGGCATCCCGGAGTTTGACCGGGTGCTGGGCGGCGGCGTGGTGGAAGGCTCGCTGATGCTCATCGGCGGGGAGCCGGGGGTGGGCAAAAGCACGCTGCTGCTTCAGGTGTGCGCCAACCTGGCAGGGCTGGGGAAGCGGGTGCTGTACATCACGGGGGAGGAGAGCGCCCGGCAGCTGAAGCTGCGGGCTGAGCGCCTCAAGGTGGGGGAGCATCCCATGATGGTGCTGGCGGAAAACGCCATGGACGCCATCTCGGGGAAGCTGGAAGCCCTGCAGCCGGACTATGTGGTGGTGGACTCCATCCAGACCATGTACCGGCC
>CAZSSU010000256.1:0-1743 GCA_964609415.1 uncultured Christensenella sp. | reverse complement strand
GGGAGCGCTCCCGCCCCCTGACGCTGGGCACCACGCAGTAGGAGCAGAAGTTGTCACAGCCATACATCACCGTCACATAGGCCATGTAGGGGGATTTGCGCATCACCGGCATCCCCTCATACAGGGTGCTGTCCTCCCCCCGGGCAAAGGCGGCTTCCCGCCGCCCCTCCAGCGCGTCCAGGATGCGCTCTGGCAGCTTGTATATTTCCCCCGGCCCGCAGGCAAAGTCCACGTGGCGCTGCTTATCCCGCAGCTTCCCCACCGCCTGCTCCTGCTGCACCATGCAGCCCATCACGCCCACCAGCGCCTGGGGCCGCTCCTTTTTGATCTCCTTGGTGAAGATGATGTTGCCCATGGCCCGCCGCTCCGCATTGTCCCTGATGCAGCAGGTGTTAAACAGGATGAGATCCGCCTGGGCCTGCTCCGGGGCCTGGGTCATGCCCATGCTCTGGGCGATACCGGCGATGGTTTCCGAATCGTGGCTGTTCATCTGGCAGCCATAGGTGGTGAGGTGATAGCTTTTGGGCGCGTCAGGGCGCCGGGCGATTTGCCGGGCGATGTCCCGCTGTGCCGCTACGTCTTCGGGGCTGATGGTGATGGTTTGCTTACGCATCAGGCTGTTCTTCTCCTCCTGTGTATCCGCTGCCGCCGCAGAGGGGGCAGGGGGTGAGCGTCTGGGCTTTCAGGGCCTCCGCCGCCTTTTGGCGGGTCAGCTCCATCAGCCCCAGCTGGGTAAAGCCATGTACCACGGTTTTCACCGGGTCATGGGCCAGGGCTTCCGCCAGCGCTTCCTGTACCCGTTGCCGGGAGGCCTCGTCTTTCATGTCAATAAAGTCTATCAGGATGATGCCGCCCAGCTGGCGCAGGCGTATCAGCCTGGCTGCCTCGCTGGCCGCCTCCAGGTTGGTTTTCAGGATGATGTCCGCCCCGTTCAGGCTGTTTTTGCCGGTGTTCACGTCCATCACCGTGCCCGCCTCGCAGGGGTCAATCACCAGGGTGCCGCCTGAGGGCAAGTATACCCGGCGGCACAAGGCCTGGTACAATTGGTGAGACACATTATAAAGCGCAAAGGGGTCAGCGCTTTCCTCTGCCGGGATGCCCAGGCCCTCCGCCCGCTTGAGGTCATCGGTCAGCACGCGCTGGGGCAGGGGCTTTTCCTCCCGCAAAATGCGCGACAGCGGGGAAGGGGCTGGCAAAAGCAGCCGCGGCGCGGAAGCACTTTGCCCCCTTTGTTCAATGGCTTCCCAGCTTGCTATCAGCTGGGCGATGTCCGCCCTGATCTCTCCTTCTTCCGCCCCCTGGGCTGCCTGGCGCAGCACCAGGCCCATGCCCTGGGGCCTGAACTTCACCGCCAGGCGGGTGAGGGCGGCTTTCTCTGCCTTTTCCAAGCGGTTGGAAGCGTGGGCCACCTGGCCTTTTGGCAGCAGCATCCCGTAGCGCCCGGGGAGGGCGATGTCCGCCGTCAGAAAAGCCGCTTTGTTGCCCTGGGGCGGTTTTTTCACCTGAACCATCATCAAATCCCCGCCCTTGGGCCGGGTGCCGCCCGGAATCTCCCCAAAGGGCAGGTAGCCGGACACACCGCCCGGCAAATCGATAAACAGCGCCTCCAGGTTTTTAAGCACCCGGCCGGCCCGCCCCACAAACACCGCCTCAGGGGCGATATCCGCCTGAACCGTCAGGGGGAAATAGGCAATTAAGCGGCCCTCCTGCGTGATGGCTGCCGCGGGCTTATCCCCCCGGCTT
>CAZSSU010000255.1:0-1779 GCA_964609415.1 uncultured Christensenella sp. | reverse complement strand
AACAGCACCCCAAACTCATTGAGAATAACAGAAAAAATAAAGTCAGTTGAGTATTCCGGAATGACTTTCGCATTGCCAAGGCCAAGCCCCGTTCCCCATAGCCCCCCATTGGCCATCGCCACCAGAGACTGCACAATCTGATACCCGCTGCCCCGGTGGTCTGCCCATGGATCAATCCAGATTTTAACACGGCGCTTCACATGGCTGAACATGGAATACCCGAGCAAACTGCCCCCCACTGCGCCAGCCACACCGATGCCAAGAATGGTTAGGCTTCCTGTGGCGCTGAAGAGCAGAACCAGGGTGATCCCATAGTACAGAAGGGCAGTGCCCAGGTCTTTCTGAAGCATCAAAAGGCCAAGAGAAATGCCGGAGAATATAACAGACAATAGAATCCGCCTGCGGGAGAGCAAGAAAGCCAACACCACCAGATGAGCCATTTTCACAATCTCACTGGGTTGAAAACTGACGCCAAACAGCGCAATCCAGGCCTTGGCCCCGTTGCGTTCCCGGCCAAAAAACACCGGCATCGCCATCAAAACAACGGCTGCAACCGCCACAATGGGCACCGTGACCTTCAGCCGCCGCCAGTAGCGGATATACAGTATGCATAGAATCATGACGCCCACGCCAATCGCGTAGTTGATCATCTGTCCAATGCCGCGTTGCGGGTCCATGCGATAAAGGGTGAGAATACCTAGCGCGCAAAGGAAATTGACCAAAGCCAACAACAGCGTATCAGCTGGAAACAACCGGGGAAGAAGCATTGTCGTCAGATGAATACCAAGGGGCACCAGCAAAGCCAGTGCAAAAGAAAGCCAGCCGAAATCTTTCAAGCCCAGCAGCAGGAAAGCCGAAAACATGAAGAGCATCACCGGCTTAACCAGCTTACGTTCCGCCGGGCGGCGCTTGTCAGTATCCATTATGCCCCTCCCAGTCCTGCGGCGGCTGCCAGTATGGCGGCTCCATAGATGTATCCTCAGGCGGTATCCCAAAGCCCAGCCTCTCCTGGGGCTGTTGCCCCCCATCCGGTAGCGGCCAGGCTGGCCCCTGATACATATCAATTTCCTCCCCTGGAGGCATCGGAGGCGGCGTTGTCATCACCATCTGCTGCGACCAGACATCATCCTCCTGTGGCTGCATGTCCATGTCATATTGACCAGATGGCGCATAATGCTCTCGTTCCGGGATGTCCAAGCCCTCAAACAGGCGGAATCGATAAGCTTTGTCACCGATTTCAAGCACTGAGCCATGCAGGGCATAGTCCCCAGCCGGTTTAATCATTTCATTGTCAAGGCGCATAAAGTGGCGATGGTGGCTGGGAATCAGCCGTATGCCAAAGCCGTCTCTGAAGAAAAACTCCAGTGCCCGGCGTTTGATGCCTTCCAGCCGGATGTCACTCGCACGGCCGGAGCCAATCATACCCTCCCGAGGCAAGGGATAAGCCTTACCAGTATCTAGCGCCACCAATTCCCCTACCAATCCAGCGTCTGGCAGCTGACGAATGGTTTTCCGGTACATGCGCTTATCCTTTTTCATCAAACGGATGGCACGCCAAATAATCACCACAGCTAAAAAAACCAGCCAATAGCGCAGGCCCATCGCAATTAACTCATACACTGATGCAGGTAATCCGCTCACCATTCTCCCCCTTGCCGCAGCATTATACCATGGAAAGAGTCGACATGCAGATTGATTAATCGTTTTAATAAAGATTAAGAAACAAAAACCGCTTACTCAATGAAGAGAAGCGGCATTTGGAGGCGCCACCCAGATTCG
>CAZSSU010000254.1:0-1794 GCA_964609415.1 uncultured Christensenella sp. | reverse complement strand
AGCATCCTTCTGGTGGCGTCCTGCCCCACCATGTCGCTGAAACGGTGGGGGCGCCAGGCGCGGTAAAGGGATTGATAATTCGTCATTGATCCTCCCCGGATAGTTTCCTGAAGCCTTCGCCCAGGGTTTCATGGGTGTCGGTCAGGTACATGAAGGCGAAGGGGTCTTCGGCTTCCACGATTTGCTTGGCTTTGATGGTTTCAAGGCGGCCCACCACGCAGATGAGCATGTTCAGCTTATTGCCCGAATAGGAGCCCACCGCCGGCAGGATGGTGACGCCCCGGTCCAGCTCTTTCTTGAGGCGGTCGGCGATGGCTTCCGGGCGGGAACTGATGATGTGGCAGGCCTTGTCAGTGCCAAGTCCAGCCAGCACCCGGTCCAGCACCCGGGCGGAGATGTAGACGCAGATGATGGCATACATGGCATGTTGAGCACTGAGGAAAATCCAGGCCAGGATAATCACCACCAGGTCAAAGGCGAACACCAGGGAGCCCACGGAGAGGGCGGGGAAGCGCTTGTGCATGATGCGGCCCAGCAGGTCGGTGCCGCCGGTGGTGGCGTTGCCCCGGATGATGATGCCGATGCCCGCCCCCAGAAACACCCCACCAAACACAGCGCCCAGCATCGGGTCGACGCTAAGCGGCGGCAGATGCATCACGTCAATCAACAGGGAAAACAGGGCGGTGGCGACCAGGGTGCGCACCACAAAGCGCACGCCGATGATGCGCCAGCCCAGAATGAGCAGGGGAATGTTCAGCACCAGGCTGGTTAAGCCAATGGGCAGCCCAAAGTGAAAATTGAGGATGGTGGTAAGCCCGGTGAGCCCACCGGGCGCTATGTGGCTAGGCTCAAGAAACAGCGGGTAGCTGGCGGCGCCGATAAAACAGCCCAATAGGATCATCACATACTGACTGACCTCCTGGCGCATTTCCGGCGACAATCTGCCCTTCACTTGGCGTCCTCCCTGCTTCAAATATACATAGCCAGTATAGCATAGCCGGCAATCAGGGCACAAGCGAGGCGGGGCAGGCAGGCGCATCAAAAAGGAGCCCCTGGTTTGGGGCTCCGGGAAGGCTTTATGGGGATTACTTCTTGTTGTCCTTGCGGAAGCAGAGGAACCAGTCCAGGCAGACCTGGTCTTCCTTCTTTTCTTCCATGCGCTCACGGGCAGCCCCGCAGGAGCCGGGGGCAGGCACGATGACGTCATCGCCGGGCGCCCAGTCGGCTGGGGTCGCCACGCTTTCGGCGTCTGCCTTCTGCAGCGCCATCACCATGCGCTTGATTTCATGGAAGTTGCGCCCGGTGGAGAGGGGGTAGTACAGAATGGCGCGCACCTTGCTCTCCGGGTCGATGATAAACACCGCACGCACGGCGGAGGTGTTGCTTTGCTCCGGATGCACCATGCCGTATTTCTTGGCCACGTCCATGCTCAGGTCGGCAATGAGCGGGAACTTGACTTCCATGTGCTTCATGTCCTTCCATTCCATCTCCTGAATGCGGCGCAGCCAGGCGATGTGGGAATGGATGGAGTCGATGGAAAGGCCGATCAGCTTGGTGTTCAGGGCGGCGAATTCATCCTGCATCTTGGCAAAGGTCATAAACTCCGTGGTGCACACGGGGGTGAAGTCTGCCGGGTGAGAGAAGAGGATGGACCAGCTGCCACGGAAATCCTTGGGGAAATTGATGGGGCCCTGGGTGGTAACAGCGGTGAAGGCGGGGGCCTTATCGCCGATTAATGGCATGCGGTATTCCTGGACGGGGGTGGTGTTGTTTTCCATGGTAAATCTCCTTTTC
>CAZSSU010000253.1:0-1799 GCA_964609415.1 uncultured Christensenella sp. | reverse complement strand
CAATCGCCTGGGTGGTAGCTTTGCACGGGGATGGCGCAGAGGGAGGCGAAGGGCGGGGGCACCGGGGCCTGGCCCATGGACTTGTCCACGATGCAGACCGTGCCTGCCACCTGGGCGGAGAGAGCGCGGACGATTTCCCGCATCTCCATGATGCTCTGCCCGGTGTAGACCTCGTCCTCCACCAGCAGCACCTGGCTGCCGGGGGGGATCACAAAATCCCGCCTCAGGGTGAGGACGCCGTCTCGTTTTTCGCAGTAGAAGTGGGGGAGGCCCAGGGCCTTGGCGGTTTCATAGCCGGGCAGGATGCCGCCCACGGCGGCGGAGAGGACGATGTCAATCTCCCATCCCTGGGTGAGGCTGGCCAGGGCTTGGCCGATTTGCTGGCCCAGGGCGGCATCCTCAAAAAGCCGGGCGCACTGGATGTAATAATCCGCGTGGCGGCCCGAGAGCCTGAGGAAATGCCCCTTTTTGAGAACCCCTTTCTGAATCAGGAGTTCTTTGATGGCTTGCTGTGTCATGGATTCAGGCCTCGACGGCGCTGTTGTCGTTATAATCCTTGAGTACCTGGGGGAGGTTGCCCTCCGCCAGGCCTTTTTCAATCATGTCAAGGCCGGGGGGATCCAGGTGAATCAGGGCGATCAAATCGCCTTTTTCATTCAGCCCGGTCACCGCTTCGCCGTCCTGGCTGGTTTCTGCCCACTGGGCAAGGACGATGGGGCAGAAGCTGCGCATGGCTTCGATAGCGGCCTTGCGGCAGCGCTTGATGCGGCGCTTATAGCTGGCGGCTTCGCGGTAGGGGATGTAGTAGCCACCGACGAGTTTAACACCTTTGAACTTGGGTCTCATGGCGTGGTTCCTTTCCTTGTGTCAGGTTTTAGCCTTGCTTTGCGCCGCAGTTGGGGCAGAACTTGGCCCCGGCATCCAGCGGCTGGCTGCATTCCTTGCAGGCGCTGCCAGTCTGGCTGGCGCCGCACTCCGGACAGAACTTGCTGGCAGGCGCGATGGGCTTATGGCAGTTCACACAGGGCACCGTCTGGACGGCGGGCTGGGCTGCCTGGGGCTGCTGGGCAAAAGCGCCCTGCATCATCTGGCCCATGGCCATGCCGGCCCCCATGCCAGCGCCCATGCCGGCGGCACCGCCCTCGTTCTGGGCGGCATCGCGGATGGCTTCCGCGGCCTGGAACTGGGCGTATTTGTTGAGGTCGCCCACAACGCCCATGGAGGTGCGCCTGTCCATGGCCTGCTCCACTTCCTGGGGCAGGGAGATGTTTTCCACCACAAAGCTTTCCAGCTTCAGGCCCAGCGGGGCCATGCGGGGCTGGAGGGAATTGAGGGCAAACTGGCCCAGCTCGTCATAGTTGGCGGCCAGGTCCAGGGCGGGGATTTTGCTCTGGGCGAGGATGTCAGACAGCGCTGACACCACGGTGCGCTTGATCTGCCCTTCAACGCCTTCAACGGTCATCAGCTCAGTGGTGCCGAAGACTTCCTTGAGGAAGACCACAGGATCTGCCACGCGGAAGGAATAGATGCCAAAGGCGCGCAGCCTGATCATGCCAAAGTCGCTGTCGCGCATCATGACGGGGTTGCTGGTGCCCCATTTGCGGTCCAGGAACTGCTTGGTGTTGACGAAGTACACCTCCGCCTGGAAGGGGGAGTTGAAGCCGTACTTCCAGCTTTTCAGCGCCGTCATGATGGGCATGTTCTGGGTGGACAGCTCATAGCGGCCGGGCTGGAACACGTCGGCGATTTTGCCTTCGTTCACAAAGACCGCCACCTGGCTCTCGCGCACGGTGAGCTGG
>CAZSSU010000252.1:0-1807 GCA_964609415.1 uncultured Christensenella sp. | reverse complement strand
CGGCAACTCCGGCGGCGGCATGTTCAACACCCTGGGCCAGCTTCAGGGCGTTCCCACGCTGAAGTTTGACAGCAACATGTTCAGCCGCACCAGTGTTGACAACATCGGCATGTGCATCCCCATCAATGTGGCAAAGCCCATGATCAAGTCCGCGCTGGAAAAATACAACGCCCAGGAAGTGGCTGACGCCGCCGCCCAGAACAAGGCCGCCGCGGATGGCACAAGCCCTGCCACCAGCCCCAACACCCCCCGGATGGGCGTGCGCATCTTCACCCTGCCTGCCAACTACCTGCCCGTCGCCCAGGGCATCCTGCCCCAAGGCGCTTATGTGTCAGAGGTAGAGGCAAAATCCCCCGCTGAGGCCGCCGGCATGCAGCCGGGCGACATCATTGTGGAAGCCGCTGGCGAAGTGATTCAAACCGCTGACCAACTCGTGAGCCTCATCTCCCGCCAAAAGGCCGATGACAGCGTCACCATCAAGGTGTACCGGGTAGCCGGCCTGGCCGAAGTGCTGGAAGACGCTGAAAAGATCAGCGAGCTTGAAAAAGGCGAATACATCGACCTGAACATCACCCTGCGCGTGCTGGAGAACGCAGCCAGCAACTGAGTTTCCCATCCCTCCCTCTCCCGGGGCTGCCGCAAGGCAGCCCCAATTTACTTGAAGGGATGAAGATTGGGCTGGTATAATGCCGATAATTGAAAGGGGGCTCCTATGATCTCTCACCGAAGAATAATGACCATCCTGCTGGCTTTGCTGTTTATCCTGCCACTGGCGCAGGCCGGCTCTTCCGCCCGCCTCCTGCCCATAAGCGTTTCCATCAAAGGCAGCCAGAGCGAAGCTTTGCTGGGGCTGCCCCAGGGGGAGGCCAGGCCAGTTGCCATCCTCCTTCACGGGCGTCATCTGCAGTCAGATGATGACCAAACCCCTTACTACAAGGGCCTTGAATACCTGGTGAAGGCCCTGGCGGATGCAGGCCTTGTTGCCCTGGCCATCGACCTGAACCCGGTTTACCGCAGTGCAGAGGAAGAGGTGGGCGAAACCATTGCCCTCATCGACGCTCACCTGGCCGCCCTCCCTGACGATGTAAAAGCCAAGGCGGATACAAGCACGCTCTATGTCATCGGCCACTCCCGCGGGGGCGGCATGGCACCCTTGATCGCCAATTATTACCTGGCCCAGGGTAAGAAAGTGCCAGGCTGCCTGTTGCTGGCCCCCACCAGCTACATCGGCGTGCTGTCTGAGGATGGCAAAACCGCCATCGGCACCAGCCCCTTTGCGATCCCCCGCTACAAAGCCACCGTTTCAGCCAATGTCCAGGTGCCCACGGCCATCATCATCCCCCAATTTGACGGTGACATCCCTGAGATGCCTGGCTATTCCTTCTGGCTTAATGCCATCCAGCAGTCAAAGCCCCCCGTGCCGGTGATGGTTGCCTATCTGCATGACGCGAACCACGCCAGCTTCAACAGCCTCCTTGACGGCCACGATGACCCCACGGTCTTCCCGTCAGCCAAACTGGCAAAGCCCCAGGAAATCCGCGGGTTCACCAGCCGCTTTGCGCTGGACACCTTAACAGGGAAAGCCCCCCTGCAAAGCTTTTTTAAGCCCGATGCCTTTGTCGCCTATCCTCTGCCTGCTGCAATGACGGTTTATGCGCCTGGCGCTGTGAGCCTGCTGGCAAATCAGCCCTCACCCTCACCTTCTCCATCCCCCTTCCAGGCCCCTGGCTTTGACGGCAGCCCGGACTCCCGTATGGCGCTGCGCAGCCTCTCCTGGCAGGAAAAGGGCTGGCAAACCTGGCTTGAG
>CAZSSU010000251.1:0-1811 GCA_964609415.1 uncultured Christensenella sp. | reverse complement strand
GCCTCCGTCCACGCGGCCAACGAGCGCCTGCCGGTGCAAGCGCTCGAAGAAGCCGTTTCTTTCTACCGCGCCTTGATAGTGGCTTAAGCCTGGTTTAGCCCACCCGTATAGCCTGGCCGCTATGGGCAAGGGTCTCCCCATCCACCACGCCGTCCTTCATCACGGGCCGGCCATTGATCAGCACATGCCGGATGCCAAAGGCCTGGTTCTGGTCGGGGATGCCGGCCAGCACGTCTTTTTCATCAAATACTGTGATATCAGCATAGGCGCCGGGGCGCAGGACGCCCCGGTCCGGAAGGCCAAAGCGGCGTGCGCTGCCCCCGGTCATTTTCATGAGGGTGTTGGGCAGGCTGTCGCCCCGGCCTTGAAGGGCCTGCTGCAAAAATTTGGGGAAGCAGTCATACATCGCCGGGTTTTGCACGCCCCGGGGCTCCCACCAGGCATCGGTCATAAACAGGGCCCGGGGGTGTTTGGCCAGCTCGTCAATAATTTCGGGTGTGCTGTAGGGGCCCATGTTGACCCGGCCCTTGAAATCGCTCATCTCGCACAGGCGCAGGTAGGCTTCAATCTTGCCAACGCCCATCTCCTTGGCAATGGCGGCCACGGTTTTCCCCTCATAGCGCTCATTGCCTTCTCCCACATGGGCAATCAGGATATCGTCAAAGTTAAAGCCCAGCAGCAGGATGCTGGCCTTCGCCAGGAGAGTAAAGCGCAGGCGGTTAAAAAACTGGCGCTTTTTTGCGGCGCTGAGCGCCTGGTACCAGGGTGGCATCACCACCGTGATGACGGACACGCCCAGGGTTTCATGGTAAATATCAAAGCCGATGTCAATGCCCTCCCGGGCCATCTGGTCAATGAGGCGGAGCATCTCGTCCTTGGAGGCAAAGCTGTGCCGGCCCACAAAAATGGCGTGGGAATAGTGCAGCTTCAGCCGGCTGCCCCGGGCCAGGTCGTAAAGCTCATCCAGGGCGCGCAGCAGATGCGGGCGGCCCAGCAGCTGCTTATAGGCCATGCTCACCTTGGACAGCGCCCGGGCATGCACGGTCAGCGGCCGGTCATAACGCTCGCACAAGCGGGCCACCGCCTTCAGCTCCTCCTGGGGCGCGTACAGGCCCGGCTCATACATCAGGCCCAGGCTGATGCCGCAGGCCCCCTGCTGCAGCCCTTCTTCCAGCAGCCCCAGCATCCGGGCCAGTTCTTCCTGGGTAAGGGGGCGGCTTTCATTCCCGGTGACGCTGGCGCGGGCGGTGTTGTGGCCCAGGAGCAGGGCCAGGTTGCAGGGCACCTGGCCATCAGCCTTGTTAAAAAACCGCTCCGGGCTGCCCAGAGAGGCAAGCGTTTCATCCAGATGAAAAAGCCCACCGCCCACCGCCTCCAGGTGGGGGCTGGCAGGGTCAAAGCCCGCGGCGCTAAGGCCACAGTTGCCCGTTACAAAGCTGGTGATGCCCTGGCGCACAAAGGGCTCAAAGGCGGGCAAGGGGTTCGCCCAGAAGGCGCACCAGTCGTTGTGGGAGTGCACATCAATAAAGCCGGGCGACAGGCTTAGCCCGCTCATGTCCCAGATGTCTGCCCCCTCCCGGGACAGGTTCTGGCCCAGCGCCAGGATGCGATCATCCTGGATCAATACCTCCTGGTGGATGGGCGCGCCTCCCAGGCCATCATGGGTCAGGGTGCCGGTCAATAAGGTGCGCATCAGGCGGGGAGGGAAATGCCGGCTTCCGCCGCGGCGTCCACCAGGGTATCCAGCGCCTTCACAATCTGCGCCTCCTGGTGATCGCTCACCACGCAGAAACGCAGGCGGGCCTTGCCTT
>CAZSSU010000250.1:810-1863 GCA_964609415.1 uncultured Christensenella sp. | reverse complement strand
CTCATTTTCTTCCAGCTTCATGGTGATATACCGGATGGTTTCCTCAAACTGGGGGATCATCACATATTCCAGCGCATTCACGCGGCGGCGGGTTTTCTGGATTTCATCAGCCAGCAAAGTGGCGGTTTTTTCTTTTTCCGCAAGCGCGATAAGGTTCGGCAGCGCTTGGGCCATGGTGGCAATGGCGTTGTCCAGCTGGGCTGAGGTTTCAGCCATGCCGTAGGGAAGCTGCGCCTCGCCCAGGCTGTCATCATCCACCACAAACTCCGGCACCTTAACCGACAGGATATTTCTCCTGCCAGCCCGAATAGAGGCTTGGCGAGCCGGATACAGCAAAGCCTGTCTTAAAGCACCCGGCTCCATGACCGCGCGTGCCAGGGCAAAGTCCTTCAGCGCAAAGCCTAATTCGCCTTCCACCTGTTTCCTAAGCCGCAGGTTTTCACGCACCAGCAGCATAAACTGGCGGACCAGCTCATCCCGTTTGTCTTTGAGCAGCTTATGCCCGCGCTTGGCCGTCACCAGGCGCCGCTTCATCTGCGTCAACTCCATCCGGGTGGGGTTCACGTTCAAGACGGCCATTTAGCCCTCCACTCCTTCTTCCTCGTCCGATTTGTCAAGGGGCATAAACTCGTCAAGCATATCATCCCTGATGCGCTTCAGCTCGTTGCGGGGCAGGATGGTGAGCAGTTCCCAGCCCAGTTCCAGCGTTTCCTCAATGGAGCGGTCGCTGTCATAGCCCTGGGAAACATAGCGTTTTTCAAACGCTTCGGCGAAGGCGGCATATTTCTTATCCATGTCCGTCAGAGAAGCTTCGCCCAGGATAACCGCCAGTTCCTTGGCGTCCTTGCCCCTGGAATAAGCGGCGAACAGCTGGTTCATGGTGGCGGCATGGTCCTTACGGGTCTTGCCCTCGCCAATGCCCTTATCCTTAAGCCGTGAAAGGGAAGGCATCGCGTCAATGGGGGGCGTGATGCCCTTGCGGTGCAGCTCACGGCTGAGGATAATCTGGCCTTCTGTGATATAACCAGTCAGGTCAGGGATGGGGTGGGTTTT
>CAZSSU010000250.1:0-800 GCA_964609415.1 uncultured Christensenella sp. | reverse complement strand
GGTGAGGATGGGAATCTGCGTGATGGAACCCTCTTTCCCGATAATTCTGCCTGCCCGCTCATACATGCTGGCCAGGTCAGTGTACAGATAGCCAGGGTAGCCGCGGCGTCCGGGCACCTCTTTGCGCGCGGCGGAAACCTCACGCAAGGCTTCAGCGTAGTTGGTCATATCCGTCATAATGACCAGCACATGCATTCCTTTTTCATATGCCAGGTATTCAGCAGCGGTAAGGGCCATGCGCGGGGTGGAGATGCGTTCAATGGCCGGGTCATTGGCCAGGTTCATAAACAGCACTGCCCGCTCAATGGCGCCGGTGCGCCTGAAGTCCGAGATAAAGTAGTCCGCCTCTTCAAAGGTGATGCCGATGGCGGCGAACACCACGGCGAACTTACTATCCTGCCCCAGCACCTTGGCCTGGCGGGCAATCTGAGTGGCCAGCTGCGCGTGAGGCAGACCAGAGCCTGAGAACACCGGCAGCTTCTGCCCGCGCACCAGGGTGTTCAGCCCATCAATCACCGAAATACCTGTCTGGATGAACTCGCTGGGATAGTCCCGGGCGGCTGGATTCAGCGGCTCACCGTTGATATCCATGCGTTTTTCCGGGATGACAGCGGGGCCGCCATCCTTGGGCTGACCCATGCCATCAAATACGCGTCCCAGCATTTCCATAGATACGGAAAGCTCAATCCCCCGGCCCAGGAAGCGGGCAGCAGAATTGTCGATGCGCAAGCCATGGCTGGGCTCAAACAGCTGAACCAGCGCCTTGTCTCCATCAATCTCAAGCACCTTGCCGCGCCTGA
>CAZSSU010000249.1:0-1882 GCA_964609415.1 uncultured Christensenella sp. | reverse complement strand
CTGTCGTCCGCTGTGCGTGTATGAGATGCAGCAGCTGGTTTCCTGGAGCCAGGCCTCCCTCAGCCATCACCTGAAAACCCTGCGTGAAAACGGCCTGGTTAACACCAAGCGCGAAGGCAAGTGGATCTATTACAGCCTGAACACCGAGGGCATCGCCGCCGCGAAGAGCTTTATGGATCGGCTCACCGCTGGCAAAGGCGTGTGCCTGAGCGACTATGTGACCCCGCCGGACGAGATCTGATTTCCTCCCCAGCCCCGCAGGGGGCCTGTCAGCAAAAAGTGTCTTCGGACACTTTTTTCGTGTACACGCCAAAAAATGGCGGCGAAATTTGTACAGAATGTAAAAAACATGGACATTTTGCTTATGCCCCCTTATAATGGGTTCATGTCACACCAAGGAGGAAGAGGATGTACAAACTGCTGCTGGTAACTGACCGGGACGACATCAACGAGGCGTTTTCCGGCATTCAGGACTGGGGCAGGCTGATGTTCGACCCTGTCATCGTGCTTGACAACACCGCTGACGCCATCGCCTTCATCGACCGCCACTACGCGGACGCAGTGGGCTTTGCCCTGGCGAATCAGAACCCGGCGCCCATTTTGCGGCACCTTGAAAAAAAGCACCCATTCCTGCCCATCTACCAGCCCCAGAGCGATTTAGATGCCCTCAGGGAAGAGCTTCGCCTCATCCGGGAGCACCTGGACCGGCTCCACGCTGATTTCAGCGACGACGATTACCATGTGGACATGGCGGTGGAGCGCCTGCGAGATGACCTGATGCGCAGGCTCCTGATGCAGGAAATTAAAACCAAGGACGAACTGAACAGCCGGCTGTCCTTGTCCCGGGCGCACTTTGCCCCCGACAAGCACAGCTTCCTGTATGAACTGACCCTGCCAGGCGGCGACGAATACCTGCACTCCCGCTGGCGCTATGGGGCTGAGCGCCTGGAAACCGCCCTGCGGGCCAATTTCCTGGGCCGCTTTGTGGATGATGTCTACTACGGTGCCGCCCTCCTGGACTCGGGCCATCTGCGGGTCATCGCCTGCCAGGTGGCTGACGTGCCGGAGGAAGACCTGGACCTGCTCAGCCGCCGGGTGCATGCCCACATCACCCGCATGATCCAGGAGGTCAAGGACTACCTGGACCTGGATCTGTCCATCGCCCAATACAAAATGCTTGATTCCATTGATCACCTGGTCGCTCACCAGGCCTGAATACCCCACCCACATCACAAAGGAGGGTTCCCCCATGAGTTTCTTCAAAAAAATCATCAACAGCCAGCTGATTGACGTCATCGAATGGACCGATTCCAGCAGCAACACCATGGTGCACCGCTATGACCGCAACGGCAAGGAAATCATGATGGGCGCCCAGCTGACCGTGCGGGAAAGCCAGGTGGCCGTCTTTGTCAACGAGGGCAAGATCGCCGACGTCTTCCAGCCCGGCCGCTATGAGCTGAGCACCCAGAACATGCCTGTGCTGACCGCGCTGAAAAGCTGGAAGTTCGGCTTCAACAGCCCCTTCAAGGCAGAGGTCTACTTTATCAACACCCGCCAGTTCCTGGACCTCAAATGGGGCACCAGCAACCCGGTGATGATGCGCGACGCCGACTTCGGCATGATCCGCCTGCGCGCCTTCGGCATCTACAGCTTCCGCGTGCAGGACCCGGTGGCCTTCCTGCGCGAGGTGTTCGGCACCAGCGAGCTGTTCACCACCGAGGGCGTCGAGGGACAGGTGAAGCGCACCATCGTATCCTCGCTCAGCGACATGCTGGCCCAGTCAAAGATCCCGGCGCTCGACCTGGCTGCCAACTATGACGAGCTCGGCCAGTATATGCTGGGCGCCATCACCCCCAAGATCGCCCCCCTGGGCCTGAAGCTT
>CAZSSU010000248.1:0-1903 GCA_964609415.1 uncultured Christensenella sp. | reverse complement strand
CAATGTTTCAATACCTCCCCCCGATACACTTCTCACTTCAAATCAAAGGAGGACAGACGATGGACATTCGCATGGAGCATAAAGAGGGGTTCCAGATGGCCGGCCTCACGATGGCATCGCATCCGGACGCCGATTTCACCCAGGCGTGGAAAGACCTGTTTAGCAAATTTAAAGAACTGTGGGTGCCGGTGGAAAAAGCCTAAATCAGGGTGATGCTGTGCCGGTCAAAGGCAATCAGCCCTTCATCCCGCATTTTCTGAAGCGCCCGGGACAGGGAAGTGCGCTGGACGCCAAACTGGGCGGCCAGCGCCTTTTTGCTGGCTGGCAACAGGATGTGGCGGCTGCCCTGCTTTTTCTGCTCGGCCTTGAGGAAGTTGAGGAGCCTTGCGCGGATGGGCAGGTTGGTGAAGTGGGTGAGCTTGTCCTCCAAAAGCCCCGCGTTGTCGGCCACATAGGCCAGATAGCGCGCCAGGAAAACGCTGCTCTCCTGAAAGAGCCTAAAGGCCGCCTCCCGGCTGATCTCTAGGATCCGGGTGGGCTGATGGGCGCTCACCGCCAGCCGGTAAACCGGGCGGGAAGAGAATAGCAGGTTTCCACCCACACAGTCCCCCTGATGGAAAGCGGCAATGGTCATCAGGTCGCCCTCCTGGCTGACCCGCTCCACCGCCACCTGGCCTGAAAGGATGATCTCAAGGTGACAGCATGCATCCCCTTCCCCATGGATGAGCCGGCCTTTTTTGTACTGCTGCCGCCTAAAGCCGCCCCCCGCCAACTCCCGGCGGATCACATCCTCCCCCAGGCAGCCCAGGAGGGGAATGCGCAGAATATCCTGGATATCCATCCTTCTCACCTCCCCATAAACTGTTACTATCGTAACACCTTTCTCTGCGCATAGCCATCCTGGCACGCCACCAGGCGACGCTGACGGCCTTGTGATAACAAAAAAACCAGGGCGCTAAGCCCTGGAACAGTATATTCAAGGAGGTATCGGAGGGCGGAGCCCTCTGATGGAAATCCGCCACAGCGACCTGTGCGGTGTGGCGGAAGGCCTTGCGTAGCAAGGGTTTCATTGCCATCCGCCGCCCGTGAACGAAGTGAGAGGCGGATGGCCCATCGTTCCTTTCCCGTCAAAAAGCCAAAGCTTTTTGACGGCCTAAACCAGGGCGCTAAGCCCTGGCAGCCTTGGCAACGCTGCAAAATTAGCTCAGCAGCATCCGGTCATTCATCACCTCATCCCCGCTTTGTTGGGAGAAGCGCTGGATGAGGCTTTCCACGGTGAGTTTTTTCTTTTCCTCGCCGTTCACATCCAGGATGATGCGGCCCTGGCTCATCATGATCAGCCGGTTGCCATACTGGATGGCGTCCCGCATGTTATGGGTCACCATCAGGCAGGTGAGGCCCATGTCCTTGATGAACTGGTCGCTGAGCTCCAGCACCTTCCTGGCGGTTTTGGGGTCTAAGGCCGCGGTGTGCTCGTCCAGCAGCAGCAGCTTGGGAGAACCGATGGTGGCCATCAACAAGGTCAGCGCCTGGCGCTGTCCACCGGAGAGCAGGCGCACCTTCTGGCTCATCCTGTCCTCCAGCCCCAGGCCCAGGCTGGTCAGCAGCTTCTTGTAGCGCTCCCGTTCCATGGCGGTCACCCCCCAGGCCAGCGTGCGGGCGCGCCCGCGCCGGCAGGCCAGGGCCAGGTTCTCCTCAATTTCCATGTCAGCGGCGGTGCCCATCAAAGGGTCCTGAAACACCCGGCCCAAGTGCTTGGCCCTTTTATACTCCGGCAGTTTATCAAGCACCGTCCCATTCACCCGGATGGAGCCATGATCCTGCCGGAACACGCCTGCCACGCAGTTCAGCAGGGTGGATTTCCCGGCGCCGTTGCCGCCAATCACCGTCACAAAGTCGCCCG
>CAZSSU010000247.1:0-1905 GCA_964609415.1 uncultured Christensenella sp. | reverse complement strand
GGCTGTGGTGAGGAGAGAAGCATGCAAAAGACAGTGATTTCAAAACACCGCAACCGCTTGAAGCAAAGCCTGGGTGACAGGGTCTTTGACGCTGTTTCCCTGGCGCTGCTATTGCTGTTTAGCGCCATTGTGGCCTACCCCTTAATCTATGTGGTGAGCGCTTCCTTCTCTTCCACCAACGCGGTGATCGCGGGGGATGTGTGGCTGTGGCCGGTGGAACCCAGCTTGGAGGCTTATAAAGCGGTGTTCAACAATGCCAGCATCCTGTCTGGCTATAAAAACGCCTTCATCTACACCGTGGGCAGCACGGCCCTGACGCTGATTATGACGGTGCTGTGCGGCTTTTCCCTCTCGCGCAAGGATTTCTTCGGGCGCAATGTCTTCAGCGCCCTCATCCTGTTCACCATGCTGTTTTCAGGCGGCCTCATCCCCACCTATCTGCTCATCAAGGACCTGAACATGCTGGATACCATCTGGCCGCTTATTTTGCCCAACGCGGTCTGGCCCTGGTTTATCATCCTGGCGCGCACCTATATGTCAAACGCGATTCCAGAGGAGCTGTATGAATCGGCCAGCCTGGACGGCTGCTCGGTGTTTGGCATGTTGTGGTACATCACCCTGCCGCTGTCAGGGGCCATTCTGGCGGTGGTGGCGCTGTACTGCGCGGTGGGCAACTGGAACAGCTACTTTGATGCCTTCATCTATCTGTCCAAGCCTGAGATGTACCCCTTGCAGGTGGTGCTGCGCAACATCCTCATCCTCAACAGCATGGACATTGGCCAGGTGGCTGACCTGCGCAACATGGCTACCCGCCAGGGCATGACCAATCTGCTCAAGTATGCCGTCATCGTGGTCAGCTCGGTTCCCCTTCTGATTCTTTATCCCTTTGTGCAGAAGTACTTTGTCAAAGGGGTGATGATAGGCTCTGTGAAGGGCTGATGTCCCATTTTCCCCATACCTAAGTGGCCCTGGCCACATAAATAAAGGAGGTTCCCTGGATGTATAAGAAACTAACGTCCCTGTTGCTGGCCCTGGCCCTGCTGCTGTCTTTGGGCAGCGCAATGGCCGAAGACAAGCTGCCCATCGCCGAAAACTTTGGCGATATCAAACTGCGGGTGGCTGTGATTGGTGACCCCGCCATTGAGAACTGGGAGACCAATGCCTATGTGAAATGGCTGGAAGAAAAAACCAACATCGACCTGAGCTTTGAAGTGATCCCTGAGGAAGGCGCTGCAGAAAAGCTGGGCCTGATCCTGGCGTCTGACAACTACCCGGATGTGTTCCTGTCTGTGGGCATCTCCGACAGCAACATCACCAAGTATGGCATCGAAGAAAAGCTCTTCCTGCCGCTGAGCGCCCTGATTGACGAGCACGGCAACAACATCAAAAAGATGTTTGAAGAGTTCCCCGGTGCCCGTGCCCGCATGACCCAGCTGGATGGCGAGATTTACTCACTGCCTGACATCAACACCTGCTACCACTGCGGCCTGCGCCAGAAATACTGGATCAACAGCACCTGGCTGGAAAAGCTGGGCCTGGAAAAACCCACCACCACGGATGAATTCTACAATGTGCTGAAGGCCTTTAAGGAAAAGGATCCCAACGGCAACGGCGAGCAGGACGAGCTGCCCATGATCGCCAACTACGATGACGGCTGGCACACCAACTCCGACTCCTTTGTGATGAACGCTTTCACCTATTATCCCCTCAACCTGCGCAAAGCCATCACCTCCGGTGCGGAAGGCTTTGGCCTGTACCTGGACAATGGTAAAGTGGTGAGCTGCCTGGATGATGCCGCCGGCATGAAAGCGGGCCTCGCTTTTATCAACAAGCTGGTGGCTGAGGGCCTGTTCTATGAGGGCTCCTTCTCCCAGAACACCGCCGCTGACATGATTCAGGGCGAAG
>CAZSSU010000246.1:0-1916 GCA_964609415.1 uncultured Christensenella sp. | reverse complement strand
CCATATACTCAGGCTCATGGCCAAACAACTGGGCATAGAGGGGGGCTTCTTCGGCCTTTGTCTCCAGCAGCTGCTGATAGGCGCGGCTGCTCCTGGGCGCCTGGATAAGGCCCATGGCGCTGATCATCTCCGTTACCAGCTCGTCAGCGCCCTGCTGTTTGCACAGCAAACGAAATGGCCAGTCTGTAATGCCGGCCATAGGCGCTAATATTAATGTGGGTTGTTTTTGTTCTGTCAATTTACGGATATGCCCCCAGATAGCTCATGCTGCGGATATGCCATTGCCCGCTTTCCCGCACCAGCACCACATCATAACGCCCGGACTGCCAGGTGGGCGGGTTTAACTGATCCTGGGGCGTCACCCCCCGCCAGGCAGCCAGGATGCGCCCGTCAATGCCAGGGATTTCCTCGGTGATGGTGGCGCGGGCGGTATCCTCCCAGGGCCAGGACCACATCCACTCCATGCGCAGGCGGTGGTCGATGCCGGTAATCTGGTAGCGATCATAGGGGTTGGTGCCATTGTCAATCACCGCCAGCACCGGATCCCGCATCAAATAGTTGGTAGCGAAATATTTATTCAAGTCTGTCTTGTCGGATTTCATCATGACTGTCATGGCCCGCTGGGCCATGCCGTCTTTGAGCACCACATAGATGTTGGCGGCGTTCATCGCAAAATAGAACGCGATGGTGGACAGCCCCAGCACCACGGTGATGAGGGTGAGCCTGCCGGCGATAAACCAGATGAGCCGCCTGAGACGCTTCATGCTCTATCTATCCTTTTAGGGGTGCAGCAGCGTGCCCAAAGGCTCGCCCATCAGCACACGTTTGATGTTTTCAGGGTGATCCAGGCCAAATACCCGCACCTGGGGCAGCCCCTGATCAGCGCAGAGTTTGAAAGCCGCCAGGTCCATCACCGCCAGGCCGCGGCTGATGGCTTCCTGATAAGTGATGTCGATGATCCGGGTGGCGCTGGGGTCCTTGTTAGGGTCAGCGGTGTAGACGCCGTCCACATTCTTGGCCAGCAGCAGCAAATCAGCGGACAGTTCCACCGCCCTGAGCACCACGGCGGTGTCCGTGGTGAAGAAGGGGTTGCCCAGGCCGCCACCAAACAGCGCCACGCCCTTGGTGTTGAGGGCCTCGTCTGCTGCGTCCCGCCGGTAGCCCTGACAGACGCCAGGCACCGGCAGGGCAGAGAATACCTCAGCCGTTTGTCCCGCCCTGATCAGGGCATCCTGCATGATGATGCAGTTCATCACCGTGCCCAGCATGCCCATATGATCTGCCCTGACGGCATCCATGCCCTGGGCAGCGCCGGTGCGGCCACGCCATAGGTTGCCGCCACCAATCACGATGCCCACCTGCGTGCCTGAGGTGACCACCTCTTTGATGACCTGGGCCACCGCCATGATCTTCTCATGGTCAAACAGCCAGCCATTTACGCCCAGCGCCTCGCCGGAAAGCTTCAACATGATGCGTTTGTATGCCATAGACCCTCCCGGTTTGTTTGCAAAAGGCGGCGCGAAGAGCGCCGCCTTGATGTTATCCGATTATGACCACGCGGCGCTTAAGCCTGAGCGGTCAGGGCCTCGATTTCGCTGGCCAAGTCACAGGCCTTCTTCTCGATGCCTTCGCCGCGCTCATAGCGGGTAAAACGGCGCACGGAGATCTTTTCCCCGCTGGCCAGAGCCACTTCGTTCACCAGCGCCTGCACGGTGATGTCAGGGTTCTTCACAAAAGGCTGCTCCAGCAGGCACACTTCTTTGTAGTACTTCTCAATGCGGCCTTCCACCATCCGGTCCACGATCTTCTCGGGCTTGCCTTCGTTGAGGGCCTGGGCGCGGAGAATCTCCTTCTCCTTTTCCAGGTTGTCCTGGGGCACATCTTCCTTGGAGATGAACAGCGGGTTGCTGGCAGCG
>CAZSSU010000245.1:1584-1958 GCA_964609415.1 uncultured Christensenella sp. | reverse complement strand
CCCAGGGTGCAGCGTGCAAAGGCGCTTTACAGTGCGGATGCCGGCATGACCTACCGCAAGAGCCATGAGAACCCTGGCATCAAGCGCATTTATGATGAGTTCCTGGGTGAGCCCAACAGCCACAAGGCCCATCAGCTGCTGCACACCCACTACACCCCCCGGAGCAAGTACAAGCCCCTGCAGAAAACCAAGGCTTGAGGCTTGACCGTATCCCCAGAAAGGACAAATGGATGAACCTGTTTAAACGGACGCTTGTATTCCTGCTGGCGCTGACGCTGGCTTCAGCGGCTTTGATCGCCGCGGCGGAGCAAGCCCCTGTGCGCGTGGCGGCCCTGAAGGGCCCCACCGCCATGGGCCTGGTGAAGCTGATGAAA
>CAZSSU010000245.1:0-1574 GCA_964609415.1 uncultured Christensenella sp. | reverse complement strand
CTGGCGGCCAGCCCCGACGCGCTGGTGCCTGCCATTGCCAAGGGCGAGGTGGATGTGGCCTGCCTGCCGGTCAACCTGGCGGCCATCCTCTTCCAGAACACCAAGGGTGCCATCAAGGTGACCAACATCAACACCCTGGGTGTCCTCTACATTGTGGAAAAAGGCGAAGGGGTGAAAACCCTGGCTGACCTGTCCGGCCGCAAGGTGTATGCCAGCGGCAAGGCGTCCACCCCCGAATACACCCTCACCTACCTGCTGGAAAAAGCCGGTGTGAAGGATGTGGAGGTGGACTGGAAAGCCGAGCATTCAGAAGCCCTGGCGGCTTTCCTGGCTGACCCCAATGGCCTGGCCATGTTGCCCCAGCCCTTTGTGACAGTGGCGCAAACCAAGAACGACCAGATCAAAATTGCCCTGGATTTGACCAAGGAATGGGAAGCGGTCACCGGGGACAGCATGATCACCGGCGTCACCGTTGCCCGGACGAGCTTCCTGGAAAAGAACCCGGAAGCCGCCGCCAAGTTCCTGGCGGACTACGAGGCTTCTGTGGCCTTCGTAAACGCCAATGTGAAGGAAGCGGCTGCCCTTATCGGCAGCTATGAGATCGTGGCTGCCCCCGTGGCTGAGCGCGCGCTGCCCTATTGCAACATCTCTTTCATCACAGGGGCGGACATGGAAAAAGCCCTTGTCCCCTTCTACCAGATGCTGTTTGATCAGAACCCCAAGTCTGTGGGCGGGCAGATGCCGGATGCGGCCTTCTATTACCAGCCCTGACAGACCCAAGCGCATCAGGGTGGCCTTGGCCACCCTGTTTTGGCTAATCCTTTGGCAAATCCTGGCCATGGCGATGGGGCAGGAGTATCTCCTGGCATCCCCCGTTGCCGTGCTGGGAGAACTGGCCCGGCTATTGACCGATTCTGCTTCCTGGATGGCCGCGCTTCGTTCTGGCGGGCGCATTCTGATTGGCTTCCTGGGGGCGGCTGCCTTTGGCACTGCCCTTGCCTTTTTAAGCGCCAGGCTGCCCTGGGTGCGGGATTTGACAGCCCCCCTGGTGGGGGCAGCCCGCTCGGTGCCAGTGGCCAGCTTCGTGATTCTGGCCATCATCCTGGTGTCCACCCGCTGGCTTTCCACCCTCATCGCCTTTGTGATTGGCTTTCCACTCATCTTTGGCAATGTGATGGAGGGCATCAAACGCCGGGACAAGGGGCTTAAGGAAGTGGCCCAGGTGTTCCAGGTGCCTGCCTTCAGAAGGCTGCTGTACCTGGATCTGCCCCAGATTTTCCCTTATTTCAAGTCAGGTGCGATCAGCGCTGTGGGCCTGTGCTGGAAAAGCGGCATTGCGGCGGAACTGATTGGCATCCCTGACGGTACCATCGGGGAAAAGCTCTATATTGTGAAGGTGAACCTGTACACGGCAGAGCTTTTTGCCTGGACGGTGATCATTGTGACACTCAGTGCCCTGGCCAGCCGCCTGGTGGCCCTGGCCGCTGACGCCGCGCAACGCGGCCTGGAGAGGCTCTAAGATGCTGGCGCTGTATGAGGTCACCAAGCGCTATGGCGCGCAGACGGTGTTTGAG
>CAZSSU010000244.1:0-1958 GCA_964609415.1 uncultured Christensenella sp. | reverse complement strand
CCAACCCCGGCGCCACCGGCACCGGCGTGATGACCGCCTCCATCCTCTTCCAGCTCTATGGCGAGGAAAAGGCCCTGGACCTGGTGTCCCGCATTGACCCCAACGTCATCACCTACGTGAAAACCGGCTCCGGCACCTCCGCCATGGTGTCAACGGGCGAAGCCGCCATCGGGGTGGGCTTCCTGCACACCGGCCTCATGTACATCGAGGAAGGCTACGACAACATCAAGCTGTTTGCGCCCACTGACGGCACCGGCTACGAAGTGGGCGGCGCTGCCATCATCCAGGGTGCTAAAAACCTGGACGCGGCGAAGCTGTTCATCCAGTTTGCCATGACGCCCGAATGCCAGGAAATCGCCCAGACGGTGGGCAGCCTCCAGTTCCTGACGGTGGAAGGCGCCAAGGATCCTGAGAGCGCCAAGTCCCTCAACGAAATGGGCATCAAGCTCATCGACTACGACGCTGTGTGGACCGGTGAAAACAAGAATCACATCATCAAAACCTGGACAGACTCCATCACCACCGACAAGGTTCAGCCCAAAAACTGATTGAAAACATACACTTGATTGGCAAAGACCGCCCTACCCGGCGGTTTTTGCCAATCAATAAAGGCAAGATTAAGGAATGAGGTGTTAGGCTTGGCAAGCGCAAGGAGCAAACAGCTCGACCGCAAAAAGCTGATGGCAGACCCCATCATGGTGATTGTCATCGCCGCGGTACTGGCCTTCCTGCTGATGTTTGTGGTGTATCCGCTGACGACCATTTTAACCCAGAGCTTTGAGACGGATTACCCCACCATGCTGGTCAACAAAGGCAATGCCCTGCTGGCCCTTGTCAGGCAGGAGGAAGCCCTGGAGGACAACCCGGTTTATCATCTGGTCAACGACTATGTGGCTTACAGCAACGAGTATAAGCGCGGCGAGGTGAGCCGGGACAAGGAAAAGCTGGCAGCCCTGGCCGCACAGATAGAGGCCCGCCAGGCCGCCATTGCCGCAGACCCGGAGGCCCTGGAGGCTTTTACGGCCATCATCAATGGCCAGGCGGCCCAAAACGCCACCCCGGACACGGAATCCCTCACCCTGGCTCAGGTTCAGGACACGGTCCGGGACTTGGGGCTTTATTACAAGGACATTGACGAAACCCACTTCACCCTGGACGTTTACCTGGGGCTGTTCAAAAACAGCATGTTCATGAAGGTGGTGCAGAACACCCTGCTGCTGGGCGCCATCAGCGGGCTATTTTCAACGATCATCGGCTTCCTCTTTGCCTATGTGGAAGTGTATGTGAGAACCCGGATGCGGCCCATTTTCCGGGTGATTTCCATGCTGCCCATCGTGTCCCCGCCCTTTGTGCTGTCGCTGTCCATGATCATGATTTTTGGGCGGCGGGGGCTGATCACCTATCACCTGCTGGGCATCAAGGACGCGAACATTTACGGCATGCACGGCATCCTGATCGTGCAGGTGCTCACCTTCTTCCCGGTGGCGTATCTGATGCTCAAGGGGCTTTTGGCCAACATCGACCCCTCCCTTGAGGAATCCGCTCGCAACATGGGCGCCAGCCGCTGGCGGGTGTTTAGGGATGTGACGCTGCCGCTGCTGCTGCCAGGCCTGGGCAACGCCTTCCTGGTGGCCTTTATCGAGTCGGTGGCGGACTTTACCAACCCCATCATGATTGGCGGGGATTTCCACACGCTGGCCGCCTATATCTATATGCAGATATCCAACTTTGACGTGCGCTCCTCCTCGGGCATGGCGGTGGTGCTGCTGGTCATTTCCATGACGCTGTTCATCGTTGAAAAATATGTGCTGGAGCGCAGGAGCGTGGCCACCCTCACCGGCAAGGCCAGCCGCGCCCGGGTGCAGATTGAGGACCGTTCCGTGCGCATCCCCACCACGGCGCTGTGCGGCTTTGTGGGGCTGTTTGTCATCGGCATGTACGCCATGGTGCCGGTAGGC
>CAZSSU010000243.1:0-1965 GCA_964609415.1 uncultured Christensenella sp. | reverse complement strand
ATGCCGCTGTCCAGCATCGCCTGCCGGGCAATCTCAAGGGCCTGCTCCTGGCTGATGTCCTCCTCATCCGGCAGCCCCGGGAAGCTTCCCACCAGGGCATCCATGTGATCAATGGTGTGGTAAAAAGCCTGGGCTTCCAGCGGCCAGAAAACCCGATTGCGGCCATACGCCGCCTCCCATTCCCTCAGCAATTGGTCCACCTCGCCCTGGTCCCGCAAGGCATCCATGGCTTCCCAGTAGTAATCCGGAGCCTTGGGCGAATACCAGAAAGCGGGCTTGCCATCAGGCCGGAGTGTGGCCTGATGAAGGGGAAGTGCTGCCGCATCCGGCGGCGGCATGAAGCGATCCAGCACATAGTACAGGCGATAGCGGAAGTCATCCGCCGCCACCTGGCGGAAGCCGCGCACCGCCCCTGATATGGCATGAACTTCCACCAGGAAGGGCAGGGCTCTCCCTTCCGTCTGCACCGGAAACAGCTGCACCTTCCACACCGGCTCCCCACGGTCCATCAGCAGCACAGCGCCGCTGTATGCCTGATCCACCTGCGCTGGCGCTTCTGACAGGCGGCTGGCGATGGCCATGGCCTCAGTTTTTGCAATCATATCCTCTGTGGGCCTGGCATATTCCTGGTTCAAAAACATCCCCAGGTTGCCCAGCAGAACATCGCTGTCCTGGGCTTCCGCGACCCGCTTCAAGTCATTATGGAAGCTGATCCATGTTTCCGCGTCCCAGGAGCTCATATGCCCATGGCGCATGGAATAGCTGTCCTGCACCTGGGAGGCGGTGATGGCTGGGTTCCCTGTGCCTGGCTGCATCCGAGCTTCTATGACGCGGCCATCCTGCGTGATGACCAGCTCATAGCCATTAAGCGTCACCTCCATTGGCTCAAACCAGATTTCCCACTGGGGGCTTTGCTTGTCAGGCTGCGCGAAAATATGAAGCTTCCACTTGTTTTCATCCAGCAGCTCCGGCTCTTCGCCCCACTTGAAGGCAATGGCTTCCGCCGCGATTGTAATCATGTCCGCCTGGGTGATGGGCTCTGCCAGGCCGGGTAACAGCAGGCAGACCAGCACAAAAACCAGCATGCGTTTCTTCATCATAATCTCCTTTTGCCCTGTCAATCGTCCTGGGTCAGGGCTTAGTCCAGTTGACGCAGCAGGCCCTCACCCCACACCAAGCCCTCCATGTGCACCTTTTCATGGCTCATGGGGCCAACGTCCGAGGTGGTGCCATGCTCCTCATAGCTCATGTTCCATTTTTCCCCCGAGAAGGCGGCGGTGATGTCCAGGGATTCCACCAGTTGAAGGATCTCCTCATCACTGCGCCCTGCTGTGTTCACCAGCAGCAGCACATGGAAGGAGGCTTTCAAGTTCTCTCCCATCCGGCGGTAGTAATCATCCCGAACATCCGACAGCCCATTGGGCCTGATGACGTCATCGCCAAACATGTCAAAATAGTCAATCTCATCACAGAGGCTGCAGGCCTTATAGCTGGACGCGTACACCCCCTCCGGCTGGCCGGACAGCGCGAACACCACGTCATACACGCCAAAGCTGCCGGGCTTTTTGGTGATTTCCCCAGACAGCGCATAAAAGCGGTAGTCCTCATGGTTATAGGGCAGGGCCAGCACGGAATCCGGCACATCAGGCATCCCATAGGCTTCCCAGTTCAACACCTCTTGCAGCGTAGGCAGATGCCCCCTGTCTCCCATGAAGCGCTTCGCCTTCTCCTCGTCCCATTGGAAGGGCCTCAGGCTGTGCGCCTGAAACCTTGCCCCGCCCTGGGGGTAGCCCGCATCCTCCGCCAAGCCCTTAAGCAGCAGGGTGATTTCGTCTTCATAGTAGTTAAAAGCCAGGTCATTCACGCGCCGGGTGCAGGCAATGACCACCTGATTGATATCCGCTCCCTCGGCCAGGTTCATTTTCAGCGCCCCGCGGCTGAATCCCTCCTTGGGCATAAAGTGCA
>CAZSSU010000242.1:0-2071 GCA_964609415.1 uncultured Christensenella sp. | reverse complement strand
ATCACATCGCCTTCGTTAATCACGTCCCCTTCTTTGATCAGCCATTTTTCAACGGCGCCTTCTTCCATGGTCAGCCCATACTGGGGCATTAAAATCTGTTTGCTCATTTATTCCTCCGCTCACACATTCAGCTGCCTGCGAACGGCCGCCACCACATCCTTGGGCTGCGGGAACACCGCGTCCTCCAGCGTCGGGCTGAAGGGGGACACCACGTTGGCGCCCGCCACCCGGTTCACCGGGGAATCCAGCTCGTCAAAGAGGGTTTCGGTGATCTGGGCTGACAGTTCAGCGCCCACGCCCGCGCGCATCACGCCCTCTTCCAGGGTGAGGACGTTGTGGGTTTTCTTCACAGAAGCGTTGACAGTTTCCCAGTCCAGCGGCACCAGGCTCCTCAGGTCAACCACCTCGCAGGAAATGCCATGCTCGTTTTGCAGGGTTTCCGCCGCTTCCAGGGCGAAGAGCACCTGACGGGACCAGGTGAGGATGGTGATGTCCTTGCCCTCACGCTTAATGTCAGCCTTGCCCAGGGGGATGGTATACTCCTCATCCTCCGGCGGCATTTCAAACTTCTTGGCGTAGAGCAGCTTATGCTCCAGCACCACCACCGGGTCGTTGTCCCTGATGGCGGTTTTGATGAGGCCCTTGGCGTCATAGGCTGTGGAGGGGCACACCAGCTTCAAGCCCGGAATGTGCATGAACAGCGCTTCCAGGCACTGGGAGTGCTGCCCGGCGTTCCTGCGGCCAGCGCCCATGGGTGCGCGCAGCACCATGGGGATGGTGATCTGCCCGCCGGTCATGTAGCGCAGCTTGGCCGCCTGGTTCATCAGGGGGTCCAGGGACACGGCGATAAAGTCGTTATACATCAGTTCCACAATGGGGCGCATGCCGCGCATGGCCATGCCCACGGCCATCCCCATAAAGCCGGACTCGGAAATGGGGGTATCGCGGACACGCATGGGGCCAAACTCTTCCAGAAAGCCGCGGGTCAGGGCAAAGGTGCCGCCCATGACCGCGATATCCTCGCCGATCACCATGACGTTGGAATCCCGGCGCATTTCTTCCAGCACACCCTCGCGGGTGGCTGCGCTGAAGCTAATTCTCCTGCTCATCTCAGCACGCTCCTCTCGTTGTCCATGCTATACACATCGGTGAAAGCCTCGGCGGGGTCCGGATATTCGGACTCATCCGCGAAGCGGTAGGCATGGGCGATCTCCTCGGTGATCTCCTCTTCCACCTTGACGATTTCCTCTTCCTTCACGCCCTGCTCCAGCAGGTATTTGCGGAAGGTGGGAATGGCTTCGTGGGCCAGGGCTTCTTCCATGTATTCGCCCGGGCGGTAGCCGGCCTGGTCGCCGCAGTAGTGGCCTTCGTGGCGGTAGGTGAGGCACTCCACCAGGCTGGGGCCTTCGCCCCTGCGGGCGCGCTCCACGGCGGTTTTCACGGCCTCGTATACGGCCAGCACGTCGTTGCCGTCCACGGTGACACCGGGGATGTTATAGGCAGCGGCGCGCTCGGAGATATGCTCGTTGTTGGTCACCCGGCTGATATCGGTGGATACGCCGTATTTGTTGTTTTCACACAGGTAGATGACCGGCAGGTCCCAGGCGGCGCCCATGTTGATGGCCTCGTGGAAGGTGCCCTGGTTGGCAGCGGCATCCCCAAAGAAGCACAGCGTCACCGCGTCATCGCCCCAGGTTTTGGAGGCATAGGCAGCGCCGGTGGCAATCGGGATGCCAGCGCCCACGATGCCGTTGGCGCCCAGGATGCCCAGATTGGCGTCCACAATGTGCATGGAGCCGCCCTTGCCCTGGCAGTAGCCGGTCTTTTTGCCAAAGAGCTCAGCCATCATTTTGTCGGTTTTGGCGCCTTTGGCAATGCACTGGCCATGGCCCCGGTGGGTGCCGGTGATATAGTCCCGGTCAGTCAGGGCAGCGCAAGCGCCCACTTCCGCGGCTTCCTGGCCAATGGCCAGGTGGATGTTGCCGGCCAGCATGCCCTTGGTGAAGCATTCCTTGGCCTGCTCCTCAAATTTGCGGATGCGCAGCATCCGCCGGTAGAGCTCGACCAGGAA
>CAZSSU010000241.1:1681-2128 GCA_964609415.1 uncultured Christensenella sp. | reverse complement strand
TGAATGGCAAAACCCTGATGCCGGGTGAGACCCTTTCCTTTAATGAAGCCACCGGTCAGCGCACCCTTGAAAAGGGCTACCGGGGAGCGCCCGCCATTGCGGGAGGCGTTTTAATTGACGATGTGGGGGGCGGCGTGTGCCAGGTGTCCTCCACGCTCTTTAACGCCGCAGCCCTGGCTGGGATGACGATTGTGGACAGGTCTCCCCACGCCTGGCCCAGCAGCTATGTGGACAAAGGCCTGGACGCCACGGTAAACTGGCCCAACCTGGACTTCAAGTTCCGCAACGATAAAGACACCCCGGTTTTCCTGATTGCTTACTACGACAAGCGCCAGGTGACAGTGGAGGTATTTGGCATGCGCACGGGGCCTGGGGAAAGCATGATGCTGGAAACTGAGGTGACCGGCAGCACCGTGCCCCCCTATGAGCCGCTGATGCAGCCCAACC
>CAZSSU010000241.1:0-1671 GCA_964609415.1 uncultured Christensenella sp. | reverse complement strand
GCCCGGCACCCAGCAGGAGCTGAAGAAGGCCAGAACCGGCTACACGGTGGACACCTACCGGGTTTACCTCAGAGACGGTGTGGCATACCGGCGGGAAAAGCTGTTCACTTCCCGCTACCCCATGGTGCAGCAGGTGATAGAATACAACTAATAGGAGGGCGACCATGCGAAAAGGCGAGAGGCGCAAGCAGGAGCTGGTGGACACCGCGGCGGAGCTGTTCATCCGGCATGGCTATGAGAACACCTCCCTGCAGGACATCCTGGACCGGGTGGGCTGCAGCAAAGGCAGCTTTTATCACCACTTTGAGGCCAAGATGGATCTGCTGGCGGAAATCGCCCGTCAGCATGCGGCCAATGGTTTTAAGGCCTTTCAGGTAGAAAGCGGGGAGAACCCCCTTCTCGGCCTCAACCGCCTGCTGTATCAGGCCTGCCCCTTCAGAGCGGGGGAGGAGGGCTTTCTCTCCAACCTCATCCAGCTGATGCGGGCCCGGGACAGCGCCATTTTGGAGCAGGTGTTAAGGGAAGCCACCCATGATCACTTCTATGCCGCCTTTCTGGATGGCCTGCGCCTGGCTGATACGGAGGATGAGGGACCAGTCGCCGATGAGGCGGCCTGCTTCCTGGTGTGGCAAGGGTTTCTGGACGGCTGCCTGCTGATTTTGCGGGAAGCAGCCCTGGTGCCCCTGGCGGGGCCGGGCCGGGGCGTGCAGCTGCTGCGGGCCCTCAGACGGCAGATGGAAGCCCTTCTCTGCCTGCCTTATGGCAGCCTGTTGGTAATCGATGCGGAGGAGATGGCCCGGGTGCTTGAGGGCGCCCTGAGCGCCCCTGCCGCGCTTGCCTAATGGGTGCTTTGCGTGTATAATCAACAAATCCGATCAAGGGAGGAGTGACATGCGGCGTATTGTCATCGCTCTGATTTGCCTGCTGGTGCCTTTGATGGCACTGGGCGAAGGGGCGACGGATACCTTCACAGACATCCCGCCCGCCTACCCCATTCCTGAGACGGCTCAAGCGCTGCTGGAGGTAGCCATTGGTGAGCTGGGCTACACGGAGGGCAGAGGCGGCGAGACCAAGTACGGCACCTGGTACGGCGACGCAAAAGCCGAATGGTGTGCCGAGTTTTTGTGCTGGTCTGTGGCACAGGCCGAAAAAAAGCTGAACACCACCTTGCTCAATGAAGAGTTCCCCCTTTACGGCGCCACCAACATCGGGCGCAACTGGTACCTGGCCCAGGGCCGCTACATTGCCCGCACAGGCTTTGTGGATGGCTGGGGCAGCCAGTGGTATACCGGGGATGACAAACAAATGGAGAAGGGCAGCTATGTTCCCCAGCCGGGGGACTGGGTGTTCTTTTCCTATACGCCTTCCGGCGACACCACCCATGTGGCGCTTGTTGAAAAAAGCCTGACAGGCGCTGACGGTACCCGCTATATCCAGGTGATTGAGGGCAACATGCCCGATAAGGTGCAGCGCGCCAGGTACCGTCTGGATGACTGGCGTATCCAGGGCTACGGCACCGTCCACGACCTGGCCGACATTGTGCTCAGAGGCGGGGCTGAGGGTGGCAAGGTGGCTGCTCTTCAACGCCGCCTGGCGGATATCGGCCTGATTGGCTATCAAGACATCAACAGCAAGTATGACCACCGCACCCAGGAGGCGGTGCGCGCATTT
>CAZSSU010000240.1:0-2150 GCA_964609415.1 uncultured Christensenella sp. | reverse complement strand
GCCTGGGTGAGCGCTTTGACAGCACCATTGGCACAGCCACGGTGCTCTATCCCTTTGGCGGGAAGCATCAGATCACCCCGCCTGCCGCCATGGTGCACAAGCTGCCCGTGCCGGGGGGAACGGACACCGCCTCCTTCATGGCCTTTGGCTTTAACCCCATGCTGTCCGAGCAAAGCCCCTACCACGGCGCCTACCTGGCCGTGGTGGATTCGGTGGCTCGGGTGGTGGCGGCAGGCGCTTCGGCCAAGGATGTATATCTCTCCCTGCAGGAGTTTTTCCCCAGGCCCGGCAATGAGCCCAAGCGCTGGGGATTGCCCCTGGCGGCGCTGCTGGGCGCTTTCCAGGCGCAGATGGATCTGGAAGCCGCGGCCATTGGCGGCAAGGATTCCATGAGCGGCAGCTTTGAGCAGCTGGATGTGCCGCCGACGCTGATTTCCTTTGCGGTGGCCTATGGCAGCGCAAAGGGCGCTGTGTCGCCGGAGTTTAAGGGGGCAGGCCATGCGGTGGTGTGGCTTAGGCCCCAGATGGGCGTGGATGGCCTGCCGGAGGCGGCCTCCCTGCGGGCGGTGTTTGACGAAGCACAGCGCCTTCTTAAAGAGAAAAAGGCCATGTCCTGCCAGCCGGTGGGCCTGGGCGGCCCCGCCTATGCGGTGGCCATGATGGCTCTGGGAAATTCCATTGGCTGCCAGCTTGACCAGGCCTGGGACAAGGAAACGCTGTTTAACGAAGCCTATGGCTCCCTGATTTTGGAGATGGCGCCCGGCGAAACCGCCGGGGAAGCCCTGGGGGTGACAAGTGCGACGCCTGCCCTCAGCCTGGGCGGGGAAACGCTGACCCTGGCTGACTTCCAGGAGGCCTACCAGACCAAACTGGAGGCGGTTTATCCCCTCAAGGCGGCGGCCTCCCATCAGGAAGCGCCCCGGATCACCAGCCACTTGACGGCCCCCAAGGGCCCCCGCCTGGCCAAGCCCCGGGCGCTGATCCCCGTGTTCCCCGGCACCAACTGCGAGCTGGACACCGCCCGCGCCTTTGAAGCGGCAGGGGCCGTGGCCGATGTGATGATTATCAGAAACCGCAGCGCTCAGGAGGTGGCCCAGTCCATTAATGAAGCCGCCCGGCGCATCCGGGAGGCGCAGATTGTGCTGATTCCAGGCGGCTTCTCCGGCGGGGACGAGCCAGATGGCTCCGGCAAATTCATCACCGCCTTTTTGCGCAGCGCCCCGGTGAGGGAGGCGGTGATGGACTTGATCAAATCCCGCCAGGGCCTGCTGGGCGGCATCTGCAATGGCTTCCAGGCGCTGGTGAAGGTGGGCCTCCTGCCCTTTGGCGAGATTCTGGATGCGGATGAGAACAGCCCCACCCTCACGCTTAATACCATTGGCCGCCATCAGTCCAAAATCATCCGCAGCCGGGTAGCGTCCAGGCTGTCCCCCTGGTTCCAGCAGTATGTGCTGGGGGAGAGCTACACCATGCCCATTTCAAATGGCGAAGGCCGCTTCCTGTGCAGTGAAGCGCTGCTGAAAACCCTGGCGGACAAGGGCCAGATTGCCGGGCAGTACGCCGACCTTGACGGCATCCCCTCCATGGACATCCGCTTTAACCCGGGCGGCTCCGCCTGGGCGGTGGAAGCGCTCAGCTCCCCTGATGGCCTGGTCATGGGCCGCATGGGCCATGCCGAGCGCATGCAAAAGGGCCTTTACCTGAACCTGCCCACCACGGGGCCAGACCCCATGTTCCAGGCCGCGGTGGCCTACTATGGCTGAGCGGGCGCACAGCTGCTGCTTCACCGGCCACCGCCCGGAAAAACTGATGCGGGCGGAAGAGGTCATCAAGGCGGGCCTGGAAGCGGCCATTGATCAGGCGATTCAAGACGGCTACACCACCTTCATCACCGGCATGGCCCAGGGGGTGGACATCTGGGCGGGGCAGATGGTGCTGCGCCGCCGGGAGCAGGGTGCCCGGCTGCGCCTGGTGGCCGCCCTGGCCTACCCCCATGGCGAAAAACGCTGGCCTGCCGCCTGGAAAAGGCAGTATGCCCAGATCGTGGCCTCTGCCGATGAGGTGGTGACGGTCAGCCCCGCCTATCACAGGGCCTGCTACCAGAAGCGGGATGAATGGATGGTGGACCACGCCAGCCGGGTGATTGCGGT
>CAZSSU010000239.1:0-2192 GCA_964609415.1 uncultured Christensenella sp. | reverse complement strand
GACGCGTCGGGATTCGGCGGGTTTGAGTCCATCTTTGATCAGCTCTTTGGCGGCGGCATGGGGCAAAGCCAGCGTCGGAACGGGCCGCGGCCCGGCAACGACCTGCGCTTCAACATGCGCATCACCTTTGAGGAGGCGGCCTTTGGCGCGAAGAAATCCTTTGATTTCATGCGCAATGAGGAGTGCGAGACCTGTCATGGCTCTGGCGCCAAGGAAGGCACCCAGCCGGTGACCTGTGCCACCTGTAAGGGGACGGGCCAGGTGCGCTCAGGCGGTGGCTTCATGGTGACCGTGCGCACCTGCCCCACCTGCCAGGGCACCGGGCAAACCATCGCGGACCCCTGCACCAGCTGTTCAGGCAGCGGACGCCAGCGCAAAAAGCGCACCGCTACGGTCAATATCCCGGCTGGCATTGATGACGGCCAGGTGATTGTGATGAATGGCCAGGGCGAGCCAGGCACCGCCGGCGGGCCCAGGGGCGACTTGCAGATTGTGGTTTCCGTCACCCCCCATAAATTGTTTGTCCGGGAAGGGACAACGCTGTATATGGACATGCCCATCACATTTACCCAGGCAGCCCTGGGGGCCACGGTTGACATCCCCACCCTGAAGGACAAAACCAGCTACAAGATTCCCGAAGGCACCCAGGACGGGACCAAGTTCCGCATCAAGGGCGAGGGCATCAAGCAGCTGCATGGCTCTGGCCACGGCGACCTGGTGGTGCGTGTGAAGGTGGAAATCCCCAAGCGCTTGAACAACAAGCAGAAGGAACTGCTCCGGGAGTTTGAGAAGGCAGCCACCGGCAAGGAATACGAAGGCCAGAAGAGCTTTCTGGACAAGGTAAAGGCCGGTTTTAAATAAGCGATACCCCAATAATCACAGACGCAATCCCCCCTTTGGATAGCCAAAGGGGGGATTGTTTTGGCCCCTGTCAGCCGCCAAAGCCTCTGAGGCTGCGGGATAAGAAGGCCTGGGTGCGTGGGTTCCGGGGCTGGCTGAAGAGAATCTGGGGTGGCCCCTCCTCCACCAATTGGCCTGCGTCCATAAACACCACCCGGTCAGCCGCGTCATGGGCAAAGCCCATCTCGTGGGTGACAATCAGCATGGTGAGGCCGCCATCTTTCAAGGTTTTGATGACGCTGAGCACCTCCTCCACCATCTCCGGGTCCAGAGCGCTGGTGGGCTCGTCAAACAGCAGCACCTCAGGATCCATGGACAGCGCCCGGGCGATGGCCGCACGCTGCTTCTGCCCGCCTGAGAGTTGATCAGGCCTGGCATCCCGGTAGGGCAGCATGCCTACCCGCTCCAGATAATGCCGGGCTTTTTCCTCGCTTTGGGCACGGCTGCGCTTGAGCACCTTCATCTGCCCCAGCACGCAGTTTTCAAGGGCGGTGAGGTTGCTAAAGAGGTTGAACTGCTGGAACACCATGCCGATGCGGGCATGAAGGAGCCCAGTGGGGAGCGTGGTCACATCCTGGCCTTTGAACAGAATCTGCCCGCCGTCCGGCCTTTCAAGCAGGTTGATGCAGCGCAGAAGCGTTGATTTGCCGGAGCCGGATGGCCCGATGAGGCAGGCCACCTCGCCTTTATGGATGATCAAGTTGATGCCGTGAAGCACGGCGTTGTTGCCAAAGCGCTTGGCCAGGTCTTTGATTTCAAGGATTTGTTCCATCATGGCTGCTCCTGGGTGAACTGTATTTGTGCCTCCGGGTCTGACTGGGAGCCGTAAACGGTATAGGAGTCAGCGCCCATGAGCTTTTTTTCCAGCAAGCGCAGAAGCCTGGTGGTGGTGAAGGTGAGCACAAAATAGATGGCCGCTGTGATAAAGAACACCTCAAAATACTTCCAGTAGGTGCCAGCGGCGGACTTGGACATGAAATAGATTTCCGTGACGGAGATGACATTTAGGACGCTGGAATCCTTGATGTTCACCACAAACTCGTTGCCCACCGCCGGTAGGATGCTGCGGATGGCCTGGGGGAGGATGACACTGGTCATGCTCTGCCAGTGGGTGAGGCCAATGGCGGTGGCGGCCTCTTTCTGCCCCTTGTCAACGCTCATGATGCCGCCGCGCACAATCTCTGCCATGTAAGCGCCGGTATTGACTGACACCACCAGGAAAGCGGCGGACAGCGCCGGGATGTCCAGGTTCAGGTATTGCAGGGCGCCATAGTAGACCACCATGGCCTGCA
>CAZSSU010000238.1:0-2216 GCA_964609415.1 uncultured Christensenella sp. | reverse complement strand
TGTAGGGCTGAAACACATAGGAACGGATCTGGCTGCCCCACTCGATTTTTTTCATCTCACCCTTGATTTCAGCCATCTGCTCTTCCTTCTCCCGCTCCCTGAGTTCCAGGAGCTTGGATTTGAGCATCCGCATGCACATCTCCCTGTTTTGCACCTGGGAGCGTTCATTCTGGCAGGAAACCACGATGCCGGTGGGCATATGGGTCATGCGCACGGCTGAATCCGTCTTGTTAACGTGCTGGCCGCCTGCTCCGGTGGAGCGATAAGTGTCCACCCGCACCTCTTCCATGTTGATCTCAATCTTCCCCTCATCCTCCAGCATCGGGGCCACGTCCAGGGAAGAGAATGAGGTATGGCGCCTGGCGTTTGAGTCAAAGGGGCTAATGCGCACCAGACGGTGGACGCCTTTTTCACCGCGCAGGTAGCCATAGGCGTTGTCGCCGTCCACCTCAAAGGTGACGGACTTAACCCCCGCCTCATCCCCTTCCAGATAATCAAGCACAGTGATTTTAAAGCCCATCCGCTCACAGTAGCGGGTGTACATGCGGTAGAGCATGCTGGTCCAGTCCTGGGCCTCCGTACCGCCCGCACCCGCGTGCAGGGACAGCACAGCGTTTGACTGATCGTAGTCGCCCCGCATCAGCGTTTCAAGCGCCAGGGCATCAGCCTTTTCATAAAGGGTATCCAGCTCTTCCGCCACTTCGTTGGCGGCAGCCTCGTCCTCTTCTTCCTGGGCTAACTCCGCCATCACTTCCAGGTCATCCCGCTGGCTGACCAAATCCGTGAAGTGGCCAATCTTGTTTTCAATGGCGGCGATGCGCTTGTTCACCTGGGTGGAACGCTCCAGGTTATCCCAAAAGCTGGGGGCAGCCATCTCCTCCTTCAACTCTGTCAGCTCCTGCTGCAAATCGTTGATGCGAAGGCCACCCCGAATCTCCTCCAGCTGGCCTTTGAGCGCCTCCAGGCGCAGTTTGACATCCTCAAGCAATAAAATCATCTGTTTATCAAACCCTCATTCAGCCCGCCCGGCCATGCCGTGGCAGTGCTTATATTTCTTGCCGCTGCCGCAGGGGCAGGGGCTGTTACGGCCCACCTTTTCCCCGGGCTTTTTCACCACTGGCTGGCTGCCCTTGCTGCCAGCCCCTGTGGCTGTGCCTTCCGCCATGGGCTTAGCCACCTGGCGGCGCTCAGGCGCTTTCTGGATGCGCAGCTGGAAAAGCTGGCGCACCGTATCCTCCTGGATGAGCCGTGACATCTCATCAAACATATCGTAGCTCTCCAGCTTGTACTCGTTCACCGGGTTGCGCTGGGCATAGGCACGAAGCCCGATGCCATCGCGCAATTGATCCATGGCGTCAATGTGATCCATCCAGCGGCTGTCAACCGCCCTCAGAAGCACAGAGCGCTCCAGCTCCCGCATGTCAATGCCCAGGGCAGAAATATCATCTTCCCGTTTGCTGTAAAAGTCACCCGCTGTCTTTTTCAAGAAGGCCGTCAAGCCCTCCCTGTCAAAGCCCGCGATGGCATCCTGATTGGCTTTGAGCGTTCCATAGGGAATGCAAAGCCGCTCCACATACTCCGCCAGGCCATGAATGTCCCAGTCCTTATTCTCACCTGCGCAGAAGCGGGAAACCGCCTCTTCCAGCAACTTATCCACCATGGTGGTGATGGCATTGTGCATGTCCTCGCCTTCCAGCACCTGGCCGCGCTGGCGATAGATGACCTCACGCTGCTGGTTCATCACATCGTCATATTGGAGGACATGCTTACGGATCTCGTAGTTGCGGCTCTCAATGCGTTTCTGGGCGTTTTCAATCTGCTTGGTTAGAATCCCCGCCGCCAGCGGTTCGTCCTCATTCATGCCCATTTTGGCGATGAGGGGCTCAATCCGCTCGCCGCCGAACAGGCGCATCAGGTCATCCTCCAGAGAAATGAAAAACTGGCTTGAGCCCGGGTCCCCCTGCCGGCCTGCGCGGCCGCGCAGCTGGTTGTCGATGCGGCGGCTTTCATGCCGCTCGGTGCCGATGATGTGAAGCCCGCCTAGGGCCACCACCTTGTCGTGCTCCACATCGGTGGTTTTTTTGTATTCTTCCTTTAGCTGGTTATACCGCTTCCGGGCTTCCAGCACCTCATCGCTGACCAGTTCGCTGCGGCCGGAAGCCTCCTCGATAATCTCATCTGGCACCTCTTCTTGACGCATGGTGCGCCGGGCCAGA
>CAZSSU010000237.1:1624-2240 GCA_964609415.1 uncultured Christensenella sp. | reverse complement strand
GAGGCATTCCGGGTGCGGGTGTTTTTTGATAACCCCAATCTGGACAGCCCCGAGGAATTTGAGCGCAGGCTGTCTGAAACCAGGCGGCTGGCGGATGAAACGGGCTGGGCAAAGGTGGTGGCCGCTTCCCCCTATCAGCCCGAAACCTGGCGCGAGGCTGTGCGGGGCCTGGAAGGAGAGCCGGAGGGCGGCCTGCGCTGCCGCGCCTGCTTTGCCCTGCGCCTGGGGAATGCCGCCAGGGAGGCTGCTATGCAGGGCCTGCCCTATTTCACCACCACCCTGACCTTAAGCCCCATGAAGGACGCGGCGCTCCTCAACAGCCTGGGGGAGGAAGCGGCCAGGGCAGCCGGGGTGACCTTTCTGGCCAGTGACTTTAAAAAGCGCGGCGGCTATCCCCGCTCCATTGAACTCAGCCGCCTGCACAGCCTCTACCGCCAGGATTACTGCGGCTGTGTCTTTTCAAAGATAGAACGGGAGAAACAGGAGAAAACATGCAAAAAGGGCAGGGAAGATTAATCCCTGCCCTCAGCACGTAAATGGTCTGTTTACCAGCGGTTTTTCACTTTTTCAAGAAACCCCATCATGTCCCGCAGGTCCAGCCGGGTGCCATCATCCA
>CAZSSU010000237.1:0-1614 GCA_964609415.1 uncultured Christensenella sp. | reverse complement strand
CATGCAAACAGGACAGGGAGTAAGCCCCTGTCCTGTTAGAAAAATGTAAGGAACGCCGCTGCGTTATTACCAGCGGTTTTTCACTTTTTCAAGAAACCCGGTCAATCCCTGGATTTCCAGCCGGGTGCCGTCATCCAGCGCCGCCTGGCCGGAGAAACGGCCAAACACCTGATGCTGGCTGGAGCCGATCACCAAGGCGTTTACATCCGCCGCCCGGTCGAGGATGGGGGTGAAGCTGAGGGCAAGGCGGCCCATATCGTCCTGCACCTGCCAGGGCAGGAGGTAGTTATCCCGGCCATTTTCCTGGGGCACATCAAAATGCACCTGCCCCAGCTTGCTGGCGATGCCGCCATAAAAGAGCATGTTCTCTGTGGCGCGGCTGGTGTCGCCAAAGCCGTAGCCGATGTTGAGGCCAAAGGCACGGCCCTGGACGATGCCGGAGGCGCTGCCCCAATACCAGGTGCCGGCATAGGGCCAAACGCCCCGCCCCCAATCCAGGGTGCCAAAGGAACTGGCGGGGGAGAAGATATATTCCCGGTCCTGATAGATGACACGCCCATCGGCGGGGAGGCAATTGATTTTCCGGTTGTAATAGAACTGGTGCGGCTTTTTCGCAAAAGGCGTGACGATGACCATGCTGTCCTGCCGGGGCTCCTGCAGGACGATATCAAAAAGGAGCGGGTCTTTTTCGCCGCCAAAGTCATACATATGGCCATACAGCTGGCGCTGGCCACCTTCCACCCGGAAGGTGAACTCATAGTTCTTTCCCACCGTCCGGGTGACGCCGGCGGCGGATGAAGCGGGCAGGTTCCGCTTGCCCAAGGGCATAAAACTCATCCTGGACACGGTGCGCTGGGCCAGGGTTTCAAAATCTATCAGGCTCAGGCTGTCAAGACCCATGTAGCCATTGTCGGCCACGGTGAGGGCCAGGGCGAAGCGCTCATTGGCGATGAGGTAATAATCCCACTCTTTAATGCGGTGCCTGGGTGCCTTAATCCGCCCCCGGTCATACTCTTTGATGGGGGCCAGGGCATAGCCTGTTTCGCTCAGGATGCCGTCCGTGCGGTGCAGCGGCCCCTGGGCCAGCATACGGTTTTGCATAGTATCCCTCCAGAGGCCTTAGTATACTGGGCAAAAGCGCATCGGTCAATGTGCTATAATGAGAAAAATGAACACATAAGGGGGGACGCGTATGGCGATGATGGGGGCTGTGATGCTGCCTCACCCGCCCATGATTGTGCCGGCGGTGGGGCGGGGCAGTGAAATTCAGATTGCGGAGACCACCCGGGCCTATGAGAAGGCGGCGCGGCAGCTGGCTGACTGGCGACCTGAGACGGTGATTATCACCACCCCGCACAGCGTGATGTATCAGGATTATCTGCATATCTCGCCCGGCCCGGGGGCCAGGGGCGATTTTGGCCGCTTTGGGTCGCCAGGCGCTCGGTATGAGGTGGCTTACGACCAGGGGCTGGTGGCAGAGATCGCAGGGCTGGCGCATGTCGCCGGTCTGGACGCCGGAACGGCGGGAGAGAGACAGCCAGCGCTTGACCATGGCTTCCTGGTGCCCCTGCATTTTTTGCATCAGGCCATGGGCAGCCCCTGGCCTTGTCAATT
>CAZSSU010000236.1:0-2242 GCA_964609415.1 uncultured Christensenella sp. | reverse complement strand
CCGCAAGTTCTATGGCTGCGAGCGCTATCCGGAGTGCGACTTCACCTCCTGGGAGCTGGTAGATGAAAAAGCCTGCCCACGCTGCAATAGCTATATGACGGTGAAAAACAAGAAAACAGGCGCTTTGCGGCTGTGCAGCAACCCCAACTGCCGCTATCATGAGCCCATTGAGGAAGCCAATGAGGAGTGAGCCCCAGATCCCGGTCACCGTGTTAGGCGCGGGGCTGGCAGGCAGTGAAGCCGCCTGGCAGCTGGCAACCCGGGGCATTGCCGTTAAGCTGGTGGACATGAAGCCGGGGCTTAAAAGCCCTGCCCACCAGTCGGATATGTTTGCTGAACTGGTATGCAGCAACTCGCTGAAAAGCGACCGGCTGCAAAACGCCTCCGGGCTTTTAAAAGAGGAAATGCGCCAACTAGGCTCCCTGGTTATCCAGGCGGCTGACCAGGCGCGGGTGCCTGCAGGCGGCGCTTTGGCGGTGGACCGGGATTTGTTCTCGGGGTTTATTACAGAGAAACTGCGCCAGCACCCCTTAGTCACCATCGAGGAATCCCTTGCTGAAACGCTGCCTGAGGCGCCAGCAATCATTGCCACAGGCCCGCTGACAGAAGGGGGCATCAATGACGAGATTGCCAAGCTGTCAGGCACGCTTCATTTTTTTGATGCGGCAGCGCCTATTGTAACGGCGGAGAGCATCGATATGACGCTTGCCTTCCGCCAGTCCCGCTATGACCGAGGCGATGATTACCTCAATTGCCCGCTGAATGAGACGGAATACCATGCCTTTATCGATGCGCTGCTGGAAGCCCAGTCAGCCGCGGTTCATGGCTTTGAAGAGGGATTGCTGTTTGAAGGCTGCATGCCCATTGAGTCCATGGCCAGGCGCGGCCGCATGGCCCCGGCTTTTGGCCCCATGAAGCCGGTGGGGCTGACCGACCCGCGCACAGGCAAAATGCCCTTTGCCGTGGTACAATTGCGCCAGGACGACGCGGCGGGGACGCTATACAACCTGGTGGGCTTCCAGACACGGTTGAGGTTTCCGGAACAAAAACGGGTGTTTGGCCTGATCCCTGGGCTGGCAGAAGCGGAATTTGCGCGTTATGGGGTGATGCACCGCAACACCTTTTTGAATAGCCCGGGCTTTCTGGACAGCTTCTTCGCGGTGAAGGGGAAGCCATTGCTCTATTTCGCGGGGCAAATGACAGGTGTTGAGGGCTATGTGGAAAGCGCCGCCTCAGGGCTGGTGGCCGGGCTATCGCTTTACACCCGGATGAATGGCCTGGCTGAAGCGCAGTTACCCGACACCACGGCTATCCATGCCCTGGGACGGTACATAGCCGCTGATAACCGGCACTTTCAGCCCATGAACATCAATTTTGGCATCATGAAACCTTTGCCTGAACGGGTGCGCGGCAAAGAAAAGCGCTATCTGGCGCTCTCAGAGCGGGCAATTGAGGATATGAAACAGTATATTACATCCAGGCCGGAGCTTTTTTCCCGGTCATAAAGGAGGGCATATGGCATTAAAGGGAACCACCATCTGTGCGGTTAAACGCGATGGCCGTGTGGCGATTGCCGGTGACGGTCAGGTGACGATGGGAGAAAACACCATCTTTAAAAGCACGGCCAAAAAAGTGCGCCGCATCTATAACGATCAGGTGGTGATTGGCTTTGCAGGCTCTGTGGCTGATGCGTTCACCCTGAGCGACCGCTTTGAGGAAAAATTACAGCAAGCAGGCGGCAACCTGGAACGGGCCGCTGTCAACCTGGCCCAGGAATGGCGGGGGGACAAGGCGCTGCGCCAGCTTCAGGCCTTGCTGATTGCCGCCAATGAAAGCCAGATGCTGATTATTTCCGGCACCGGGGAAGTGATTGACCCGGATGACGGGGTGTGCGCCATTGGTTCAGGCGGCAACTATGCCCTGGCCGCTGCCCGTGCACTGGTGCAAAACACCCAGCTTTCAGCGCGGGAAATTGCTGAGAAGGCGCTGCGCATCGCCGCGTCAATCTGTGTGTTTACAAACGATAACATCACGGTGGAGGATGTATGATACATAACACCTTGACCCCGCGGGAAACCGTGCGGGAGCTGGACCGGTATATCATTGGCCAGACGGAAGCCAAACGCCAGGTGGCCATCGCGCTGCGTAACCGTTACCGCCGGGCTCAGGTTGAGGAATCCCTGCGGGATGAGATTTTTCCTAAGAACATTTTGATGATTGGCCCTACGGGCGTGGGCAAAAC
>CAZSSU010000235.1:0-2248 GCA_964609415.1 uncultured Christensenella sp. | reverse complement strand
GGATTATGCCGCCCTGGCCAAGTTCTTCCCCGATGGTTTTGAATCCATCGGCAACGAGGACGGCCCTGCCCTGCTTGGCCTGGGCCGCGCCGCGATGTTCATCGATGGCTCCTGGACAGTGGGCATGTTTGACGAGTATGAGGACGTGGATGTGGGCTTCTTTGCCATTCCCGCCCCCGAGGGCAACACGCCTGGCCTGTGCTTCCACACCGACATGGGCATCGCCGGCAACACCGCCACCAAGCACCCCGAAGAGGTCAAGGCTTTCCTCAAATGGATGGCTACCCCCGAAGGCGCCAACACCGCCGCCACCTACCTGCCCGGCGGCTTCTACCCCATGATCAACAACCCCGCTGAGCTTACCGACGAAAAAGCCAAGGAAATCCAGGCGCTGGGCGAAGGCAAAGTGCTTGATTCCCGCTTTATCTGGGGCAAACTGGCCGGCATGTATGTTCCCATGGTCGATCAGCTGAACATGATCGCCCGCGGCGAAACCACCCCTGAAGCCGCTGCGGAGGTCTTCGCGGCTGAGCAGGCAAAGGCCCTGGGCCAATAAGCCTGTTTCCATCACCTGATAATTCCGGCACGGGGGCTTTCCATCCAGAAAGCCCCCGTGCTAAAGGTGAAAACCCCAGAAGGAGGGCACTGTGCAAAAGACAATCCGACAGCCGCGCTTGAGCGCCAGGCGCATGAACCCAGGGGGTGGATACTGGATATGGTATGTTTTGCCCGCCCTGGTCGTTTATATCCTGTTCATGGCCTACCCCATGCTGGACTCGGTCCGCCTGAGCCTGTATGACGGATTCACCGGGGAATATACAGGGCTGGGCAACTACAGGACCCTCTTTACCGATCCGGCCACCGCCGCCCGTTTCTGGGGCGCCTTTGGCAACACTTGGGTGTTTTTCGCCTATCATATGCTGGTTCAAAACGTGCTGGGCATGCTCTTTGCTGTCATCCTGACCAACCGCAACATGCGCGGGCGCAGTTTTTATCAGACCATCATCTTCATCCCCGTCACCATCGCGGTGATGGTCACCGGCTATCTGTTTAAGCTCCTGCTTAACCCCAGCTTTGCCCGCTATGCCCTGCAGGATATGGGCCTGGGTGCCCTGGTACGGCCCTGGCTGGGCAAGGAGGAAACCGCGCTGCACGTGGTCTCCCTGGTGTCGGTGTGGCAATGGGTGGGCATCCCCACGATGATGTTTGTGGCGGGCCTCCAGGGCATCTCAGAGGATTTGATGGAGGCGGCGGACATCGCCGGCGCCAATTCCTGGCAGACCTTCTGGTACATCAAATTGCCCCTGGTGATGCCGGTGGTGGGCATGATCGCCATCCTCACCTTTGTGAACAACTTCAACGCCTTTGACATCGTCTATGCCATGACCGGGCCCAAGGGCCAGCCCAATTACGCCACCGACCTGATCGGCTCCCTCTTCTACCGGGTGGGCGTGGTGGGTGAACACCCCATCTCCAACCCCAACCCAGGCCTGGGTGCCGCCATTTCCACCTCGGTATTTGTGATGCTGCTGGCCGGCGTCATCCCCACGCTGCGCGCCACCCAGAGCAAGGAGTAGACCGATGGAAAGAAAAGATATGAACAAGCCCCGCAGCATGCGCCTGCGCAACCTGCATATCCCTTCCCATGTGCTGATGCTGGCATGGATGCTGGTGGTGTTGATTCCGGTCTATCTGCTGGTATCAAACGCGCTGAAAACCAAAAGGGCCATGTATGAAAACCCCTTTGGCCTGCCCAGCCCATTGACGCTTGAGAATTTCCAGAGCGTTATCCAGGACGGCAACTTCTTCAGCTACTTTGGCAACAGCCTGTTTGTGGTGTGCATTTCCCTGTTTGCAATCCTGCTGCTGGGCTCCCTGGCAGGCTATGCCCTGGCCCACTGGCGGGGCAAGGCCTCAAGGGTAATTTATTACGGCTTTGTCTTTGGCATGATGCTGCCCATTAAAATCGCCACCATCCGGCTGATGGAACTGATGAAGGCCTTTGGCCTTTTCAACAGCCTGTGGAGCCTGATCCTCATCTATGTGGCCATGGGGCTGCCCATCGCGATTTTCATCCTGACGGAATTTGTCAGGGGCCTGCCCCGGGACCTGTATGAGGCCGCCCACATCGACGGCGCCAAGCAGCCCAGAATCTATGCCAGCATCGTGCTGCCGCTGATTAAGCCAGCCCTTGCCACCGTGGGCATCTACAACCTGGTGCCCATCTGGAATGACCTGTGGTTTCCGC
>CAZSSU010000234.1:0-2266 GCA_964609415.1 uncultured Christensenella sp. | reverse complement strand
GGTCGCCTGGGAAACCGGCTCAGATATATCACCGCCGGGAGGCGACACAGCGCCAATCGCTGAAATGGAGCCCGTACGCTCTTCCTGCCCCAGGCAGGTCACGATGCCCGCGCGCTCATAGAACTCAGCAATACGGCTGGAGAGGTAAGCAGGGTAGCCTTCCTCGCCGGGCATTTCCTCAAGGCGTCCGGACATCTCGCGCAGCGCCTCGGCCCAGCGGCTGGTAGAGTCAGCCATGATGGCCACCCGGTAACCCATGTCGCGGAAATACTCAGCGATGGTAATGCCTGTGTAGATGGAAGCTTCACGGGCCGCCACAGGCATGTCAGAGGTGTTGGCGATAAGCACCGTACGCTTCATCAGCGTTTCCCCGGTGCGGGGATCGTGCAGCTCAGGGAATTCCTTGAGCACGTCGGTCATTTCGTTGCCGCGTTCGCCGCAGCCCACATACACAATGATGTCCGCGTCCGCCCATTTGGCCAGCTGATGTTGAACCACGGTTTTCCCTGAACCAAAAGGCCCTGGGATGGCGGCGACACCACCGGAAGCAATGGGGAACAGAGTATCAATCACCCGCTGCCCGGTCACCATGGGCTGCTGAGGGGAGAGTTTCTCTCTGTAGGGGCGGCCCTGGCGCACTGGCCAGCGCTGTGTCATGCTAAGCTTATGGGCTTTCCCATCAGCATCCTCAATTACGGCCACGGTTTCTGTGATATTGGCCTTGCCTTTGAAGATTTCTTTCACCGTGCCAGAAATGCCATGGGGCACCATGATGCGGTGTTCAACCACCGGGCTTTCCTGCACCACGCCCAGCACATCACCAGCTTCCACCTGGTCCCCAACCTGGGCCCGGGGCTCATAGTCCCATAGCTTCTCCCGGTCAAGGGCAGGCACTTCAATGCCTCTGGTGATCCGGTCCCCGGCCTTTTGACGGATAAGCTGCAGCGGGCGCTGGATGCCGTCGAAGATAGACTCGATCAGGCCAGGCCCCAGCTCAAGCGAGAGCGGCGCGCCAGTTGACTCAACTGGTTCGCCCGGGCCCAGGCCACTGGTTTCCTCATAGACCTGAATGGACGCCTTATCCCCGCGCAGCTCAATCACTTCGCCGATCAAGCGGTGTTTGGACACGCGCACCATGTCATACATGCGCACGCTGGCCATCCCTTCCGCGACGATCAGGCTGCCCGCGACTTTAACGATTTTTCCCTGGGCCATGCTCTTATCCCTCTTTCTTCTCTTGATTGAAAATAATATCGGCGCCGATGGCCTTGATGACATTTTCGCGCACCCGCGCCTCGCCATAGCCATCGGTCCCCATGATGCCGGGGATGGGAATAATCGCCACATCCGGCGTTGTCTCGTAGCGTTCAAGCGCTTCAGGCGCTATGCGAGCGGCCTGTTCGGTGATGAAAATCACCGGCACCTTGTCCTGGCTGAGTTTAAACAGGGCAGCCGTGACCTCTTCGGCAGTGACTGCGGGGATAGCTACCGCGCCAATGGCCTTGAAGGCCAGGATGGCATCTTCCTCCCCCACAACCCCGATGCGCAGGCTATTGTACATACGCTTCACGCAGCCTTTCCCTGATCAGTTCCGGCTCAAAGCCATTGAGCTTGCCTGCCAGAATCAGCCTGACAGCAGCGGTTTCCCGCTCAAGGGCCAGCAGATGACCCAGCAGCACCTCAACAGCAAAAGGCTCGTTGCGATAAGCGCGGAACAGGCTCAGCAAATAATCATCCGCCGCCTTTTCAAGGGCGGGCAGGGCGCGTTGGTCCGTCATCGCCTTCACAAAAGCATTGTGCAGCTTATGGCCATAGCGGCCAAACTGCTTGGGTAAACGCTCCGGGTTTTCCTCAATCCTCCGCCACATACCAGGGCTTATTAGCCCACCCGGTACCAACAGGTTTGCCAGGCGCAGCCCCGGTTGATTGATATCCCGCAGACGCAGGAAGGTCAGCGCGTTCACCACATCCGCCTTCACCTGGAAATACTCCCTGGCCACCTCGGAGGGGTGGTCTTTCAAGCGGTCGAAAATCTCCTGATAAAGCGCCTGGTCAATGCGTACATCAATCAGCATGGGATTGGCCTTGAGCGCGGTTTGCTTTTCCAGCTCGTTCATTGCCTTTTTAAAGGCATCAGGCAACTTGCTGTACACCCGCTCGCTAACGGCGTGAACCAAGTCCGCTACCGGGATGGTACCGCAGGATGACAATCCTTCCGGCTGTGTTTCCAGAATGCGGGCCTTGTATAGTGATTTCAGATTCTGGG
>CAZSSU010000233.1:0-2285 GCA_964609415.1 uncultured Christensenella sp. | reverse complement strand
GACCTCTGGGTGAGCCCGGGGGATCCCCTGTGCCTGAGCATCCGGGCGGAGCGGCTGTATATGTCGCCCAGCCCGGTGAAGCAGCCCTGCCAGCTGGCGGGCACCCTGGCGGAAAACCGCTATGCCGGGGGCGAGCGGGTGTGCATGATTCGCCTGCCTGATGGCCAAACCCTGAAAAGCCGCCACCCCACCGAGGGCGAGGTGTCCTGCCAGATTGGCGACCCGGTTTACTGCTGGTGGCATCAGGAATCCGCTGTGCTGGTGCGGGATGACCTGGAGGAGACAGCGTGAAACGCAAGGACATCGCCGTAAGGCCCGTTGCCCGGCGCGAGGTGCTGGCCATCCCCATGGCGTTTTACGCGGCGCTGTTTGTGGGGGTGAGCCTGCTATACATTATCGGCCTCAGCCTCCTCACCCGGGGGGAGGGCTTTGGCGCGGCCCCACCCATCACCACCGCCAACTATGAGAAGCTGGCCAGCCCGCTGTACCTGCGCTCCCTGCTGCTGAGCCTGCGCCTGGCGGGCATGACGGCGCTGATGTGCCTGTTGATTGGCTATCCCTTTGCCTATTTCATGGCAAAGGCCAGGCCCAAGGCGCGCACCTGGATACTGCTGCTGGTGATTGTGCCCTTCTGGACCAATGCGCTCATCCGCATTTATGGCTGGAAGATTTTGCTGTCAGCCTCCGGCCCCATCAATCAGGGGCTGATTGCGCTGGGGATTATCCAGCGCCCGCTGAAACTGCTGTATACCGATTTCGCGGTGCTGGTGGGCATGGTATACGCCATGATTCCCTTCATGGTGCTGCCCGTGTATTCGGCGGCGGAGCGGCTTGACTGGTCGGTGGTGGAGGCCGCCCGGGACCTGGGGGCTTCGCCCATCAAGGCCTTTTTCACCGTGGTGGTGCCCATGACGCTGCCAGGCATTCTGGCGGGGCTGGTGCTCACCTTTATTCCCTCCATTGGCCTCTTTTTCTTAAGCGACCTGCTGGGCGGCTCCAACACCATGCTCTGGGGCAACATGGTGCACAATGAACTGTTAAAAAGCCGGGATTTGCCTTTCGCGGCGGCGCTGTCCGTGGTGCTGCTGGCGCTGACCGGCCTGGTGATCCTGCTCTACCGCCGCAAGGGCGGCAGCGCGGAAACGATGGTGTTTTGATATGAAAAAGAACTCTCCCTGGGCCAGCGTGTATATCGCCCTGGTGCTGGTGTTGCTCTACCTGCCGATTTTGGTGGTGGTGCTGTTTTCCTTCAATTCTAACCCGGGCCGCACGGCCAATTTCCAGTTTGAAGGCTTTTCCCTGCAGTGGTACCAGGATTTGTTTAACCCGGTGACGGGCTATGGCGCGGCGCTGATGACCTCGCTGACCATCGCGCTGTGGAGCGTGCTTTTGTCCGCTGTTATTGGCACCCTGGGGGCGGTGGGCTTGGCCCGGCGCCCGGTGCGCAAAAGCCTGCTTGGGAAGGCGGGCGCTGGCATTCTCAGCATTGGCGAGCAGGTGGCGGTGCTGCCCATCATGATCCCGGAAATTATTCTGGGCATTGCTTTCATGGCGCTGTTTTCCATGCTGAAGCTGCCCTTTGGCATGGTGACGCTGGTCTTGTCCCACATCACCTTTTGCGTGCCCTATATTTTCATCACGGTGAAGGGGCGCTTGTCAACGCTTGATCCAGGGCTGGAAGAGGCGGCAAGGGACCTGGGCGCCAGCCCGCTTAAGGCGCTTACCACCGTCACCCTGCCCCTGGCGCTGCCGGCGGTGTTTTCCGGCTGCCTCCTGGCCTTTGCCATGAGCATGGATGACTTTGTGATCAGCTTTTTTGTGAACGGACCCACCACCACCACCTTGCCGCTGAAGGTGTATTCCTCGGTGAAGGTGGGGGTGCCGCCCCATGTGAACGCGCTGTGCACGGTGATGCTGGTGGTGGTGTTTGCCATGGTGGCGCTGGGGCAGTTGTTCCAGGCCCGTGGGGAGCGCAAGCGTATGCATGAGGCGGAGCAGGCAGGATGAAGAAAATTGTATTAACCGGCGGCGGCACCGCAGGGCATGTGACCCCACATCTGGCGCTGCTCCCCAGGCTGCTTGACGCAGGCTATGAGGTGCACTACATCGGCACCGACAAGGGCATGGAGCGGGGCCTGATGGAAAACCAGGCAGGCATCACCTACCACGCCATCCAGTCGGGCAAACTGCGCCGCTATTTTGACTGGAAAAACCTGACGGACCCCTTCCGGGTGGCGGCGGGCTTCTTCCAGGCCTTTGGCGCCCTGGGGAAAATCAAGTCCGAC
>CAZSSU010000232.1:0-2304 GCA_964609415.1 uncultured Christensenella sp. | reverse complement strand
GCCGCCATCTCCCTCTACCGCCCCGGCCCCATGGCCTCCATCCCCCGCTTTGTCAGGGGCAAGCATCACCCTGAAACCGTCACCTACACGGTGCCTGAGTTAAAGCCCATCCTGCAGGTCACCTATGGCTGCATGGTGTATCAGGAGCAGGTGATGCAGATTGTGCGCGACCTGGCCGGCTACACCTTTGGCCGCAGCGACGAAATTCGCCGGGCCATGAGCAAAAAGAAGCACGACGTCATGGCCCGGGAGCGGCAGAACTTCGTCTATGGCTCTCCTGAGGAAAACGTGCCCGGCGCTGTAGCCAGGGGCATCCCAGCAGAAGCCGCCGAAGCCATTTATGACGAGATGATGGCCTTTGCCAGCTATGCCTTCAACAAGTCCCACGCAGCCCCCTATGCCCTGGTCTGTGTGCGCACAGCCTGGCTCAAACGCCACTACCCCGCCCAGTTCATGGCCGCCCTCATCAACTCCTACATGAGCGCCACCTCAAAAATCGCGGGCTATGTGCAGTTTTGCCGGCGCCATGACATCCCCATCCTGCCGCCTGACATCAACCGCTCCTTTGCCAAATTCACCGTGTGCCAGGATGATGAGGGCCGGGAAGGCATCCGCTTTGGCCTGGCCGCTATCAAAAGCCTCGGTGAAAAAGCGGTGGAAAGCATCGTGACCGAGCGCGAACAGCACGGCGCATACCGCAACATCTTTGATTTCTGCCGCCGCATCGACCTGTCCCAGGTGAACAAGCGCGCCGTGGAAGCGCTCATCAAGGCGGGCTGCTTTGACGGCCTGGGGGCCAAGCGCGTGCAGTGCATGGCCGTGTTTGAACCGGTAATGGACGCGGACGCTAAAAAACGCCGCAATAATATCAACGGTCAGCTCTCCCTCTTTGACCCGGCAGGCCCCGCCGCAGACAATAAACGAGAGGAAGCGCTGGAATACCCGGACCTGGAGGAATACCCCTTCCGGGCCATGCTGGCCATGGAAAAAGAAGTAAGCGGTGTCTATATCTCCGGCCACCCTCTGGATGAATACATGGACACCCTGGACGGCCTCACCTGGAACTCCGCGCAATTGGAGGAATTGACCGAACGGGATGACAAGGGCCTGACATATGACGGCCTCACCATCACCCTGGGCGGGCTGGTCACGCAGATCAAGCACAAGGCCACCCGCAAAGGCGACCTGATGGCCTTTGTGACGCTGGAGGACTTGACAGGCCAGGTGGAATGCCTGCTGTTCCCCCGGGTATTTGAACGCCTCCAGGCAAGCCTGGAGATGGACGCCGCTTATCTCTTCACCGGGCGCTTGTCGGTGACGGAGGACAGGCCGGCTTCCCTCATCGTAGAAAACGCCCGGCCGCTTGATAAGGGCGGCGAAAAGCCCCCGGAAGCGCCGTCTGAGAGCGAAACAGCCCTTGCCAAGCGAGCGCCGGTCAAGCTATACTTAAACTTACAGCGCAACCAAATGGATGCCTGTGGGGAAGTGCTCAGCAGGCTGCCGGGAGATATCCCGGTGTATGTTAAACTCATTGGCGAGGAGGGCATCTTTTTAGCCCCCCGCAGCTGGTGGACCGGAGACGCGCTGGACGCCCGGGCCGACCTGCTGACCATCCTCAGTACTGAACAGATCAAGGTGGTGAACAAATCATGAATGAAATGCGCGTTACAGTGCCCGCCGGCCGCGAATGGGGCCTGGTGATCAACACAGCCATTGGCGCCGCCGGTTCCCTGGCGGGGCTGTCCCTGGCCGTGATCGACGACCTGCGCTCCGCGGCCGAGGAGGCTTTTGAACTGCTGACCCATCAGGAGCGCCGGGTGGAACAGGTCACCCTGGTCACCTGCGTGGAAAACGGCATGTTTAACCTGGCCATCAACGCCCACCGGGCAGAACACTTCAAGGCTTGCCAGGCCATGGATCCTGAAATGGCTCAGCTGATCATCGGCACCCTGGTGACAGACGTCAAACTGGAAGGGGATCGGTGCGGCATCTACAGCGTCACCATGGCGCTGCCTGCGGGAACAAGGTGAATGATGAACGCAGACACAATCCATAACACGGCGATGACCTATGCGCTTGATCCGACACCGGAAAACATGGAGGTGGCGGTGAATGCTGCTTTGCCGCTTTGCCACGCCATTGCCGCCCGCTTTACCGGGCGGGGCATAGACCTGGAGGATTTACGCCAGGTGGCCGCCATGGCGCTGGTGAACGCCCTCAAGGGCTTTGACCCGGGGCGCGGCCTGCGATTTACCACCTATGTCACCCCCACCATCACCGGCACCGTGCGCAACTACATCCGGG
>CAZSSU010000231.1:0-2325 GCA_964609415.1 uncultured Christensenella sp. | reverse complement strand
CGGGTGGGGCCAATGATGCCAATGGCGCCTTTTTGCCCCTGGCCTACGGTGTATTCCGCCAGGGCGATGGAGCAATCCCGCATTTCCGGGATGCCGGTTTCCGGGCCAATGTGCACCGTTAAGTCGATGGCATCAGCCCCCTTGATCAGCTTCATCAGCCGGTCCTTATCCTCCAGCACCGATAGCACGGGGCGGGCCTTGTCGGCCTCCTGATACTCCGGGAAGTTGAGGATGTTGTGGGTGCCGGATACCGTGATGGAATCGGTGGCGCTTTGCCTGGCCATCTGTTCTGACAGCTCCGCGATGCCCTTGAGCACCTGGGGGTCAGCGCTGGCGCCGGCGGCAAATTCACGCAGCTGGCGGCGCACCTCATCCAAGGTTTTCCCGGCAAAGCGGTCTGTCAGCATGCGGCTGATGGCATAGAGTCCATCCGCGTCCAGGGCCTCTGACACATGCACCATGGTGTCCCTGATGATGCCGCCATCTGTGACGATGACAAGCAGGGCCATGGCCCGGCTGACGGGCACCAGGTGCAAGTTGGTGATGCGCAGGTCTGATTGGCCGGGCATCATCACCAAAGAGGCGTAATGGGTAAAATCGCTGAGCACCTGAGCGGTGCTTTTCACCACGTCTTCCAGGTGGCTGACACGGTTGAGGTAGTACTCCCTGGCGGCTTCATCCTCCACGCTGGGCATCAGCCCCGCTTCCATCAGCATGTCCACATACAGGCGGTAAGCTTTGGCGTTTGGCACACGGCCAGCCGACACATGGGGCTGCACCAGGTAACCCAGGTCCTCCAGGTCGCTCATCTCATTGCGGATGGTGGCGCTGGAGATGTTCTGCAGGTACTTGCGGGAGATGGTGCGGGAGCCCACCGGCATGGCCGTGAGGATGTAATCATCAATCACCGCTTGCAGAATGCGCCGTTTGCGCTCGTTCATGGGCCCCTCCTTTCTCCCGTCCCTTCCGGGTTGTTAGCACTCTCGCTTGTCGAGTGCTAATCTGTGGATAATGTACCATGCCAGCCCCTCCCTTGTCAAGGTTTTTCCGCCCTCTTTTTGAAATATTTACCCGGCCTCATCCCGGCTCACAACCAGCGGGTATGATAAAGGAAGATGATTCCATGCTAAAGGAGGCTTTCTGATGCAACATTCCGTCACGCTTAACACCGGGGCCAGGATGCCCCTCATCGGCTTTGGCACCTATTTGATTAACGACCATGAGGTCTGTGAGCGCAGCGTTCTGGACGCGCTTGAGGCCGGCTACCGGCTAATTGACACCGCCCAGTTCTATGGCAACGAGGCCGCCGTGGGCCGCGCCATCAAGAAAAGCGGCATCCCCCGGGAGGAGCTGTTTGTCACCACCAAGCTGTGGCACACTGACACCGGCGACACAAAAACCCGCCCGGCATTTGAAGCCTCGCTCAAGCGCCTGGGGCTTGACTATGTGGATCTTTATCTCATTCACCATCCCTATGGCGATGTCTACGGCGCCTGGCGGGTGATGGAAAAGCTCTATCACGAGGGCTTGGCCAGGGCCATTGGGCTTTCCAACTTCTATGCTGACCGGCTGCAGGATCTGACGCTGCACCATGAGGTCATCCCGGCTGTTGATCAACTGGAAACCCACATCTATCACCAGCGCCAGGATGCGCGGGCTCTCATGGCGGAGCACAACATCGCCCTCATGGCCTGGGGCCCCTTCTCTCAGGGCAAAACAGACCTGCTGGAAAACGCCACATTAAAGGAAATCGCTGCCCGCCACGGCAAGACCCCCGCTCAAACTGCCCTGCGCTTTCTGGTCCAGCAGAACATCGTGGTCATCCCCAAGTCCACCCATTTAGCCCGCATTAAGGAGAATATAGATATCTTCAACTTTTCGCTGACTGATGCGGACATGGCGGCACTCACCGCCCTGGACACCAAAAAATCCGCCGGGCTGCCCCATGACGACCCGGCGAATGTCAAACGCATTGTGGGATTTGTGAATCCGCTCAGCTAATAGGATTCTTTCATCAAATTATTTGGCCGCTTCCAGAATGCGTAGGATGAGGCTGATGTTGCGACGGGTTTCCTCCAGGCTAAAGCCCGGCTCCCGGTCATTGAGGATGGCGTCAGACAGGTCCTCCACCTCCGCTACATAGCGCTTGGAGGCAGGCACCGGAATCTCCGTTGTTTTCCCATCTTTCACCAGAAGGATGGGCGTATCCGTCTGGTCAAAGCTATCGCGGATAAGCAGCGTCCCTGTCTCCCCGTTGATCTCGGTGAACATGCAGGAGTGGCTGTCAAGGCCGGAGCTCAAGGTGGCGATCACCCCGTTTTTATA
>CAZSSU010000230.1:0-2370 GCA_964609415.1 uncultured Christensenella sp. | reverse complement strand
GGGGGTATTCGGGCTAAAAAACGCAGAAAAATGAATGGGTATAAAACTTGTTTTTAGCACAGAAAGTGGCATAATAACAAATGGTCGGCATCCTGTCCGGCCGAGGCAACCGACAAGATAGGCGCTTGGGCGCTTGCGCATAGAGGAGGGCATGGAAAATGAAACTGGTTATCTGCATCGGAAGCTCCTGCCACTTGAAAGGATCCCGGCAGGTGGTGGAACGCCTGCGGCAGCTGATTGAATCGCATCACCTGGAGGATCAGGTGGAGCTCAGCGGCACCTTCTGCATGGGAAACTGCCAGAAAGGCATCAGCGTGACGCTGGATGGCAAGCTGTTTTCCCTCTCACCTGACACAACAGAGCACTTTTTTGAGGATGAAATATTGTCCAGGCGCTAAGCGGAGAGAAGGGATAAACCATGGCTGATTTTTTGAAACTGAGGAAATCCAACTGTAAAAACTGCTATAAATGCATCCGGGAGTGCCCGGTTAAATCCATCCGTTTTTCGGGCGGCCAGGCCAACATCATTGGCAATGAGTGCATCTATTGCGGGCACTGCTTTGTGGCCTGCCCCCAGAACGCCAAGGAAATTGCCAGCAGCGTGGAAGCGGTGAAGGTGATGCTGCTGTCTGGCGACAAGGTGATTGCCAGCGTGGCCCCTTCCTTCGTAGCTAACTATGATGGCATGGGCATCGGTTCCCTGCGCAAAGCGCTGAAAAAGCTGGGCTTTTATGACGCCGAGGAAACAGCCATCGGCGCCACCATCGTCAAAAAAGAGTATGAGCGTTTGCTGCGGGAAGAAAAACGGGACATCCTGATTTCCTCCTGCTGCCATGCCGTCAACCTCCTCATCCAGAAGTATTTTCCGGGGGAGCTCAAGTACCTGGCGAACATCCTCTCCCCCATGCAGGCGCACAGCCAGGATATCAAGCGACGCTACCCAGGCAGCAAGGTGGTGTTCATCGGCCCCTGTGTGGCCAAGAAGGACGAAGCGGAGCACTATGAGGGCATCACGGACGCTGTGCTGACCTTTGAGGAGCTCAGTCAGTGGCTGGCTGGGGAAGAAATTGCCCTGGAAATGGAAACCGACAACCTGGAGGAAAGCCGCGCCCGGTTTTTCCCCACCACAGGGGGCATCCTCAAAACCATGGACTGCGACCAGGAAGATTATGCCTATTTTGCCATTGATGGGGTGGCCAACTGCATCGCCGCCCTCAAGGACATCCAAAACGGTGGGCTTCACAACTGTTTTATTGAAATGTCAGCCTGCTTTGGCAGCTGTGTGGGCGGACCGGTGATGGACAAATACCACCGCTCTCCGGTGCGTGACTATAAATATGTGGCCAGCTATGCCGGGAAAGAGGATTTTGTAGCCCGCCTGATGTCGCCTGAGGAAATTCAGAAGGAGATGTCCCCCATCGACCGCAGGCTAAAACAGCCCAGCGAGCAGGAAATCATCGAAAAACTGCGGCTCATGGGCAAATACAAGCCAGAGGACGAGCTGAACTGCGGCTCCTGCGGCTACAACACCTGCCGGGAAAAGGCCATTGCCGTGTGCCATGGCAAGGCCGATATCACCATGTGCATGCCCTTCCTGATGGGCCGGGCGGAGAGCTTTTCTGACAATGTAATCAGCAATGCCTCCAATGCCATCGTCGTGCTCAACGAGGCCTTTGAGGTGCAGCAGATCAACCGGGCAGCCCTGCGCATGATGAATATCCGCGCCGCCAATGACGTGCTGGGTGAGCCAGTTGTGCGCATCCTTGACCCGGCGGATTTTATCAGCGTCCAGCAAACCGGCGTCAATATTCAGAACAAGCGGGTTTACCTGGCGGAATATAAGAAATATGTGCTTGAGACCATCGTCTTTGACAAGCATTACCGCATCTACATCTGCTTTATGCGGGACGTAACCAAGGAGGAAACCGAGCGCGCCAAGAAGGAATCCATCAGCAAGCAGACCATTGAAACCACCGACAAGGTGGTGGACAAGCAGATGCGCATCGTGCAGGAAATCGCTTTCCTGCTGGGCGAAACCGCCGCTGAAACCAAAATCGCGCTGACCAAACTGAAGGAGTCCATCAGCGATGAATAACCTGTGCGCGGACATTGGCTACCGCAGCATCAACAAGTTTGGCGAGCAGCTGTGCGGCGACCATGTGGAGGTCATCGAAGGCGAGAACAACGACACCATCGTGGTGCTGGCCGACGGCCTGGGCAGCGGGGTGAAGGCCAATATCCTGTCCACCCTGACAGCCAAAATCATCTCCACCATGATGTCAAAAGGCCTTTCGATTGAAGACTGTGTGTCCACGGTGGCCGCCACCCTGCCGGTCTGCTCGGTGCGGGAGGTGGCCTATTCCACCTTCA
>CAZSSU010000229.1:0-2377 GCA_964609415.1 uncultured Christensenella sp. | reverse complement strand
ATGCGGTTCATCTCCTCCATCCGCTCAATGGCGCTGGCGATGCTCTCATGCAGCTTCATGCTGTCGTTTTCCAGAATCTCCTGGTCGAAATACAGGTCATCCTGGGCCAGATCGGCGCTTCTCACCAATTGTTCAGGCGAGGAGGGGGCCATGGCGTTCTGGATGGTCTGGATGGTGTTGCGAGCCAGGTAGTTGTTTTCATAGTTGAGGGGGCCTCCCACACAGCCGCCCAGGCAGGCGGAGCCCTCGAAATAGTCCAGGTCGGTGATTTTGTTGTTGTCCACCTCTTCCAGCACCCGGATCACATTGTCAATGCCGTCAACGGCGATGCTGTTGCGGGGGGCAGCCGCATCCAGTTCTCCGCCGCTGCCAGCCCAGCCCATCCCAAAGGGGGAGAAGTCCGGCTTGCGGCTGGCGGGCTTGATTTTGCCCACCAAGGGGTGGATGTGGCCATAAATCTCTAAAACGGAGATGGCCCCGTCCGCCGCTGACTTGGCGTGGCCAATGGGGTTCCTGATGGCGGTCATCTTAGCCGCGCAGGGCGTGATAAAGAACACGCCGATGTCCTTGGGGTCCACCCCATGGGCCTTGGCATATTCCCGGCGGGCCATTTGCGCCGCCACTTCCATGGGCTGGCGGAGGTTGATGATGTTGGGAATCAGCGCCGGAAAACGCACCTGGATGATGCGGGTGATGGTGGGGCAGGCAGATGAAATCAGGGGCCGGGGCCGCTGGGGATCGCGCAGGGCGCGCCTGATGGCGCAGGTCATCACATCAGCCCCCCTGGCCACGTCAAAAACCTCTTTAAAGCCAATGGCAATCAGCGCCTCCCTGATCACCCCGATATCCGTCAGATGGCGGAACTGGCCATAGAGCGTGGGCGCCGGCAGGGCGATGGGGTGGGCAAAGCGCTTGATGTCTTCTAGGGTATCCGTTTGGGCCACCTTGGCATGATAATCGCAAATGCGGATGCACTCGCCGCAGTCAATGCAGCGCTCATCAATGATATGGGCACGTTTATCATAGACCCGGATGGCCTCAGTGGGGCAGTGCTTGAGGCAATTGGTACAGCCCCTGCACTTATCCTCGATTAAGCGGACGGAATGGAAACGGCTCGTCATCCTCGCTCCTGTCACATCACCTTGAATGTGATGGTAATCTGGGTGCCTTCACCCATCTGGCTTGTTATGTCAAAGGTATCGGCGTTGCGCTTCATGTTGGGCAGGCCCATCCCGGCGCCAAAGCCCATGCTGCGGGCGTCTTCATCAGCGGTGGAATAGCCCTCGCTCATCGCCAGCTTTACGTCTGGGATCCCAGGGCCCCTGTCTTTGGAGGACAGGGTAATCCAGTCCTTGTCCACCATCAGGCCCATTTCCCCGCCCAAACTGTGGATAATCAGGTTCATCTCCATTTCGTAGGAGGTAACCGCCACCCGGCGCAGGGTGTCCTGGTTCACGCCCAGTTGCTTCAGCTGCCGCTTGATGTCGGCGGAGGCTTCTCCGGCTGTGTTGTAGGCCCCGCGCTCCACCTCATACGCTGCACTGATCATGGCTTAGCTGTCCGCCTCTTCGCGGCTGGGCCAGCACATGGCTGCCCCGCGGAGGCCGCCTTCATACAGGAGCCCTGCGCAGGTGAACATGGTTTTGTTCACCGTCATCGTCACCAGCCCATGCTCCCGGGCCATTGCCAGCACATCCTCAGGGGGGACTTTGCCCCGCACAAAAATCACGCATTTTAAATCCAGTATCCCTGCCGTCCTCACCACATGGGCATTGGTGATGCCGGTAAGGAGGGCAGCGTTTTCATGGATGAAGGCCAGCGCGTCGCTCATCAGGTCTGAGCAGCAGGCGCTGGTCACCGTCTCATTTATCCTCTCTTCGCCGCAGAGAATGCGGGCATCCAGGCATTTTGCTATTTCTGTAATCGTCATCCTGCTTATCGCCTCATCATTCGCTTTTTCCCCGCTTTGCGGGTCATATAGGTGACCGATCGTTTGTTTTCATCCCAGCGGGCTGTTTTCGTCCCGCGCCCCTTATATTATAACATGGTTTAAATCCGGTGGGAAGAGGGTATACATTCAGTTTAAAATCCTCGTCATCATTCCACTTTCTATCATACGCCATTTTGTCAATCTGTCAACCATATTTCACACCTAACACCAGCACTTCACCAGCACAAATAAGGGCGCCGCGTCAAGCGGCACCCTTGCTACAGATTGACAAAAGAGTATATTCAAGGAGGTATCGGAGGGCAGAGCCCTCTGATGGAAATCCGCCCCAGCGACATGCGCGGTGGGGCGGAAGGCCTTGCGTAGCAAGGGTTTCCTTGCCATCCGCCGCCCGGGAACGAAGTGAGAGGCGGATGGCCTATCGTTCCT
>CAZSSU010000228.1:0-2391 GCA_964609415.1 uncultured Christensenella sp. | reverse complement strand
GAAGCCCCGACCGATACCCCTGAACCCACCGAGGCCCCTACGGAAGCGCCGACGGACACGCCTGAACCTACCGAGGCCTCTACGGAAGCCCCGACCGATACCCCTGCGCCCACTGAGGCACCTACAGAAGCGCCAACAGAAGCACCCACCACGGCCCCGGCGCCGCTGGCGCAGCTGCCCCAGTACGCCACCTCCAGCCTGGTGGAAGGCGAATATGCTGTCTACTCAGGCCCCGGCACCAACTACTACCGCGCAGCTGACGGCCAGGCCACAGTGTCAAGCGGCCAGTGCCGCATCTATGGCATCACAGGCGACTGGGCGCTGATTGGCTACGGCTATGGCAACAATCTCTACCGCATCGGCTATGTGGAAAGGGGCGCTGTGCCTGGGCATGTGGGCGTGAACAAGCTCAGCTTCTCCAGCGTGGCCATGAGCATGAAGGAGGAGGGTAACCTCACCGACGATCCCATCATGAGCCCCACTGACGGCCGCATCGCGGTGCTGGCCGCTGGGACACCCGTAACTGCCCTGGCCTATACGGGCAAGGACAACCACTGGACCTATGTGGAGCTTAACCTCAATGGCCAGCCGGTGCGCGGCTTTGTGGCCACCAGCAAGCTGCAATAGCAGATAAGACAAACCAAAACAGGGCTGCCGCGTTTCCGCGGCAGCCCTGTTGATATACGGAATTTAGTTTTTGCTCTGGTTGTCCTTCATCAGGCGGTTCATCTCATGCATGAAGGTGGGCAGGTCTGTGAACTGGCGGTAGACTGAGGCGAAACGGATGTAGGCCACCTCATCCAGCTCCCGCAGCGCATCCATCACCATCTCGCCTATCTGGTTGGTGGTGATTTCCTGCTGCATGCTGTTGTAGGCGAATTGCTCAATTTTGGTGACGATTTTGTCAATATCCTGGGCAGCCACGGGCCGCTTATGGCAGGCGTGGATGATGCCCGCCCTGATTTTATCCGTGTCAAACAGCTCCCGGGTCTGATCTTTTTTGATGACCAGCAGGTGGATGGTTTCCACCTTTTCATAGGTTGTGAAGCGCTTGCCGCAGGCAATACACTCCCGCCGGCGGCGGATGCTGGTGCCATCGTCCGTGGGCCTGGAATCCACCACCCGGCTGTCCTCAGAGTTGCAAAACTGGCATTTCATGGTGTCACATTCCTCATCATTTTGGCTGAGTATACATTTATTTTGCCGTTTTGTCCATCCAGGGCGCGGCCAGCTCATGCATCCAGGCATAAACATCCATGCCGTAAGCGGCGTTCAGATGGGCACTGTCGAGGACGGCGGCTTTGCTGCCCTGGGCGAGGCACTGGCCCTCGCGCATCAGGAGGGCATGGCTGCCATAACGCCTGGCGATGGACAGGTCATGCACCACGCTGATCACCGATTTGCCCGGCTGGCTGGCCCAGGCCTGGGTTAATTCGAAGAGCTTTTGCTGGTATTTCAGGTCCAGGGAATCAGCCGGTTCATCCAGCATCAGGATGGCAGGGTCCTGGGCCAGCACCTGGGCCAGGAAGGCCCGCTGACGCTCGCCGCCGGAGAGGCTCAGGATGCTGCGATGGCGCAGGTCCGTCATGCCGGCCCAGTCAAGGGCGCGTGCCACAGCACTTTCCCCCGCAGGGTCATCGCCACCCAGCCAGCCTTTGCGGTGGGCATAGCGCCCCAGGCGCACCACTTCCTCCACCGTGAAGGCATAGTGCACTGCCTGGCGCTGGGAGAGCACCCCCACCTGCCGGGCCCGCTCCCGGGGGGAGAGGGATTTGATGTCCTTGCCCTGGAGGCTGACTGTGCCGGTGTAAGGCCTGGTGCCTGATAAAGCTGAAATGAGGGAGGACTTGCCAGCGCCATTGGGGCCAATCACCATCAGCCACTGGCCTTCGTCCAGGCTCAGGTTCAGATTGCTGACTGCCAGATGAGCGCCATAGCGCAGGGAGATGTTGGAAGCCTTGAGCATCATGCCTTCCCCCTTCCCCGGCGGTTAAAGATGATGGCGACAAAGGTGGCAGCGCCGATAAGGGAGGTGACCACGCCAATGGGCAACTCCACCGGGCTTAAAATGGTCCTTGCCACCAGGTCACACAGCATCAGGAAGCCGGCACCGGCAAAGGCAGAGGCGGGCAGGAGGCGGCGGTGGTTGGGGCCAGTGAGGGCCCGCACCATGTGGGGGATGATCAGCCCCACAAAGCCGATGGTGCCCCCGATGGACACCGCCACGCCGATGAGGGCGGACACGCAGATGAGCACCTGGAGCTTGACGCTGCGCACATCAATGCCGATGTGGTGGGCGTTTTTCTCACCGATGGCAAAGGCGTTCAGCTCCCGGGCGCGCAGGGAAAGCGACCCCCCACAGATAATCAGCGTGGCAAAGAGCATGAGGCC
>CAZSSU010000227.1:0-2420 GCA_964609415.1 uncultured Christensenella sp. | reverse complement strand
CAAGGGCAGGGGTACATCGCAAAAAGGTTGCGCATATAAGTGTAGCTCCGGATTATCGGCGCTGTTTCCACCATCACGATCCATTCAAGAGATAAATTTCATCGTTCAGTGTATTATGGGATGAGACAATCATCACTTTGCCCTCGTTTATTAGAGTGAAGGGAGGTGTGCGCGTGGAAGATCACAAGGCCATGGAGTTGAACCGTTTGATGCGTTCATATGGGGATGACCTGATGCGGATATGCTTCGTTTATTTAAAAGACCTGCACCTGGCGCAGGACGCCGTGCAGGACGCCTTTTTAAAGGCATTCAGGAGGCTATCTGATATTGCGGACAAGGAGGAGCTGGTTAAAAAAGCCTGGCTCATCCGGATCGCCATTAACACCTGCAAGGATTACAGACGCAGCGCCTGGCTGCGCTGGGTGGACCGCCGCATAACGCCGGAGGATATTCCTGAGGCGGCAAGCACAACGCCTGAGGATGAAACCGATGTGCTGTCCGAAGTCATGCGTCTACCGCTTCCCCTCAGGCAGGTGATTCTAATGACCTACTACCAGGACATGGACGCTGATACCGCATGCCAAACCCTTGGCATCTCCCGCGCTACCTACTACCGCAGGCTTAACAAGGCCCGGGAAACCCTCAAGTTACACAAAGAAAGGTGGTATTCCCATGCATGAGGATTCCTTCCGTAAGGCACTAAAACAGCGCCTTGATGGGGTGATGTTCCCTGAGGAAAGCCGCCTCAGTGTGCTTAACCAGATCAAAGGAGAAAAACAAGTGAAGAAAAAACTGTCATTAGGCCTCGTTCTGGCCTTTGCCCTGATGGCGCTGACCCTGACCGCTCTGGCATTAAGCCAAACCGGCTTGCTTGACTTTTTGGTTGGCAACAGGGAAAAAGCCAGTCCTGACCTGAAAAACAGCATGCAGGTGATTGACGCCACAGCAGAAGCCGATCATATTCGCCTCCATATCACCGGCGCCGCATACGACGGGGAAAAGCTGGCCATCTCCTGGGAAACAGAAAACATGAGCCCCCAGAATCCAGCCATGCTGTCCGTGTGGTCAGTAACCGCCAGCGGGCAGGAGGTTTGGCCAAACTTCAGCGCGTTTGATGGCGATTGGTTGCCCATGCTATTTGGGCTGCAAGAGGAGGGTTTTGACCGGCAAATCGTGACCGGCGGCATGGTGGGGCTGGCTCCCAAGGAGAAATTGAGCGGCCAGGTACCTGTTGAAGTGAAGATTGCCATCCAGCGTCCCACAGGCCCCATCGTGGTGGTAGACGAATCCCTTTATCCTCAGGAAGGGGAGGATGAGGCAGATCAACAAAACCGGCTGGAAAGGATTGCCTTGCTTCAAGAATCCGGGCTTGACATCGCTCCACAGGACCAGCTTGATCCGCAGGCCTGGGTAGAAAAGGGCTATGTCCCCGTTAACGAGGGCGGCCAGGTAGTTGGCAATGTGGATCAGCAGTCCCTTCAAGGTTTGTATACTGAATATCCTGGCTTAATGAAAAAAACAGACACCATCACCCTTCAGTTTATGCTGGATGCTGATCGGGGCCTCGCCTTGGTGCGGGAGGTGGTTCCCAGTCAAAAGGATATCAAGCTGGAAGACTGCACTGTGCGGATTAACCGCCTTAGCCTCTCCCCGCTAACAACCAGGATAGATATTGACCTTATCCCTCATGACGCTTCCGCTGAAAGCGCCCTCATCCTCCAGGAGCGTTATGGCAGCATCATGCCCACTTCCAGCCGGAAAAACCTTGATTTTTCTGACATGGAATTTGAAAGCGGAGGCGGCCGGCATCAGCTGAAGGATGGTAGCTGGACTTATCATGTGGATGGTTTTATGCCAGGCCTGGCCAGCTTCCCCAATGAAATCATCCTTTCGCCCCGATGGGACTACTTTGGTGACAAGCGCGAAGACAATATCAGCGACGAAGACATGAGATATATCGAGGCTTTTGAACAGGCTCTCACATTCCCGGTAAAATAACGAAATGAGGGGGATTTCCGTTAAGAAATCCCCCTCATTGTTCTGGATTTTGCGAGAAGTTATCCCAGGGGCAGCACCGCTGTGACCTCGCCAAACAGCGGGGTATGCTGGGAATCACCCGCCAGTTCTTTGATGAGGGCTTCGTCTTCAATGATGGTGAACAGGATGCGGGCACCTGCCACCGCATAAGGCTTATCCCCTTCGGCGTTGCCGGGGGTGGCAGCATAAACAGCTACACCCTGCTTGTCTCTTAGCAGGTTTTGCTTGGACTGATTCTCGGCCAGACCCAGCTGCACATAGTATTTTCCGTTGAGTTCTTTCATGCCGAAAATAAAGTAAGCAGCATTGGGGGAGCCGTCAGGATTGGTGGTGGACACCAGATAGAAGCCGGAATACGCGTTGACTGCGTTCATAAGCGCTTC
>CAZSSU010000226.1:0-2444 GCA_964609415.1 uncultured Christensenella sp. | reverse complement strand
CGCCCTCGGTGGAGGCATGGGCCCGGTGGGCGGTGCCAAAGGCATCGTTCACATACACATCCCCATAAGAAGCCAGCTTTTTGGCAAAATCGGGGTTGTTCTTTTCTTCCTCGGCATGGTAGCGCAGGTTTTCAAGCAGGGCCACCTCGCCCTCCTTAAGCGCCGCCACTGTGCGGTCTGCATCTTCCCCAATCACGTCTTTTGCCATGTGTACGGGCTGCCCCAGCAATTCGCTCAGGCGCTTGGCCACAGGAGCCAGGGAGTATTTGGGGTTCACCGTGCCCTTAGGCCTGCCCATATGGCTCATCAATACCACTTTCGCCCCCTGATCCACCAGGTAGCGGATGGTGGGCAGCGCGCCCAGGATGCGGTTCTCGTCGGTAATCTGTCCTGCGTCACCCATGGGCACGTTGAAGTCAACCCGCACCAGCGCCCGCTTGCCCTTCAGGGGAATGTCACGGATGGTCTTTTTATTCATGGTTATGCCTCCTGTTTATTTGCGGGGCCTTGCGGCTCCTTGATTAGCTTGAGCATGCCCCGGGCAGCGCCTTCATCCAGCACCAGCGCATGGGGCGGGTGGCTGCGCACAGCAGCCAGGATGGCCAGGGCTTTTCTGCTGCCGCCAGCCGCCACGATGCGGGTGGCGTCAGGCTTGTCTGCTAGCAGGTCGGCAGACAGCGTGGCGCTGCGGAAGACCACCTGGCCTTCCACGTTGATAAAGTCGCCCAGCACTTCACCCACGGCCTTGTTCTGTTCAATCAGGCGCACCTGGTCGGCGTCAAAGCCGCGCTTTTCTGCCGTTTCATCAGCCCGGCCCACGCCAAAGATGATCATGTCGGCGCTGCGCATCATGCGCAGGGTCTCCGCCACGCCTGGCAATTTAGCCGCCTTGGACAGCGTTTCCTGGTCCATGCCCTCAGGCAGGTGCATCAGCCGGCAGCCAGCGCCCATGCGCCTGGCCATTTCACTGGCCACGCCGTCGGCCTGGGTTTCGGCCAGGGAACCAAAGCCGCCCCGGGCAGGCACCACCATCAGGCCCTGGGCCACAGGCTCCATAGCCCTTGCTGCCGCCGTCATGGTGCCGCCGCCGGACACCGCCAAAATCATCCCGTCCTTCACATAACGGCGCACCACGGCGGCCACCGCCTGCCCCAGGCTCCTTAGCACATGGGCATCCTGATCGGAGTTGCCGGGCACCACCGTCACATCGGGCAGTCCAAGGGCCAGTTTCAGCGCGTCCTCCACCTGGTGAAGGCCTGAAAAAATCTGACACAGCGCCAGAATATCCGGCATCAGCGCCCGCCCGGCCGGGGTCAATTGCATGCCGCTGGCCGTGAGGGTGATCAGCCCCTCCGCTTTTAAGGCATCAGCGGCCTTGCGCACCTCCCGCTCGGGCAGCGCCAGGGCATCTGCCAAAGAGCGCCTGCCAATCGGCTCCGCCGCCTGGATTCTCTCCATCATCAGCGCCCGGTGAGCGATTTCCTCCGCCTGCTTATCGGCAATGCGCCGGATGGTCGACCATGATAATTCCTGCACGTCTTCCTCCTGCTTTTCCCTAACGGGTCAATTTTTGCCCGCCTGGATGGATTATACCCGATTGCCGCATGAAGCACAATAAGCGATGTGCAAGTCTTGATCATTTCCCTCTTGACATCGGCAAATAAGTGTGATAACTGTATATATAGTTCATGAACAGTTGGGAGGAGCAGAGATGCGGATTGTCTTGTCCAATGCCTCGGGGCAGAACATCTATGAGCAAATTATCGACCAGATCAAGGATGCCATCATGAAGGGGGATCTGGCCCCGGGGGATGCCCTTCCCTCCATCAGGGCCTTGGCGCGGGATCTGCGCATCTCGGTGGTCAGCACCAAGCGGGCCTACGACGAATTGGAGGCGGAGGCCTTCATTGAAACCATCCCGGGCAAGGGCTCCTTTGTGGCCACCCAGGATACAGCCCTCATGCGGGAAAAGCGCCTCTTTGGCATTGAGCAGAAATTGTCAGAAGCGGCGCTGGAAGCCCGGCTGATGGGCATGAGCTATGACGACATGGCGCAGATGCTGCGCATTTTATGGGAGGAATGACCATGGAAAACGTGCTGGAAATCAAAAACCTCAGGAAAGACTTCAAAACCTTCTCCTTAAAGGACATCAGCTTTTCCTTGCCCAAGGGCTACATCATGGGCTTCATCGGCCCCAATGGCGCCGGGAAAACCACGACGCTGAAGCTCATCATGAACCTGCTCACCAAAGACAGCGGCAGCATCGCGGCCTTTGGCGGCCGCCACTACTCCCTCGCCAGGAGGGAGATGCTATCACAACTGTCATCGCCACCCGCATGTTACCGCCCGGGAAACAAGCGCTTCTCGCCTTGTACTTTAGTTTGCTAAAGCGTGTAGTCAGCAACGTCATCACTTTAGCGTGCTAAAGCGCCCGGCGAGAAGAG
>CAZSSU010000225.1:0-2481 GCA_964609415.1 uncultured Christensenella sp. | reverse complement strand
CGGAACCAAAACCCTCGGATTTATCGGCCTTGGCGCCATGGGCTTGCCCATGGCCCGCAACATCCTGAAAAAAGGCCCTGAAACTTTGCTGGCCTACGATGTGGTGCCCGGCAAGGCGGACAGCCTGGTGCCTGATGGCGCCCAGGCCCTTGCCTCAGGGGCGGATGTGATGCGCGGGGCCGATATTCTCTTTTTGTGCCTGCCCACCAACGCCCTGGTGGAAAGCGCCCTGGATGAAGCCCTCAGCCTGATGAAGCCAGGCAGCTGTGTGGTGGATTTTTCCTCCACAGCGCCAGGCATTGTGCAGGCGGCTGAAAAACGGGGCAGAAGCCTTGACATCATGGTGGTGGACGCGCCTGTGTCTGGCGGCAACTGGGGCGCTGAAGCCGGCAGCCTGACCGTGATGTGCGGGGGCAGCGACGCGGCTTATGCCCTGGTCTCCCCTTATCTTAAGCGCGTGGGGGAAACGGTGACTCACCTGGGCCCCTCAGGGGCGGGCGACTTGACCAAGATCATCAACAACATGCTGGTGGGCATCCACCTGGACGCCCTGGCGGAAGGCCTGGCCCTGGCCAAAAAGGCGGGGCTTGAGCCCCACAAGGTGTTTGAGGCCATCCGGCACGGCTTTGCCGGCAGCCCCGTGATGGAAGCCAAGGCCCCCCTGATGCTTTCCCACGACTTTGAACCCAGGGCCCGCCTGGCCGTCCACCTGAAGGATTTGGACAACGCCAGGCACACGGCGGCATCCCTGGGGGTGGATATCCCGCTGAGCCAGCTGGTGTGGGAGCACATGGAAGCGCTCTGCGCCCAGGGGGATCAGAATTTGGACCAGGCCGCTATGATCAAGGGCTACGAAGCCCGGATGAACGTTGATATTTCCAAGCCCTGAGGGCTTGTGCTAAACCCAAAGAAGGAGGCCATGATGGCTGAAAAACAGATGCGCGGCATCGTGAAGGAACAGGCAGGCCCGGGGCTTGCCTTCCGGACGGATTTACCTTATCCCCAAATCAAGGACGACGAAGTGCTGTTCAAGGTGAAGGCGGCCGCGGTCTGCGGCACAGACATTCACATTGACGAGTGGAACGAGTGGGCTCGCACCCGCATCAAGCCCCCGGTGATCATCGGCCACGAGGTGGCAGGCGAGGTGGTGGAGGTGGGCAGCCAGGTGAAAAACCTGAAGGTGGGCGACCGGGTGGCCGTTGAAACCCACGTGGCCTGCTATAACTGCCAGCTGTGCGACATGGGCATGCCCCACATCTGCCCCCATCAGGACATCTATGGCGTGACCATTCAGGGTGCCTTTGCCGAGTATTCCAAGGTGCGCGCGGATGTGTGCGTGAAGTTGCCGGATGACATTACGAGTGAGATGGGCGCCATGCTTGAGCCCATGGGCGCTGGCGTCCACGGGGTGGAGCTGGGCCAGGTGAAGGGCAAAACCGTGTTCATCAACGGCTGCGGCCCCATTGGGCTGATGGCCATTGGCGCCTGTGTGGTGCACGGGGCCAAGCGGGTGATTGCCTCAGATATTTTTGAGGAGAAACTGGACATCGCCAGGCAGATGGGGGCAGAGATCGCCCTCAACGCCAAGAATGAAGACGTGGTGGCCCGGGTGAAGGCCGAAACAGAAGGCCTGGGCGCTGATGCGGCCATTGACTTTACCGGCTCCGGGCGGGCGATTGTGAGCGCCCTGCGCACCGTGCGCAAGGGGGGCATGCTGGTTTTGGTGGGATTGCCGGATGGTGAAATCCCCATCAACCTAACGGAAGACCTCATTTACAAAGAAATCACGGTTACCGGCGTTGCCGGTCGCCTGATGTATGAAACCTGGGAGGATTGCATCCGCATCCTCCAGGACCCGCGCTTCTCCATGGATCCCATCATTGGCGGAAAATACGCCCTTGAGGATTATGAGGCGGCCTTCGCGGCCATCCGGGGCGGCGCACCGGGTAAGATGCTACTGATCCCTGAAATGACACCCTGAAGGAGGACAATATGGAACCAGTCGTAACAGGCAGCGTTGGCAAGGTACACGCCTTCCGCATTGAGACGGGCGAGCCTTTTCTGGAGACGCTCCAAAAGGTCTGTGAAGACCACAACATCAAAAACGGCGTGATTCTCAGCTGCATGGGCAGCCTGGACGGCGCCCGCTTCTTTGCGCCGGTGGAAATCCCCGGCAAAAAATTCCCCTATGGCTATGGGGACCCCACTGTGCTCACCGGCCCCATCGAGCTGTATGGCGCCACCGGCTTCATCAGCCACGGGGCGGATGACGAGGTGCTGCTGCATGTGCACGTGTCCCTGGGCGATAACGAGGGCAAGGGCTATGTGGGCCACTTGATTGACGGTAACAAGGCCCTGTTCACCATTGACGTGGTGCTCATGGAAATCGAAGGTATCAACATGGGCCGAAAATACTACGAAGACCTGGGCGTGTACCTGTTTGCGCCCACCAAGAAGGAAGGGAAGGATTAAGATGGCGAA
>CAZSSU010000224.1:0-2517 GCA_964609415.1 uncultured Christensenella sp. | reverse complement strand
CCGGTTTCCTGAAGCATGGTTTGGTAATAGCCCTGCACCTGGCCTGGGTCTGTGACCAGGCCATCTTTTAAGGTTTCAAGCATGGCCCGCAGCACTGCCACCGGGGTCTTCAGCTCATGGGAAACATTGGCCATGAACTCCTGGCGCAGGCCTTCGGCGTCTTGCCGCTCCTGCCGGGCCTCATCCAGGCGCAGGGAGAGGGCATCCACCGCCCGGGCCAGCTCACCCACCTCATCCTGCTGTACAACCTGGCTTCTGGCGCTGTAGTCCCCTTCGGCCAGCGCCAGGGCGGTGGCCCGCACACGCTCCAGCGGCCTGGAAAAGCGCCGCACCAGGAACAAGGAGGCGATGATTGCCAGCGCAAGCCCAATCAGCACGCTGATGGCAAGTGTTCTAAGCCCGTCCGCTTCCGCCTGGCGCAGCGCTGCCAGCGGCGTGTGCAGCAGCAGGGCGCCCTCGATGCCGTTTATGCCCTGGATGGGCACCCCCAGGGTGAGGGTGGGGATGCCCTGCTCTGAGAGGCCCTCCAAAAAGCGGGTTTCCCCCGCCAAGGCTGCCTCATGCAGCGGGCGCATCTCCTCTGGCAAGTGGGTGGCTGCCTGCTGGTAACCGGTGGTGAGGTGGCCGTCCTTGTCCGCCACCCAGGCATCAATATCGGCCTGGGTGTTCAGCGCCTGGAGGTAGCGGCGGTAGTTGGCGCTGCCCCGCATCTGGGGCTGCCCCCGGCCCTGGCCACGGCCCATGCTCTCCTGCATGCCAGTATCGGTGAGGGAGAGGATGACCCTGGCCTGGTTCTCCAGACGGCTTTTGGCCTCCTGCCTGGAATAGTCCCGGAAAAGGGCGGAGAAACTAAAGCCCACCGCCAGGGCCAATACGCTTAGCGCGAGGGCCAGGGCCAGGGCCAGCCTGCCGGCGATGGATTTAACGTTCATGGTTCACTTCCAGCTTATAGCCCACGCCCCATACCGTGGCAATGGCCCAGCCTGGGTGGGGGATGGCATCGATTTTTGCCCGCAGGCGCTTCACGTGGCTGTCCACGGTCCGGGCGTCGCCCAGGTAGTCGTAGCCCCAGAGGTCGCTGAGGAGCTTCTCCCTGGAAAAGACCCGCCCGGGGTTCCGGGCAAAGGTATAAAGCAGCTCCATTTCCTTTTTGGTGAGGGTGAGGGGTTTGCCCTCAATGCTGGCTTCATAGAGGCCGAGGTTGACTGTGAGGCTATCCAGGCGCAGGGCGCTGGGGCCTGCTTCCTCCCGGTTGAGCCGCCTGAGCACCGCCCGCACCCGGGCCATGACCTCCTCGGGGGAAAAGGGCTTGACAATATAGTCGTCAGCGCCGATATCCAGCCCCATGATCTTCTCAAAGTCCTCCCCCCGGGCGGTGATCATGATGACCGGGGTGTCCCCCTGGGCGCGGATTTGCCGGCACACCTCAAAGCCATCCACCCGGGGCATCATCACATCCAGCAGCACCACATCGGGTTTAAAGGAAGAAAACAGCTTCAGCGCCTCCTCGCCGTTTTGGGCCACACGGGTTTCGCAGCCCTCCTTTTCGCAGTAGAGCTTCAGCACTTCGGCGATCTGGGGCTGGTCATCGGCTATCAGGGCTTTGATGGACATGAGGGGCCTCCATACGGGTCACATTCACGGATAAGAGATGACCATATTATACAAAAGCGCTGTGCCGCTGTAAACCCATGTGAAATAAAGGCTTTATCGATGCGTTGAACAGGCGTTTCCCCTTTTAATTTCTACCAAAATATGCTATAATAAAAACGATGGAAAAAGCGCAAAATCGCGCTTTTCGCCTGTGTGCCAATTATGTATGTGAGGTAAGGTATGACCCAGGACAATTATCAGGACATTTCAGCCATGACCACCCATGTGGACACGGCCTATGACGAGAAAAACATCCAGGTGCTGGAGGGGCTGGAGGCGGTGCGCAAACGCCCCGGCATGTACATCGGTTCCACCGATCCCAATGGCCTCCACCATCTGGTCTATGAAATTGTGGACAACGCCATTGACGAGGCGCTGGCCGGCTACTGTGACCATATCCAGGTAAAGCTGCATACGGATGGCTCGGTGAGCGTGGAGGACAATGGCCGCGGCTTTCCCGTGGGCATCCACCCCAAGCTGGGCCGCCCGGCGGTGGAAGTATGCCTGACGGTGCTGCACGCGGGTGGTAAGTTTGGCGGGGGCGGCTACAAGGTATCAGGCGGCCTCCACGGCGTGGGCGCCTCGGTGGTGAACGCGCTGTCAAAAAGCCTGACGGTGACCGTGCATCAGCATGGCAAAATCTATGAGCAAAGCTACACCCGGGGCAAGATCGATTATGATCTGCGCGTGGTGGGGGAAACAGAACGCACCGGCACCACCATCCGCTTCTGGCCTGACATCAAACAGGAGGAGGCGGACCACAGCGCCATTTTCGACGCGGGGAGCGATTTCCGCATGGACACCCTCAGCGTGCGCATGCGGGAGATGGCTTTCCTCAACAAAGGCATCCGCATTGACATCACC
>CAZSSU010000223.1:0-2528 GCA_964609415.1 uncultured Christensenella sp. | reverse complement strand
GCCTTCCCGGGCACCATCATCGCCATGTTCGGGACCAACTCCGGCGCTTATAAGTGGTGGGACACCTATATGCACCAGTCTGCGCCTCTGAACCTGCTGGTGACGGCCCTCCTGATTCTGGCCTTTACCTACTTCTACGCTTCCATTTCCTTCAACCCCCAGGACATCGCTAAGAACATCCAGCAGCAGGGCGGCAACATTCCGGGCATCCGCTCGGGGCAGAACACCGTGGCCTTCCTGGCCCGGATTTCCAAGCGCCTGACGCTGTTTGCGGCTTTCTTCCTGGCGGCTCTGGCCACGCTTCCCACGCTGCTGTCCGTTTGGCAAAAAGTTCAGATTCCCTTTGCGGCTTCCTCCATGCTGATTGCGGTTTCCGTGTCGCTGGAGACGGTGCGCCAGGTGGAAGCGCAGCTGGTCATGCGCAACTACAAGGGCTTCCTGTAAGATTTATCTTCAGTCGCCCTTTGAAGGAGACACAGTGAACATTATTCTTTTAGGCCCTCCCGGTGTGGGCAAAGGTACCCACGCCAAGATGTTTACCCAGGATATGGGCATCCCCCAGATTTCCACCGGAGACATGCTGCGCCAGAACATCAAACGCGGCACAGCCCTGGGCCTTGAAGCCAAGAAGTTTATTGACGCCGGGGATTTGGTGCCTGATGAGGTGGTGATCGGCATGGTCCGTGAACGCCTCCAGGCCCAGGATTGTGACCATGGTTACATTCTGGATGGTTTTCCCCGCACCGTGGCCCAGGCGGAAGCCCTCATCGACTTCGCCCAGCTGGACGCTGTGGTGAACCTCATCGCGAGAGAAGAGGTCATCATGGGCCACCTGACTGGCCGCCGGGTGTGCAAGGACTGCGGCAGCACCTACCACACCAGGCGGCTCAAACCCGGACAAACCACCTGCCAGTCCTGCGGGGGGACCCTCATCCACCGGGATGATGATCAACCCGAAACCATCGCCAACCGCCTGAATGTGTATCAGCGTCAGACGGAACCCCTCATCGGTTTTTACCGGGAGAAAGGCCTGCTCAAAGACGTGGTGGTGGAAGGCAAGCTGGAAGACAACCACGCGCTCATCATGGAAGCCCTGGGTTTAACGGAATGATTTCTATTAAAAACCCAGCGCAGCTGGAGAAGATGCGCCGGGCGGGCAGCCTCCTGTACGAGGTCATGCAAAAGCTTCAGGAGGTTGTGCGTCCGGGTGAAAGCACCGCTGCCATTGACGCCTACGCGGAGGAGATTATCCGCCGTAACCAGGCCACCCCCTCTTTCCTGGGCTACCGGGGTTTCCCGGCCAGCATCTGCGCTTCTGTGGATGACGAGGTGGTACATGGCATTCCCTCTGAGGGAACCATCCTGAAAGAGGGCAGCATCCTCAGCATCGACTGCGGGCTGATCCTGGATGGCTGGCAGGCGGACAGTGCCATCACCGTGCCGGTGGGTGACATCTCTGAGAGCCTCAAGCGTCTGATCGACGTGACCAAACAATGCTTCTTTGAGGGGGCCAGGGCAGCAATCGCCGGCAACCGCATCGGAGACATTGGCTATGCGGTTCAGAAACTGGCGGAAAGCCGCGGCTTTGGTGTCATCCGGGATTTAACCGGCCATGGCATCGGCCGCAACATGCATGAGGATCCCTCGGTTCCCAACTTCGGCGAACCCGGCACCGGCCCCAGGCTCAGGTCTGGGATGACGATTGCTGTGGAGCCCATGATCTCCCTGGGCGGCTGGCATGTGCGCCAGATGGATGACGGCTGGACCATTAAAACCCTGGACGGTTCTCCCTGTGCCCATTATGAGCACACCATCGCCATCAACGACGCCGGCCTCCCTGAAATCTTCACCCTGCCTGGCTTCCGCTGGGAATAAACCAGGGAGGAACAGGATGAAAGCGGAGATAAAACCGGGATTGGTGGTTATTTCACGCATGGGGCGTGACAAGAACAGGGTTTATGTGGTATTATGCGAGGTGGACGCCGATTTTGTATTGGTAGCCGATGGGCGAAGCCGCCTGTTGGCACATCCTAAGCGGAAAAGGCGCAAGCATCTCATGGCTACCGGGCAGGAATTCCCGGCATTGATCGACAAAAGCCTGACAGGCAAGCTGACCGACCATGACCTGAGAACTGCCCTTGACCATATGCCCCATTCCCCTAAAGACCCAGCCTAAAGGAGGCAAGTTTGTCCAAAAGCGATGTTATTGAAATCGAAGGCAGAGTAGTCGAAGCGCTGCCCAACGCCATGTTTTCCGTGGAACTTCCCAACGGGCATAAAATCATGGCGCACATCTCCGGCAAGATGCGCATGAACTTCATCCGCATTTATCCCGGGGACCGGGTCACCATCGAGCTTTCCCCTTACGATCTCACCCGCGGCCGGATTACCTGGCGCAGCAAGAATTAATCTCGACGAGGAGGTAGCCCCATTATGAAAGTCCGTCCTTCTGTGAAGACGATCTGCGAAAAGTGCAAGATCATCAAGCGCAAAGGCCATGTGATGGTCATTTGTGAGAACCCGAAGCA
>CAZSSU010000222.1:0-2557 GCA_964609415.1 uncultured Christensenella sp. | reverse complement strand
GCCTGACACGCAGGTGGAAACCGTCCCCCAGGAGCCCGTGGAAGAGGGCACCGTGCCCCAGGCTGAAGCAGCTGTAGAAGCCGCCCCTGAAGCCACCCCGGTGGAAAGCCCCGCCGAGCCAGAAGCACCCGCTGAGGCGCCTGTGGCTGAAGAGGCTGCCGAACCGGCCGTCCCCAAGGAGATGAGCCTGATGGAACAGGCCGCGGACAGCATGACCCGCATCCGCCAGGGACAGACCATTGTGGGCAAAGTGGTGCAGCTGACAGATGACGAAGTATGCGTCAACATCGGCTACAAATCCGATGGCCTCATCAAGCGTGACGAGCTGGTGGACAAGGACGTAGAGCTGGGCGACGAGATTGAAGTTGAGGTCGTCAAAGTCAACGACGGCGAAGGCAACGTCATCCTTTCTCAGCGCAATATCGTCAACCGCAAAGTCTGGGAAGAGATCAAAGGCAAGTATGAAGCAGGCGAGCTGGTGGATGGCCTTGGCAAGGAAGCCGTTAAGGGCGGCCTGCTGGCTGACATCCAGGGCGTGCGCGCCTTCATCCCCGCCTCCCACCTGGCCCAGCGCTATGTGGACAAGATTTCCCAGTTCATCGGCCAGGATATGAAGCTCAAGATCATCGAAATAGATGACAGCAAAAAGCGCGTTGTGGCTAGCCGCAAGGAAGCCATGGCCATCGAAAATGCTGCCCGCAGGGACGAAGTCTGGGGTAACCTTGAAGAAGGTGCCATCGTGAAGGGCGTTGTCCGTCGCTTCACCAACTTCGGCGCTTTCGTTGATCTGGGCGGCGTGGATGGCCTCATCCATGTGTCCGATCTCAGCTGGAGCCGCAACATCGTGCCCAGCCAGGTGCTCAAGGCCAACCAGGAAGTCGAAGTCAAAATCCTCTCCCTGGATCCCGAGCGTGATCGCATCGCCCTTGGCTACAAACAGCTGCAGCCCCGCCCCTGGGATAATGTGGAGGAGAAATACCCCGCAGGCACGATCCTTGAGCGCAAAGTGGTCCGCATCCGCGACTTCGGCGCCTTTGTGGAGCTGGAGCCCGGCGTTGACGGCCTGGTGCATATCTCCCAGGTTGCCCCCACCCGCATTGAAAAGGTGGAGGATGTCCTCAGCCCCGGCCAGGATGTGCGTGTGAAAGTGCTGGCGGTTGACCCCGTGGCCAAGCGCATCAGCCTGTCCATCCGCGAGGCGATGGAAGATAACGTCATGAACTACCACACCGATATCCCCGGTGAAGGCGAAGCCGCCGTGGCCCATGAGCTGGAGAGTGCCTACCAGGCGCCCGTACAGGATGCTCCTGTGGTTCAGTCCCAGCCCGAGGATCGCCCCGAAACTTCTCTTGAGCTTGCCATGCGCAAAGCCCGTGAAGAGCTGATGGCTAAGGAGCAGGAAGCTGCTGAGCAGGCTGCTGCCATTGAAGAAGCGGCTGAGGAGCCCAAGGAAGAGGCTTAATCAAGAGGCTTAATCGCCTTATCCAACTAAAACCTATGCGGGGGAGCGGCATTAGCCACTCCCCCGTTTTGTGTCCATTTTTAAGCATCAAAAAATCCCACGCTCTTGTTGGGCATGGGATTTCTTGTTGCCTGGGATCTATCAGAACTTCAGCGGGTTCAGCCTGATGGAGGGGCCCATGGTGGTGCTCAGATAAAGTGAGCGCAGGTAGACACCCTTTGATGCTGAGGGCTTCGCCTTGATCACGGCGAACATCAGCGCGTTCAGGTTTTCCACCAGCTTTTCTTCATCAAAGGACACCTTGCCGATGGGGCAGTGGGCGATGGCGGTCTTGTCGATCCGGTACTCCACCTTACCACTCTTGATATCGCTGATGGCCTTGGCCACATCCATGGTGACGGTGCCGGACTTGGGGTTGGGCATCAGGCCCTTGGGGCCCAGGACGCGACCAATCTTACCCACCACGCCCATCATGTCAGGGGTGGCCACGCACACGTCAAACTCAAACCAGTTCTCGTTCTTGATCTTGTCAACCAGGTCATTGTCGCCCACATAGTCGGCGCCAGCGGCCCGGGCTTCCTCAGCCTTGTCGGCCTTGGCAAACACCAGAACGCGCACATTCTTGCCCGTGCCGTGGGGTAGCACCACAGCGCCGCGCACCTGTTGGTCCGCGTGACGGGGGTCAACGCCCAGACGGATGGACAGTTCAACCGTCTCGTCAAACTTGGCTTTGCCAGTCTGTTTCACCAGGGCAATGGCCTCGGCCGGGTCATATAGCTTGTTATCTTCAATAAGCTTTTTGGATTCCAGGTATTTCTTGCCATGTTTCATAATTCAGTACCTCCTTGTGGTCATAGCGGCGCAAAGTCCTCCCACAATCTCCTTATTCCTCGACCGTAACGCCCATGCTGCGGGCAGTGCCCTTGACCATGTTCATGGCTGACTCAATGCTCGCCGCGTTCAGGTCAGGCATCTTGGTGGTGGCAATTTCGCGCACCTGCTCCTGGGTGAGCTTGGCCACCTTGGTTTTGTTGGGCTTGTCGCTGCCCTTCTCAATCCCCAGCGCCTTTTTGATCAAAATCGCGGCCGGGGGCG
>CAZSSU010000221.1:0-2572 GCA_964609415.1 uncultured Christensenella sp. | reverse complement strand
CAGGGGGTTTACCTGGTGCCTGCCTTCACGGGCCTGGGCGCGCCCCACTGGGAGATGTACGCCCGGGGCACCCTGGTGGGGCTGAGCCGGGGGGCGAACCGCGCCCACATCGCCCGGGCGGCGCTGGAGGCGATTGCCTACCAGTCGGAGGATCTGTTGCAGATGATGGCCCACTCCCTGGGCCATAAGCCCCAGGCCCTGAAGGTGGATGGCGGGGCCACCGCCAACGATTTTCTGATGCAGTTCCAGGCGGACATCGGGGACATTCAGGTGCTGCGTCCTGCGGTCAGGGAGACCACCGCCCTGGGGGCGGCACTGCTGGCGGGGCTGGGCCTGGGCGTGTTTGACAGCCCACGCCAGGCGGCGGCCCAGTGGCAACTGGATAAAGCCTTTATGCCCCGGATGGATGAAGGCAGCCGCGGGAAGCTGCGGGCGGGCTGGGAACGGGCGGTGCGAACCGCCCTGTATGAGGCGAGTTTGCGCCGGGAGGCAGGATGTTTATAAGCGATGGCTGGCTGGACTATGAGGTGCTGGACACGGGCGAGGGCATGAAACTGGAGCGCTGGGGCCAGGTGATGCTGGCGCGCCCGGACCCCCAGGTGATCTGGCCGAAAAACCAGCCGGGGATTTGGAAACAGGCGGAGGGCACCTACACCCGGAGCAGTGAGGGCGGCGGCAGCTGGCAGTTTGCCAGGACGCTGCCTGAGCGCTGGGAGATTGGCTACCGGGACATGCGCTTTTATGTGCGGCCCACGGGTTTTAAGCATACCGGGCTTTTCCCCGAGCAGGCGGCCAACTGGGACTGGATGCGGGAGCGGCTCAAGGGCCGCTCCGGGGCCAGCGTGCTAAACCTCTTCGCCTACACCGGCGGCGCCACCCTGGCCTGCATGATGGCAGGCGCCCATGTGACCCATGTGGATGCCGCCAAAGGCATGGTGCGCTGGGCCAAGGAAAACCGGGAGCTGAGCGGGGCCCCGGAAAACCAGTGCCGCTTTATCACCGAGGACGCCAAGGCCTTTGTGCAGCGGGAGCTGCGCCGGGGCAAACACTATGATGGCATCCTGATGGATCCGCCCAGCTATGGCCGGGGCCCGGGGGGCGAGGTGTGGAAGCTGGAGGACGCCCTGTACCCGCTGGTTGATTTGTGTGCCCAGCTGTTAAGCGACCAGCCCCTCTTTTTCCTCATCAACGGCTACACCACGGGCTTTCAGCCCACGGTGCTGGGGAACATCCTCAGGCAGACGGTGGCCAAGCACCACCGGGGCCAGATTGACGCCCAGGAGCTGTGCCTGCCCGTTTCCTCCGGCGGTTTTCTGCCGGCCGGGGCCAGCGGACGCTGGCAGCCATGACAACAAAGGAGAACACCGTGGAACAAAACGCGCATCCGCCCATTTTGTTTGAAGATAACCACCTGCTGGTGGCGCTTAAGCGCCCCATGCTCTTAACCCAGGGCGACAAAACCGGGGACGAGGACCTGCTGAGCCTCTTGAAGGCCTATGTGAAGGAAAAGTACGAGAAGCCCGGCGATGTATACCTGGGCATGGTGCACCGCATGGACCGGCCCGTGGGCGGCCTGCTGGTCTTTGCCCGCACCTCAAAAGCCGCGTCGCGCCTGAGCGAGCAGCTTAGAAAGGGCGACATCCACCGGGAATATGTGCTGGTGTGTGAGGGGCAGACCCCGGACCGCTTCACCCTGAAGGACTACCTGAAAAAAGACCAGGACACCAACACCGTGACGGTGTTGCCCCAGTATTTGAAGCTGCAGGGCAAGGAGGCCATCCTCCACGGGCAAACCATCAGCCACACGGCAGAAAAAAGCCTGGTGGCGGTGAAGCTGGAAACCGGGCGCGCCCACCAGATCAGGGCCCAGATGGCCAATTTTGGCCACCCCCTGCTGGGGGACGCCCGCTATGGCAAGGGCGAACGGGGTGAACTGATTGCGCTGTGGGGCATGCGCCTGTCCTTTAACCATCCCATCACCGGCAAGGCCATGGTGTTTATCTGCCCGCCGGAGGCAGCCCCCAAGGGCTTCCCGGTGAGCGGCTTTTTCAAGGATTACCAGCGGGAGCTGGATGGCCTGTCCCGGATCTGGCCGGACATCTCCCCCTACTGATGAGGCAACAGATGGCAGCAGTACATTACGAGCTGGTGCACCAGTGCGCCCAGTCAGGCGCCCGGGCGGGCATCCTGCACACCCCCCATGGCCAGGTGAAGACCCCGGTGTATATGCCGGTGGGCACCCAGGCCGTGGTGAAGGCCATGACCAGCCGGGAAATGAAGGAAATTGGCGCCCAGATTGTGCTGGCCAACACCTATCACCTGAACCTGCGGCCCGGCGCTGAGCTAATTGCCAAGGCCGGGGGGCTTCATGGCTTCATGGCCTGGGACCGGCCCATCCTGACGGATTCGGGCGGCTTTCAGGTGTTTTCCCTGGCGGGCCTGCGCAAGATCACCGAGGAGGGGGTGCGGTTCAGGAACCACCTGGACGGGTCTGAGCTGTTCATGTCGCCCGAGGTGGCGGTGGACATCCAGGAAAAGCTGGGGGCTGACATCATCATGGCCTTTGATGTGT
>CAZSSU010000220.1:0-2586 GCA_964609415.1 uncultured Christensenella sp. | reverse complement strand
GCCAGCCGTTTTTCCTCGATGACATCGCTGATATCAAACAAGAGCTGAGGCCGTTTGGGGTTGGTGCGCATATCCGCGCTGAAATAGACAATCGCGTCGTAATGCCAGTCCTCATCACCTTGGGCATGCTGTTTCAGCTGTGCCGCAAAGGCTGCCGCCTCGGTGATTTTGCTGGCCGCCACATGGTCCGGATGGTAATCCGCCTGGAGCAGGGTGAAAATCAAACGGGGCGCTGCCTTGCGCAAGTGAGGAATCAGCGCCTGCACAGCCTCCTGGGTGAATGCCAGCGCCGCGTCCGGGAAATCCAACTGAACAAAATAGTCCAGCCCCAGGCGTTTTGCGCCTTCAGCTGCTTCAAGCCTTCTGGCATCCGCCTGGGCATAGCCACTGGCTGCCCCATCGGTCAGGATGATAAGGCCTGTTTTCAGCCCTTCCTGTTTGGCTTTGAGAAAGATGCCGCCAGCGCACACCTCCAAATCATCCGGGTGGGCGCAAACAGCCAGCAGATCAACCATACACGCTCCTTAAAATCACTTGATGCCGGTCAGGGCAATGCCCTCAATGAAATGCTTCTGGAACATCAAAAACAGCAGAATCATGGGCCACACCGCCAATGCGCTGCCTGCCATCACCTGGGGGTATATGGTGGTGTGCTCACCAATCAGCATGGCAAGGCCGGCTGACAAGGTCATTTTGTCCATGGCGTTGTTCACAATCAATGGCCACATCAGGTCTTTGAAGGCAGACAGCGCCGTGAGGATGGCCAGGGATATCAGCGCCGGTTTCACCAGCGGCAGCAGAATCTTCGCGTAGATGCCGAAATAGCCGCTGCCGTCTATCATCGCCGCCTCATCTAGGGATTTGGGCAGACCCTGGAAAAACTGGCGCAGCATAAAGGTGCCAAAAGCGCTAAACACCTTGGGCAGCCACAGGGCGGTGATGGTATCCCCCAGTTTCAGGCGCACCATGATGTCATAGTGGGGCACCAGGAAAATCTGTCCAGGCACCATCAGCAGCGCCAGGCACAGGGTGAACAGAAACTCCTTGGCCGGGAAATTAAGCCTTGCAAAGGCATAAGCTGCCATGGAGCAGATAATCAGCTGGCCCAGCACGGTCATCCCCATCATGGCAAAGGTGTTCCAGTAAAACATATGGAAGGGGAACTTGCCCAGCACAATGCGGTAGTTCTCCAGCTGCCAGGCCTGGGGCAAAATAGCAGGCGGCATGCGCACGCTTTCCTCAAAGGTTTTAAACGAGGTGAGCAGCATCCACACAAAAGGCGCCAGCGTCACAAAAGACATCACAATCAGCGCCAGGTGGATGGGCCAGGTGCTGCCCTTCGCTTTTTTCGCTCTACTCGTCATAATGCACCCACCTTTTCTGCAGCCACATCTGAAGCAGGGTGACGATCATAATCAGCACAAACAGCGCCACCGCAATGGCCGCCCCATAGCCTTTTTGAAACTTGATAAAGGCCTCTTCAAAAAAGTAGGTGGCCAGGGAACGGGAGGCTGCGGTGCCGCTTGAATACTGCGGAATGATTAGGTAGATGATGTCAAAAATCTGGAAGACATTGATGATGGAGGTCACCATCACAAAGAAGATGGAGGGCGAAAGCAGCGGGAGGGTGATGTAGCGGAACTGTTTGAGGCTGCTGGCCCCATCAATCCTGGCGGCTTCATAATAGCTGCGGGAGATGCCCTGAAGGCCCGCCAGCAGCACGATGACCTGGTAGGACACGCTGCTCCACACAAACACCAGGGACACCGCATACAGCGCCACCTTGGGGTCTGACAACCAGGCGACAGAGCCAATCCCCAGGGCATTAAGACCCGCGTTGATCAGGCCAAACTCATAGTTGAGCAGCCACTTCCACATGAGGGCGATGGCGGCCGGCAAGGTCACCGCTGGCAAAAAAGCCAGCGTACGGTAGAGGCCCGTACCCCGCACCCCGGTGTTTAAAAGAACCGCCGCCAACACAGAAAACACCACCACCAGCGGCACGCAAATCACCACATAAAGAAGGGTGTTCTGCAGCGCCTGATAAAAGTAGGGCGTTTTGAACAGCTTGATATAATTGGCAATGCCCACAAAATCCGGCACGCCAAAGCTGCTTTTATTGGTGAGGCTGTCATAGATATTTTGCCCAAAAGCAAAGATATAAAAAACAGCCAGCCCAATAAACAGCGGGGCTATCATGGCGTAGCCCGCCACTGCCTCCCCCCGCCTGAGCCGGTTTCCAGATTTGATATTCATACGCTTACCTGCATGTCATAGGGTTAAGAGAAAAATTCACTGTCACAAAAGGCAGGGGAAGAGGCCAGTAAAGCCCCTTCCCCCATTCATTTAAACTTATTGCTCGGAATCCAGAATGGGCTGCATCTGCTCCTGAATCATCTGGCAGCCTGCCTCGGGGGTCATGGCGCCGGAAAGAATCTGGCTGGACACATCCATCACCACAGGCAGCCACTCGGCCACCTTCTGGCTGGTGGGGAAGAAGTAGCCCGTTTCCGCCACCTTGAAAAACACGCTGGCGTCCAGGTGCTTGAAGTTGGGGGCATAGTACTGCTGGGCGCTGATGAGGGC
>CAZSSU010000219.1:0-2606 GCA_964609415.1 uncultured Christensenella sp. | reverse complement strand
TCACCGGCAGCCGCATTGAGGTGCTGGCCGCCATCACGCTCCTCAGGCAAATCTGCTGCCACCCGAAGCTGGCCCTGGCTGAGTACCGGGGGGATTCAGCCAAGCTCGATCTGCTAATGGAAGTGCTGCCCGAAACCCTGGCCAACGGCCACCGGGTGCTGATCTTCTCCCAGTTCACCTCGCTGCTCAAAATCGTGCGGCCCAAACTGCACAAGGCGGGCATCCCCAGCCTCTACCTGGATGGGGAAACCCCGGCTGCCGAGCGGCTGGAACTGGCTGAACAGTTTAACCAGGGGGCGGCCCCGGTGTTCCTGGTCTCGCTGAAGGCGGGCGGCACCGGGCTTAACCTGACAGGCGCCGACACGGTCATCCACCTGGATCCCTGGTGGAACCCCACCGCTGAAGAACAAGCCAATGACCGGGCCCACCGCCTGGGCCAGGAGCGGGATGTGCAGATCATCCACCTTCTCACCCCGGACTCCATCGAGGAGGCGGTGGTGGCCATGGGCGTCAGAAAACGCCGTCTCTTTGACCGGCTCATCACCCCCGGCGAAACCATGCCCCAGCGCCTCAGCCAGGAAGAGGTTTTGCAGCTGTTTGAAAAATAAAAAACCGGGAACTTTTTCCATCCCTCCTGCGTCACATAGGCAAAAGGAGGGATTTCTCATGATGAACACCACAAAAAGATGGGGCGCCATCATCCTGGCCCTATTCATGCTGCTCAGCCTGACAGCCTGCGCCGCCAACGCTTCTTTGCCCACATCCTTTAACAAGGAGCTTCGGGAGGGGGACAGCGGGGACGAGGTGAAGGCCATACAGCAGCGCCTGAAGGCGCTGGGCTTTTTCTCAGGCAAGGCGGATGGCCGCTTTGGCCCGGACACCACCCAGGCCCTGGCATTCTTCCAAAGCCAGCACGGGCTGTTGGCCAGCGGGATGCTGGACAGAATGACCTTTGACCTGCTTTTTTCCAAGGAGGCGCAGCCCTTCTCTCCCCCTGTTGAAATAGCCTATGACACAGCGATGAGCACGAGCCGGCAAGCCCTGCCCATGGGTAACTACGCCCCCAGCATGCCATTCCCAGAACCCTTCAACACCAATGAGTACAATTTCTTCCAGGAGAATCGTTTTCTCTCCACGCTCACTTCCCCCCTGTCCACCTTCGCGGCGGATGTGGACACCGCCTCCTACACCCAGCTGCGGGCCAAAATCCTGGCGGGGGAACAGGTGCCGGTTGACAGCGTGCGCATTGAGGAAATGCTCAACTACTTCCGCTATGACTACAAGCAGCCTCTGGGCGATGAGCCCTTTGGCGTCACCATGGAGCTGGCCAAAACCCCCTGGAATAAGGACTCCTGGCTGCTCCTCATCGGGCTACAAGCGGCGGAAATCCCCAAGGAAAAGCGTCCTGGCCAGAACCTGGTGTTCCTGATTGATGTGTCAGGCTCCATGGACGCGCCTGACAAACTGCCCCTGGTAAAGCGCGCCTTCCTGATACTGCTGGAAGAGCTGGCCCCCACGGATACCATCTCCATTGTCACCTATGCCTCCCGGGATGAGGTGGTGCTGGATGGCGTCCCGGCCAGTGAAAAAACCCGCATCATGGCGGCCATTGACAGCCTCACAGCAGGCGGCTCCACCGCCGGTGCCGCTGGCATCCAGACCGCTTACTCCCTGGCAAAAAAGCACCAGCTCAAAGAAGGGAACAACCGGGTGCTGCTGGCCACCGATGGTGACCTGAACGTGGGCACCAGCGACGAAGGCGCCCTGGCCCGCCTGGTGGAGGAGAAGAAAAAGGACGGGATATTCCTTAGCGTCCTGGGCTTTGGCGATGGCAACTACAAGGACAACAAGCTGGAAGCCCTGGCCGACCATGGGGATGGCAACTACGCCTACATCGACACCATTTATGAAGCCAGGCGCGCCCTGGTCACTGAGATTGGTGCCACCTTCTTCACCGTGGCCAAGGATGTGAAGCTCCAAGTGGACTTTAACCCGGCTGCCATCAAGGGCTACCGCCTGATTGGCTATGAAAACCGCTTGATGAACGCAGAGGATTTTTCCAATGACAGCAAAGACGGCGGAGAGCTGGGCAGCGGCCACCGGCTGACGGCGCTGTATGAAATCGTGCCCCTTGGCAGCCCCTTTGATATCGGCGACGCACACAGCAAGTATCAAGCCCCGCCCCAGGCCGATGACACCACCGGCGAAATGCTCACCCTTTCCATCCGCGCCAAAGCACCTGATGGGGAAGAGAGCCAGCTGTACACCTACCCGCTTTTGCAGCAGGAGCCTGCCGACATAAGTGACAACCTGCGCTTTGCCGCCGCCGTGGCCCAGGTGGGGATGCTGCTGCGGGATAGCGTTTGGAAGGGCGAGGCCAGCTTCGCCTCCTCCCTGGAACTGCTAAGGAACAACCAGAGCCTCGCCGGCGACCCCTACAAGGAGGAGTTCCTATACCTGGTGGGCCTGCTGGAAAGAGCGCAAATAAATTAAACTATATAAGTGTTTTTTATCGCCCGCGCCTAACAAGTGGCGCGGGCGCTTATATTTGGGGGGTATTCGGGCTAAAAAACGCAGAAAAATGAATGGGTATAAAACTTGTTTTT
>CAZSSU010000218.1:309-2618 GCA_964609415.1 uncultured Christensenella sp. | reverse complement strand
TCAACAACTACTTTGGCCGCATCTACCAGGCCCGCTACCTGTCCGGCATCGCCGCTGGCATGAAAACCACGTCCAACCTCATCGGCTATGTGGCCGCCTGGGCTGACAACGCTGAGGTGAACGGCGGCATCAACGCCTTTGCCCTGGGTGTTCAGAGCGTGAATCCCGAGGCCAAAGTGTATGTGAAATACATCAGCTCCTGGTTTGACCCCACCCTGGAAAAGCAAACCGCCGTGGCGCTCCTTGACCTGGGCTGCGATGTCATTGCCCAGCACGTGGACACCGCCATGCCCCAGGTGGCCGCCCAGGAAGCCGGCAAGTTCGGCTGCGGCTACAACACCGACATGACCCCCGCCGCCCCCGACGCCCACCTCACCGCCCCCATCTGGCACTGGTCCAGCGTCTACACGGCAGAGGTGAAAGACCTGATGGAAGGCAACTGGAAGCCCGTCAACTACTTCCTGGGCCTCAAAGAAGGCATGATTGACATCTCCCCCCTGTCCAAGAACGTGGCCGAGGGCACTGCCGAGAAAATCGAAGAAGCCCGCGCCCGCATCCTCTCTGGTGAGTGGGACGTGTTCACCGGCCCCATCTACTCCAACACCGATGAACTGGTCGTCAAGGAAGGCGAAAGCCTGGCTGACGCCGACATCACCGGCGGCATCATGACAAGCCTCTTAATCAAAGGCGTGGAAGTGAAATAAACCCCACTCATTTTCAGGGGAGACCTTTTCACAAAAGGTCTCCCCTTATCCTTTCACGGCCCCCGCATCTATGATAGAATAAGCCAATACATTTAATAAGGAGCAAGCCTTGACACCAGCCATTCAACTATCCGGCCTCACCAAAACCTTTGGCAAGGTGGTGGCTTGTGATGCCCTGGACCTCACCGTGCACCGGGGAGAGATTCTGGCGCTGCTGGGGGAAAACGGCTCCGGCAAAACCACGCTGATGAATATGCTCTCTGGCATCTACCAGCCGGACGCTGGGCAGATTTTGATAGATGGTAAGCCTGCTGTCATCCGCACCCCCAGGGACGCCATAGCGCTTGGCATCGGCATGATCCATCAGCATTTTAAGCTGGTGGAGGTGCTCACCGCCCGGGAGAACATCCTGCTGGGGCAAAAGGGTGACTTGGCCATCAGCCCCGAAGACGCCATGAAGAACCTGGGGATGACCCTGGCGCTTGACCGGCCGGTATACACACTCTCCGTCAGCGAAAAGCAGACGGTGGAGATATTGAAAGTACTCTGCCGGGGGGCTGACAAGCTGATTCTGGACGAGCCCACCGCCGTCCTCACCCCCCAGGAAAACCAGGCCCTTTTCCAGGTGCTTTTCGCCATGCGGGAGGAGGGCAAGGCCGTCATCATCATCACCCATAAATTGGACGAGGTGATGGCCGTGTCAGACCGGGTGGCCGTGCTCCGCAAGGGCAAAAACGCGGGCACCGTGCAAACCGCCGATACCGACCGTTTTAAGCTGACCGAGATGATGGTGGGCCGCCCCATGGCGCTGGACATCCCCCGCACGCCCTCCTTCCCCACAGCGCCGGTGCTGTCGGTTAAAAAGCTGAATGTGAAGGACGCCAGCGGCCGCGATGTGCTTAAAAACGTCTCCTTTGACCTGCGGGGCGGGGAAATCCTGGGCGTGGCCGGTGTGGCCGGCTCCGGCCAGAAAGCGCTGTGCGAGGCCATCGCCGGGCTTGAAAAGCCAGCCGGCGGCAGCGTGGAAATGTCCGGCCAGCGCATAGACGGCCTCACTCCCCGGGAAATTATCAGCCGCGGCGTGTCCATGGCCTTTATCCCGGAGGATCGGCTGGGCATGGGCCTGGTGGGCGGCATGGACCTGCCTGACAACCTCTTGCTCAAAACCTACCGGGATCAAAAAGGTCTGCTGCTCAGGCGCAGGGAAGCCCGGCAGCAGGCGGAGGAGTTGGTGGCGGAATTGGGCATCGTCACCCCGGGCATTGGCGCCAGGCTGCGCAAGCTATCTGGCGGCAATGTGCAAAAGGTGCTCCTGGGCCGGGAAATCAGGCTCAACCCCAAGGTGCTGATCACCGCCTATCCCGTCCGGGGCCTTGACATCGGCGCCTCCATGAAGATTTATGACATGCTCAACCAGCAAAAGGACAAGGGCGTGGCCATCCTCTTTGTGGGGGAGGACCTGGATGTGCTGCTGGGCTTGTGTGACCGGGTGCTGGTGCTCTGCCAGGGGCAGGTGTCCGCCATTGTCAACACCAAATTCGCCACCAAAGCCCTGCTGGGCATGAAAATGACCGGGCTGACCACCGACAAGGAGGATGAATATGC
>CAZSSU010000218.1:0-299 GCA_964609415.1 uncultured Christensenella sp. | reverse complement strand
TATCTCGGCATAGACTTCTCGGTAGGTCTTTCGGGCTCGCCTTGGATCAGGGGGAGAACGTAGTCTATGAACTTTTCGTTCACATTGTTGCCCTCGGGGACTATCCAGTCCAGGGGGACTTTTTTCTCGTAGTTTGCCACATCGCCCAGCGGGATGAGTTAAGCCGCCGGCAAACCTTTGTGTTCCGGGCGCTGGCCGTGCTGTTTGCCCTGGTCATGGGCGCTTTGTTTTTGCTGGTTCTGGGCTATCAACCCCTGGCGGTCTACGGCACCATGATTTCCGGGGCCCTGGGCAGCGCC
>CAZSSU010000217.1:0-2632 GCA_964609415.1 uncultured Christensenella sp. | reverse complement strand
CAGCAAAATGAGCGATGACAGAAGAGACACCCTGGCAGGCGGCAGCGGCATCGCCTGGGAAAAGTGGCTGACGCTGCTTGATCCCTACCGGGAGGAAAGCCACACCCGGATCGCGGAAGCCGCCCATCAAATCATCCTGGAACAAGGCAAGAGCGCCAACCCCGCCTGGTGGGCCCAGGGCGTGGCCGCCTGGTATGAGCAGTATATCGGCCGCCGGCTGCCAGGCCAGCAAGCTGACGGCTACTTCGCCATGAACGCCAGCAAAACCCTGGCCCTGACGCCTGAACAGATGCTTTCCCGCTGGCAGGTGTTGATGGCGGATATCCCCCACCCCCGGGATATGGCGATGACCCGGGAACCTCAGGTGAGCCGCACTGAAAAATGGATTTACTGGCGCATAGGACTGGAGGACAGGAGTCATGTCTCCGTCAACATCCAGGAAAAGCCCGGCGGCAAAGCCTCCCTCACCGTAAACCATGACCGCATCCAGACCCTGGCGGAAGCCGTCCTATGGCGCGGCTACTGGAAGGGCATCATCACCCGGCTCTAAACCCCCGCTTGTCCAATCGCGCCCGCTGCCCTATCATAGGGGGAGCGGGCGCTTTATCACAGCGCATCATCAAGGAGGCCGTCATGAGCCAATGGACCCCCCAACAGCAAGAGGCCATCAAGGCCCGGAACCACCGGGTGCTGGTGTCGGCTGCCGCCGGCAGCGGCAAAACCAGCGTGCTCATCGAGCGGGTGCTGTCCATGCTGCGGGAAGGGATGAGCCTGGACCGCCTCCTCATCCTCACCTTCACCAACGCCGCCGCAGGAGAAATGAGAAGCCGCCTGGCGGACAAGCTGGGCGAGGAAGCCTCCGCCAACCCAGCGCTTAAAAAGCAACTCTACCTGGTGGACCGGGCGGACATCAGCACGCTGCACGCCTTCTGCAAAAAACTGGTGCAGCGCTATTTCCACGCCGTGGGCACCGACGCCAACTCCCGCATCGCCGATGAGCAGGCCGCCCAGGCCCTGTTTGACAAAGCCCTGGACGAAAGCCTGGACGCCCTGTATGAAAACCCGGATGAGGAGGGGGCCAATCTCATCGCCCGCTTCAAAGAGGTGGAAATCATCCAGATGGTGGGCAGCCTGCACACCTTCCTCATGGCCCAGGCGGACCCCTGGGGCTGGCTGGCGATGTGCTTGTCAGGCACAGATGGGGAGGCGCTGATCCGCTCCCCCTGGGCCCAGGTGATGCGCCGGGAAGCGCTGCTGCACCTTTCCGGCGCCCAGAGCCTGGTGGAGGAAGCGGAAGCCCTCTGCCTGAAGCCCGATGGCCCCGCCCGCTACCTGGACGCCCTCCAGGATGACAAGGCGCTGATTATGGGCTATCTGCTCACCCTCAGGCTGGAGGACAGCTACCCCGGCCCCTCCCCCGCCTTCACCCGCCTGCCCACCCGCGCAAAAAACGAGGAGGATCCTGACCTCACCGCCCAGACCAAAGCGCTGCGGGATGGGGCCAAGGACGCGGTGAAAACCGCGCTATCGCTCCTCCCCGCCAGCAAAGAGGAGGCGGAAGCCTGGGCCCGGGAAATCAACCTGACCCTGCCAGCGCTAAAGGCACTGGCCAGCCTCACCCAGGCGGTGCACAGCCGCTATCAGGCGCTGAAGGCCGAGGCCACCCTCTGGGACTATAACGACCTGGAGCATTTCGCCCTGCAGGCGCTCAGCCACCCGGACATCGCCCGGGAAGCGGCGGAGGGCTATGACGCCTTGTTTGTGGATGAGTATCAGGACATCTCCCACATCCAGGAAGCCCTCATCCGCAAGCTTCATGATGGCCGCAACAGCCTGTTTATGGTGGGCGATGTGAAGCAGAGCATCTATCGCTTCCGCCTGGCAGACCCCAGCCTGTTCCTGGGCCACTACCTCCGTTTTGACCGGTCCCCGGAGGCGGAGGAACGGGTCATTCCGCTGATGAACAACTTCCGCTCTCAGCCCAATGTCCTGGCCGCCACCAACCTCATCTTTGAAAACGCCATGCGGGAAAGCATCACCGAAATCGCCTATGATGAAGAAGCGCGCCTGGTGGCTGGCCGGGCGGCATCCGGCGGCGAACCGGTGGAGCTCTGGCTGATTGACCGCAGCCAGCAGCCGGAGGAGCCGGCGGAAGAAGACCTGGATGAAGCAGAAGAAGCACTTGCCGAATCCAATGTGGAAAGCGCCTTTGACTATGAAGCCCGCCTCATCGCCCAGCGCATCCTTGCCCTGCGCCGGGAAACCATCCCCGACAAAAACGGCAGCCCCCGCCCCATCCAGTACAGGGACATGGCGGTGCTGTTAAGAAGCGGCGTGCGCCGCGCCGCCACCCTGGCCCGGGTGCTGGGGGAGGCGGGCATTCCTGTGTATGCTGACACAGACGCCGGCTTTTTCAGCCTCCCCGAGGTGCAGGACGCGCTAAACCTGCTGCGAGTGATCGACAACCCCTTTGATGACGAGTCCCTGCTGGCAGCACTGGCCAGCCCGGCCTTTGGCTTTGAGTCCCAGGCGCTTGCTGCCCTGCGCAAGCACAAGCTGGACAGCCGGGTGCCCCTGCACCAGAACTTTTTTGAGCTGGCAGCAGAGGATGCCCGCATCAGCGCGGCCCAGG
>CAZSSU010000216.1:0-2644 GCA_964609415.1 uncultured Christensenella sp. | reverse complement strand
TCCTTGCCATCCGCCGCCCGGGAACGAAGTGAGAGGCGGATGGCCTATCGTTCCTCCTTATCCCTCAAAAAATCGCGGTTTTTTGAGGGCATGAAACAAGGGTACCGCTTGACGCGGCACCCTTGCTAAATCCAGATTTTCTAATGCTTACTTAGGGTTTGTACACGGGGCTGGGGCTCATCATTGCCCGCCAGGTGGCAGGACCCACCACGCCGTCCACCTTCAGGCCATTGAGGCGCTGGAAGCTGCGGACCGCCAGGTAGGTGCTGTAGCCAAAGGCGCTGTCGATGGCGCCATCGTAGTAGTTCAGGTCACGCAGCCGCTCCTGCATCTGGCCTACCAGGGCGTTTTTCATCCCATAGGTCAGCTTGATGCCAGCGCCAGGCGCCGGGGTGGGGGTGGGTTTGGGGGTGACGCCAGGGGCGGTGGGCTTCAGCGTGGGCACGCCGGGCACCGGGGTGGCAGTGGGCTTGGGGGCGGCGCTTCCGCCAAACAGCCTGTTCCAGGTCACAGGACCCACGATGCCGTCGGATTTGACGCCGTTGGCCTTCTGGAAGGCGCGCACAGCCACCACGGTGGAATAGCCATATTTGCCATCCAGGGGGCCGCTGTAGAACTTCAGCTCAATGAGTTTCTCCTGCAGCTGCTGGACTTGCAGGCCGGAGGAGCCCAGTTCCAGGCGCAGGGTCGCGGGGGCCGGGGTTTCCGGCGTTACCGGCACACCGGTGGGCGCGGGCTTGGCCGTGGGCACCGGGATGGCGCTGCTTGACATCAGTTTCTGCCAGGTGATGGGGCCCACCACGCCGTCAGCCTTCAGGTTGTTGGCGCGCTGGAAGCGTTCCACTGCCTGCTTGGTGGTGTAGCCAAAGGCGCCGTCCACCGCGTAGGTATAGTAGCCCAGGGCATACAGACGATTCTGCACCTCGGTGACCAGGTTGTTGCGGTCGCCATAAGCGATGCGCACATTCTGTTGTCCGGGGGCCGGGGTGGGCAGGGGCGTGGGCGCCACGTAGGGGGGCGTGACCACAGGGCCAGGCGCCGGGATGGCACCGGTGGCGGAAAGCACCGCCCAGGTATTGGGGCCAACAATGCCGTCCACCTGCAATTTGTTAATGCGCTGGAAATGACGAACTGCCAGCACCGTGCTGTAACCAAAGACACCGTCAATGGCGTCAGAGAAGTAATTCAAGTGCTTCAGCGCATTCTGAACCAAAGTGACCCCAGGGCCCTGGTCACCATACTGAACACGGCTCACACCGGGGTATGGGACAGGCGCGGGCAGGGGGGATTTGGGGTTGGGCACAGCTGAACTGCTAAAGAGCAGGATGTAGGTCTGCTCCCCAACCAAGCCATCCACCTTCAGGCCATTCTGGTACTGAAAGTCCCGAACGGCCAGATAGGTTTTGTAGCCATATTTGCCATCCGCCGTGCCGGGGTTATAGTTCAACTCCCGGAGGCGTCGCTGTAGCGTCACAACATCTGGGCCTTCATCGCCATAGTTGAGCGTTTTGGATGTGGCGCTCACCGCCAGGCTGCCCACCAGCATAACCAAGCATAGCAGCGATGCCAGCAGTCTTTTTTTCATAATGTCCTCCCTCGTATTTCTCGAAACGCGATAAAAATGGATTGTCGTCAAATAATATAACCAATTTGAGGCAATAAGGCAAGAGAAATTATGCCCTCCTCACTCATTAGACGCAAAAGTGAAGCATTTTGTTTCATGCCCCGCTGTATTTTTATGGATTCTTAGCTTCCACCGCCATCAAATGCAGCGCCGCCACGGCCTGGGACAGGGTGGAAACCGGCACCAGCTTCATGCCCTTGGGCGCCTTCACGCGGCCCAGCCTGTCCTTGGGGCAGATCACCTGGGAGAAGCCCATCCGGGCGCATTCAGCCAGCCGCCGGTCCATATGCGGAATGGCCCGCACCTCGCCCAGTAGCCCCACCTCCCCCATGGCAGCCACATCCTGGGGCAGGGTTTTGTCAGACAGCGAGGAGGCCACCGCCAGGCACACGGCCAGGTCAGCCGCCGGCTCATCCAGGCTCAGCCCCCCTGCCACGTTGATATACACATCCTGGTTATACAGCCTTAGCCCCGCCCGTTTTTCAAGCACCGCCAGCAGCAGCGCCACCCGGCCCTGGTCCATGCCGTTAACGGTGCGCTTGGGCGAAGTATAAAACGACTGGGCTGCCAGCGCCTGCAAATCCACCAGCATGGGGCGGCTGCCCTCCATGCCGCAAAACACCACGGAGCCGGAGATGCCCGCCGCCCGGTTTTGCAGCAGCGTTTCCGAGGCGTTTTCCACCGCCCGCATGCCCTCCCCGGTCATTTCAAACAGGCCCAGCTCGTTCACCGAGCCAAAGCGGTTTTTATTGGCCCTGAGCAGGCGGTATTCCCGCTTGTAATCCCCCTCAAAATACAGGACCACATCCACCATATGCTCCAGCACCCGGGGGCCGGCGATGGCACCCTCCTTGGTCACATGGCCCACCATCATGATGGCGCAGCCCGTGGTTTTGGCGTGGCGCATCAAAAGCGACGCGCTCTCCCGCACCTGGCTCACGCTGCCCGGGGCCGAGGCCATGTCCGGCCGGTACATGGTCTGGATGGAGTCCACCACCACATAGTCCGGCTGCAGGGCTT
>CAZSSU010000215.1:0-2679 GCA_964609415.1 uncultured Christensenella sp. | reverse complement strand
TTGGCTTCCAGGATGGCGCTTTTCTTGTTCTCTTCGGCTTTCCTGGCTGCGTCATCCAGCAGCTCTTTGGCGTATTTTTCAGCGCGGCCAATTTTCTTTTCTGTGGTGTTTTTATGGTAAGTGAATCCCAGGGCTCCGCCCAGAATGGCGGCGGCAATGGCAATCAAAACCCATAGAATGGGCGACATGCGTTCCTCCTTCTTCATCATAATCTGATGCAATCATTATCATATTGTCCGTATCCACGAAAAACGCCGTCAGCCAAAAGGCCTGGCGGCATTCAGAATGTGATGCATGAAAAGCAAGAAGCAGCTATATTTCAAACAGCCCGCTGTGGCAGTCTGTGTGGAAAAGGCGAGGCGAACGCGCTTCGCCGGTAGAGCCCCTGTGTATCAAAACAGCCATTCCGTCTTTCATTGGCGGGAATGCCGGACGGGCATATTGTAGCAACGCCGGGGCATGATGTCAACAAATTGCATACAGAAATGCAAGATGCATAAATTAAGGATCAGTTGAAATTGTAGCCTGTTGTGATGGCTTCCCGGCTGGTGACCTGGTCCCTGTAATATTCGTGCCAGGAGAGGGCCAGGAAGGAGCCGGCCACGTTGTAGGCGTCAATGCCCCTTTGCATCATGGCCCTGACGGCGTTGTAGCTGCGTCCGCCGCTGCGGCAATAGGTGTAAACAGGGCGGTCAGTGGGCACTTCGCCCATGCGGTCGCGCAGTTGGCTCAGCGGGATGTTGACAGCGCCTTTGATATGGGCGTAATCAAACTCATCCTTCTCGCGCACATCCAATAGGTATGCCCCCTCTTCCATCAGGCTTCTCACCTGGCTGAAGCGCACCTGGCGCACCTTGCCCTCCATCAGGTTGGTGGCTTGCAGCGCTGCCTGGTTCACCGGGTCGCGCGCTGTGGAATACAGGGGGGAGTAGCACAGGTCCAGATCCTTCAGGTCATACACTGTGCCGCCAAAGCGGATGAGGGTGGCCAGCACATCCACCCGCTTTTCCGCGGCGCCACGGCCAATGGCCTGGGCCCCCAGCACCTTGCCGCTGCCCTTTTCAAAAGTCAGCTTCAGGAAAATGGGGGAGGAGCCGGGCATGATGCCCACGATGTCATTGGCGATGATGAAGGCCACCTCATAATCGATGCCCTCATCTTGGAGCGTTTTCTCGTTCATGCCGGTAGCGGCGGCGGTCAGGTCAAAGACCCGGATGACGCTGGAACCAAGGACACCTGGGATATCCTTCACCTGGTCATACTGGGCGGTGGCGGCTTGCCTGGCCTGGCGCAGGGCGGGGCCAGCCAGGGGCAGGCGGGTGGCTTTCCCGGTTTGGAAGCGGACCACCTCCACCGCGTCGCCCACGGCGTAGATGGCAGGGTCTGAGGTGCGCATGGTGCCGTCGACCCGCAGGTGGCCGCTGGGCGCCACCTCCAGCCCGCAGTTTTTGGCCAGGCTGGTTTCCGGTGTAACGCCAATGGCCATGATGACGGCCTCAGCCGCCACCTTTTTACCGGAGGCCAGCAGCACGCCGTCCTCGTGGATTTCCTGGAGGCCATCGCCCAAAATCAGGGAAACGCCATGGGAGATGATCTCCTTATGCAGGAACTGGGCCATGTCCATGTCAAAAGGCAGCATCACCTGGGGCGCCATGTCCACCACGGTGACCTCAAGGCCGCGCTTGCGCAGGCTTTCCGCCATCTCAAGGCCGATGAAGCCGCCGCCGATAACGGCCACCTGCTTAACCGCTTGCTCATTCAGGTAGTGGTCGATATGCTCCACATCCACCACATTGCGCACGCTAAACACCTGGGGCAGCCGGATGCCGGGGATGCGGCCGGGCATGATGGGGCTGGCACCTGGGGACAGGAAGAGCACGTCATAGGACAGGTCTTCCTCCTGGCCGCTTTTCAGGTCCTTCACCCGCACGGTTTTCTTGTCCCGGTCAATAGACAGGGCTTCGGTCAGCGTGCGGGCCTTGACCCGGTATTTGTTCCAGAAGGTGTCGGTGGTGACCAGCTTCAGATTTTCGCTGCTTTCCAGTTCGCCGCCAATAAAATAGGGCAGCGCGCAGTTGGAGAAGGACACGTCCCGCCCCCGCTCAAGCATCGTGATCTGGGCATCTTCATCCAGCCTTCTGAGCCGGGCAGCCACAGAGGCGCCGCCCGCGACGCCCCCGATGATGACATATTTCTTTCCCATGGTGTGTTCTTCCTCCGCTTACATGCCCTGCTTCTCAGGGCTTATTTCTACCCGCAGGGAGGCCTCGCCCCGGAGGGCGGACAGCATCTGCGGGCTTAAACTGACGGTGGCCATTTCACCCGGGGTCAGGATGCGCCTGCGCTGGCTATACAGCAGCCGTTCCCCCGCGTAGATATTCAAATAGTGGTTGTGATACACCCGATCAGGCCGGAACATCAGCTCTAGCCCCTCTGCCTCCCCTTCGGGAAGGAGCAGCGTCTGGGGCACCGTGCCCCTGACCCCTAGGCCATCCACCACGGCCACCATCGCAACCCTGTCATTATACCCACTAATGGCTCGGGCGGCGGCTTTGCCGGCCAGGGCGCTTTCCATGCTGACAAAGTCAACCAGGTCATGCACATGCAAAACGTTTCCGCAGGCGTAGATGCCAGGGACGCTGGTTTCAAAGCGGCTGTTCACCACCGGCCCCTGGGTGA
>CAZSSU010000214.1:0-2703 GCA_964609415.1 uncultured Christensenella sp. | reverse complement strand
CCTGTGGCAATCACACGGGCGCCGCCGGCCTTGGCCTCATCGGGAAAAATCTCGGGGGTGGGGTTGGCGCAGGCAAACACGATGGCGTCTTTGGCCATGGTTTTCACCATCTCGGTGGTGACGGTGCCGGGGGCGGACACACCGATAAATACATCCGCACCCTTCAGGGCGTCAGCCAGGCTGCCCTTTTGATGATTGTGGTTGGTGATCTTGGCCATCTCGTCCTTGATGGCGTTCATGCCCTCCGGGCGGCCTTCATAGATGATGCCCTTGCGGTCGCACAGCAGCACATCCTTAAAGCCGTCAGCGAACAAGAGCTTTGTGATGGCGATGGAGGCGGCGCCGGCGCCGTTGATGACGATTTTCACGTCTTCCTTTTTCTTGCCCACCACCCGCAGGGCGTTCACCAGCCCCGCCAGGGTGATGATGGCCGTACCGTGCTGGTCGTCATGGAAGATGGGAATGTCGCATTTTTCCTTCAGCTTTTTCTCAATCTCAAAGCAGCGGGGGGCGGCGATGTCCTCCAGGTTGACCCCGCCAAAGGAGCCGCTGATCAGGTAGATGGTGTTCACAATCTCGTCCACATCCTGGGACTTGATGCACAGCGGGAAGGCATCCACATCGCCAAACGCCTTAAACAGCACGCATTTGCCTTCCATCACGGGCATGCCGGCTTCAGGGCCTATATCGCCCAGGCCAAGCACGGCTGAGCCATCGGTCACCACCAGGCAGAGGTTGTGGCGGCGGGTCAGGGTGTAGCTGAGGTTCACATCCTTCTGGATTTCCAGACAGGGCTGGGCTACGCCCGGGGTGTAGGCCAGGGACAGGTCTTCCTTGGTTTTCACGGGCACTGCGGCCTGTACCTCAATCTTGCCCTTCCATTCCGCGTGTTTCTTCAACGATTCTTTTGCGTAATCCATATTGCCTTCCTTTCATATCAAGTCTGGTCACGATATGCTTCTGATGCTATCAAATTACCACAGCCGGGCATATTATGCCAGAGGGAAACAAGCTTTATACGCTTGTAAGCCCCTCCAGCCCCCTTTTCAAGTCATTGATGATGTCCTGGGGATGCTCCAGGCCCACCGACAGGCGGATCATGCCTTCGGGAATGCCAGCGGCGGCCCGCTCCTGGGGGCAATAGGTGGCGTGGGTCATGGAGGCGGGGTGCTCCACCAGCGTTTCCGCGTCGCCCAGGCTAACCGCCAGCGCGCACAGCTTCAGCGCGTCCACCACCTTGACAGCACCCTCATAGCCGCCCTGCACCTCAAAGGAGAGGATGCCGCCAAATTGCGCCATCTGGCTTTTGGCGGTCTCATGCCCGGGGTGACTGGGCAGGCCGGGGTAATACACGGTTTTTACCGCTGGGTGACTGGCCAGGAAGGCGGCCACCTGGCGGGCGTTTTCGCAGTGCACATCCATGCGGCATTTGAGGGTTTTAATGCCCCGCAGCAGCAGGAAGGCGTCATTGGGGCTGAGGACGGAGCCGGTGATGTCCTTTTGCCCCTCGCCTCGCACCCGGCTGATCAGTTCCTTGTTGCCCACCGCCATGCCGGCCACCACATCCCCGTGGCCGTTGAGGTATTTGGTGGCGGAGTGCAGCACCAGGTCCGCCCCCAGGCTAAGGGGCCGGGTCAGGTAGGGGGTGGCAAAGGTATTGTCCACCAGCACCAGGCATTCGGGGTTGATGCCGTGCACCAGCTCGCACAGGGCCTTGATGTCGATGATTTTCATGGTGGGGTTGGTCGGGGTTTCAAAATACACCAGGCGGGTGTCAGGCGTCATGGCCTGCTTCACCGCCTCCAGGTTCTGGAAATCCACAAAGTCCCGCCTGATGCCAAAGCGGGGAAAGGTGTGGCACATCAGGGAAAAGGTGCAGCCATACAGCACCGTGTCGGCCAGCATGTGATCCCCCTGGCTTAAAAAGGTGAGCAGCGCCGAGGAAATGGCCCCCATGCCGGAGGAAAAGGCCACGCAGTCCTCCCCCCGCTCCATGGCGGCGATTTTCTGCTCCAGCAGCGCCGTGGTGGGGTTCCCCAGGCGGGTATAGATAAAGCCGGCTTCATGCCCCGCAAAGCGCTCGCCCCCCTGGCGGGCGCTATCAAACACGAAGGTGGAGGTCTGGTAGATGGGTGTGCTCAAAGCGCCATGGGGATGGCGCTGATGGACATCGTGAAGCACCCCTGTCTCAAAATGCTGATACATGTTTTGCCGCCTTTCTCTGTTACAGCCGGTCAGTGCGCGTTGCAGGATGTTTTTTTATTGTTCTTTGCGCATTATAGCACGGGGCGGCGGCAATGGGAATAGGCGGGCGCAGGGCTGGCTGTCCAAAAAGAGGCGAAAAGCTAAAAAATATTGCTTGACCCCTTGACGCCAACCTCATTCCGTGATAATCTTTCCCTTGCCGTATCAACGGTTATGCCCTCCGCTGGGCTGCCCTTGACCCATTAGCTCAGTTGGCAGAGCACTTGACTTTTAATCAAGGTGTCCCGCGTTCGAGTCGCGGATGGGTCACCACTTGCCCAGCAGGATCTGGCGCGCGGGCGTGGCGGAACTGGCAGACGCGCCAGACTTAGGATCTGGTGCCTAACGGCATAAGAGTTCAAATCTCTTCGTCCGCACCATCCTTTTGATTCCCCAGGCCCCTCATGCGGTAGTAGCTCAGTTGGTAGAGCGCAACCTTGCCAAGGTTGAGGTCGCGAG
>CAZSSU010000213.1:0-2715 GCA_964609415.1 uncultured Christensenella sp. | reverse complement strand
ATAGGTGTTCTTCACGTCCCCCGGCTGAAAGCAGCCCTGGCCAAAGAGGGAAGCCTGCTGGTCCCCCACCAGGGCTGCAACCGGCACCGCCCTTCCCAGAATCTCCGGGTTTAGGCTGCCAAACAGCCCCGCCGTGTCCCTGACCTCTGGCAGCATCGCCCGGGGAATCTTGAACATCCGGAGCAGTTCCTCATCCCAGGCCTGGTTTTTCAGGTTGTAGAGCATGGTGCGGCTGGCGTTGGTGGCATCTGTCACATGGGGCTTGCCTGAGAGCAGGCGGAAAGCCAGGAAGCTGTCCACCGTGCCAAAGCATAGCTCTCCCGCCTCCGCCCGGGCCTGCAAATCCAGTTCATCCAGAATCCAGCGGATTTTGGAGGCAGAGAAATAGGCGTCCGGCAACAGCCCCGTGCGCTCCCGGATCAGGCCCGCCTTCCCCTCTTTTTTCAGGCGGTCAATCATGGGCGCGGTGCGCCTGCACTGCCACACAATGGCCCGGTGCACAGGTTTTCCGCTCTCCCGCTCCCAGATAAGGGTGGTTTCCCGCTGGTTGGTAAGGCCAATGGCGGCAATGTCCCCCGCCTCAATACCAGCCTTCGCCACCGCTTCCCGCAGAGCCTTCACCTGGCTTGACACCAGGTCTTCCGGTTCATGCTCCACCCAGCCGGGGCGCGGATAGTGCTGGGGGAACTCAAAGGCCGCCGAGGCTTTCTGGCGGCCTTCAGGTGTAAACACGATGGCCCGGGAGGATGTGGTGCCCTGATCCAGCGCCACAAGGTATTTTGCCAAGGGCTGCCTCCTTGTGTTTTCTTGCCTGAAACAACATCAGGGCGGGGCAAAGCCCCGCCCCCTCAGATTATTCGATGCGGATGCCATAAAGCTTGTGGTTGTCCCGGCTGGAGGTGGCGATGACCAGCATATCGTTGTACACCGCGGGGGAGGCTTCGATGCGGCCGCCCAGGTCCAGGGTGTTGTGAATTTGCCCTGTCAGGCCATCCAGCATATATACCTTGCCGTCAAGGGCTGCCTGGATGATCACGGCCTGGCCGCCCTCATCATACACCGCCACAGGGCTTGAGATGGCGCCGCCTGCGATGGGCATCTGCCAGGCCGTGGCACCGGTTTGTTTGTCCAGGGCCAGCACCGTGGCGCCCTCAGGCGTCTCGTTAACGGTGAAGAACACCAGGTGGCCAATGCTGTTCTGGCCCACCACCGGGCTTGCCTTCACGCCGCCGCGCTCATCCTTGTCATAGGCGGCCTCCACCTTCTGCTCCCAAACCTGTTCCCCTGTGAGGGCGTCAATGCGCCTGATCACAGCGGTCTTGTCCTTCCGCAGCCGGGTGAACACGGTGGTGCCGGTATACAGCCCCAGGCTACCATTGGCGTCCAGGTCCAGGGCCACGGTGGCGTCGGTGTTGTCCCCAGTGTCAAAGGCCCACAGGGTCTGCATGCTGGTGGTGTCCACCGCGCGCAGGATGCCCTCCCGGTCAGCATAGAAGGCATAGGGGCCATACATGGCCACGCTGCCCTCCGCGCTCACCGAAGGATCCTTCTGCTTGGAAGTTTTGCTCCTCAGGTAAATGGTCTGGGGGTCCAGGGTGATGGTTTTCTTGTCCAGGTAGTCAAAGACGGAGTTCATCTTGATGGTGTACAGCAGCCCGTTTTCACCGGCCACCACCATCGAGTCACTGTTCAAATCAAACAGGGCCGTGCCGTCAAAGGCGCCGTTGGTGGAATACTGCTTTTGCTTGTCCGTGCGGCGGCCATTGAGGAACATCAATTGTTTCTGGTCAATCAGGTTATACACGTGGAAGCCGATGGCCCCGGTTTTGCTGGGCAGTTTGGAAATGCCCTGGCCAAAGGCGATGATGGGGCGGCCCTGGGTATCCACCGAGACGCTGCCCTTGAGCGGGAAGCCCACATCAATGGGCTCCCGGGTTTTAACCCCGTCGTTCAGGTCCACAAAGTAGACCTTGCCGTCCTGGCCTGCGGCGATGACTTCCTTGAGCGCCTTCACGGCCTTTTTGTCATCGTTCAGGTTCATCATGTCGCGGATTTCAACCGACCACTTGATGATGGCAGGCTGACCGGTCCAGCCCATGCCATACAGCGTGCCGGAGTCGCTGGTGCGCACGCTCCCCAGGTCGCTCTCCCACTGGGTGGTGAGCTGTTTAAGGTTGAGGGTGGCTGTGCCAAAGGCCGCGTTCTGCCGGAAGGCATCGCCCCGGAAGGTGAACACGCCGCCTTCATACACGGTGTAGGCCTTGCCATGTCCCATGTTGATGGGCGTCTCCCGGCTGTAGCTGCTCTGCTTCTTGGCGGCCTGCCATACATCCTCAGCCATGCCCAGTTTGCTGGGTGCGGCGCCTTCTGCCGCCTGCACGCTGAGCAGCGGCTCAGGCGTGGCCGTGGGCTGAATTTCGGGGATGGCTTCCGCCACCGGCTCTGCCACAGGCAGGGTTTCTGCCGCCTGCTCCTCCGGGTAGAGGGGCTGGGCATCCTCGGCCACCATCATGTCATCCGGCAGCTCCTCGGGCGGCATCTCTGCCGTTTCCTCGGGATAAAGCGCTGTGGCGTCCTCATACACCATCATGTCATCGGGGATGTCCTCTGCCGGGAGCTCAGCCGGGGGCAGCTCAGCCGCCTGCTCAGGCGCTGGGGTAAACACCGGCAGCAGCTGGGACACCGGCACCGGGGTGGCGGTTTCCGTCGCTACGC
>CAZSSU010000212.1:963-2768 GCA_964609415.1 uncultured Christensenella sp. | reverse complement strand
GGCATAATGGCCTCCTATGCATATTTTATGCCATTGTAGCATGGCGTTTCTGCCCGGGCAAGGCAGCTGCCCCTCGCTTGCGCTGGCCCCTATGTTGACTTATACTGGAGGATATAAGGGGGAGAGCATCACATGGGCGATATGGCGTATAAAGAAACGGTTATTTCAGGGGAAACCCTGTTTGACGGCAGCATCATGACGGTAGAAAAATGGCGGGTACGGCTGCCTGATGGGCGGGAGGCTGACCGGGAGATTGTGCTGCATAAGGGGGCCGCGGCGGTGGTGCCGGTGGATGCCCAGGGGTATGTGACACTGGTGCGCCAGCACCGGGTGGCCATTGACGAGATGATGCTGGAAATCCCTGCCGGAAAGCTTGATTATACGGGGGAAGACCCCTTCGCCTGCGCCCAGCGGGAGCTGGAGGAAGAAACGGGCCTGGTGGCCGCCAAGTGGCAAAAGCTGGCCCATGTGGTGACCACGCCCGGCTTTTGCACGGAGCGGATTGCCCTGTATTTGGCGACTGAGCTGCGCCAGACAGCATCGCACCCAGACGCGGATGAGTTTTTAAATGTCCTGCGCATGCCGCTTAGCGAGGCCATCGCCATGGTGAACCAGGGCAAAATCACTGACGCAAAAACCTGCCTGGGGCTGCTGATGGCCCAGCAGGCGCTGGGCACACCGCTGACAGCGCTTACACCAGGGGCCAGGCCCAGAAAGCCCCAGCCGGGCATCTTTCCCCGGGCGCAGAAGGGGTGATGGATGTGGAAAAGAAAAGTGGCAGGCTGCTGCGTTTTGTGCTGCTGCTGTTCGCGCTGGTGCTGATTGCCTATGGCGTTATCGCGATTCTCTATGGATTTGAACAAAATGCCTTCAAGGTGCCGGAGAGCCCCGGACGGGCAGTGAACATCGTTTGGGCATTATAACGAACAAGGCGGTGATTAGCACCCCGCGGCTTATCCTGCGCGCTCCCCAAAGGGGGGATGCGCGGGATTTTTATGCCTATGCCCGGGATGACCGGGTGGCGCGCTATGTGCTGTGGTATCCGCATAAAAGCCTGGGGGAAGCCAGGGGAACGCTAAGGGCCTTGCGCATCCGCAACAGGGAGCAAGGGGCCATGACCTTTGCCATCTGCCTGAAGGAAAGCGGGCGGTTCATCGGCACCATCGGCCCCGTATGGATGGACTGGGGCAACCGCGCCTGCGAGGTGGGATTTTCCCTGGCTTATGAGGCCTGGGGTCAGGGCTTAATGACAGAGGCGCTGAAGGCTTTTCTGCGATATGCCTTTGTTGATCTGACGCTTAACCGGGTGGAAGGGCAGCACGACCTCAGGAACCCCGCCTCTGGCCGGGTGATGCAGAAGGCAGGGATGACGCTTGAGGGGCAGCTGCGTCAGCGGCTTTATTATAAAGGTGCGTATGCCGATGTGGCGCTGTATGCGGCGCTGCGGGAGGGCTGGCTCAAGGAAAACCGGGCCTAATCGGCCCATTTGCCCAATAAGCCCTGCTTTGCTTGTAAGACGCAGGCTAATATGGTAGAATATCATCCGTTGTACGCAGGCATCTTCTGGATGCGATCATCATATTTAATAGGGGGAACACGCATGGCTGACTATCAGACAAAGGACATCAGAAACATCGCCCTCATGGGGCATGGCAGCGAAGGCAAAACCACACTGACCGAGGCGCTGCTTTTCGCTGCCGGGAATATTGAGCGCCAGGGCAGGGTGGAGGACGGCTCCACCACAGCGGACTTTGACGCCGAAGAAAACAAGCGCGGCATATCCATTTCAGCGGCGGTGGCGCCAG
>CAZSSU010000212.1:0-953 GCA_964609415.1 uncultured Christensenella sp. | reverse complement strand
ATCAACCTGATTGACGTGCCCGGATATTTTGATTTTATTGGCGAAGCGGCAGGCCCCTTGCGGGTTGTGCGCACAGTGGGCATTGTGGTGTCAGCCTCTGGCGGCCTCACAGTGGGCGCTGAAAAGGCCTGGGATGTGGCAGTCAAGCAGGGCGCAGGCCGGATGTTCATCGTCAACCAGATGGACCGGGAGCATGCTGACTTCAACAAGGTGCTGGAAGGCCTGAGAGAGAAATATGGCACCAGCGTGGTGCCGCTGATTGTGCCCACGGGTAACGCCGCGGCTTTTAAGGGCGTGGTGAACGTGCTGGAAAACAAGGCCTTTGAAGGCGCTGGGAAGAGCGTGAAGGAAATCCCCGTGCCGGACAGCCTGAGCGCGGATGTGGCGCACTACATTGAGGAGATGACCGAGGCCGCCGCCGAAGCAGACGATGAGCTGCTGGAGAAGTACTTTGAAGAAGGCGAATTGAGCCACGAGGAAATCCTGGTGGGCTTCCGCAAGGGCATGCAGTCAGGGAAAATTGTGCCGGTGGTATGCACCTCCGCTGTCACCGGGGTGGGCATTGTGCCGCTGCTGGACATGATGAAGAACTATCTGGCGTCCCCCGAGGGCACCCAGATGGAAGGTGTGAATCCTAAAAATGGCGAGACGGTGGTGCGCAAGTGCGACAGCAGCGAGCCTTTCTCCGCTTTCGTGTTCAAAACAGTGGCTGACCCCTTTGTGGGCAAGCTCTCCCTGTTCCGTATTATTTCGGGCACATTGGCCCCTTCCACGCCCCTTTACAACGCCAACCAGGAAAAGGCAGAGAAGGCGGGCGGCCTGTTTGTGATGCGGGGTAAGAAGCAGAATGCCGTACAAACCCTGTATGCGGGCGATATCGGGGCGCTGAGCAAGCTGAACGTTACCTCCACTGGCGACACGCTGTGCGAACCGGGCGATCCGGTGAAGTATCC
>CAZSSU010000211.1:0-2782 GCA_964609415.1 uncultured Christensenella sp. | reverse complement strand
ATGAGATTTTTCCTAAGAACATTTTGATGATTGGCCCTACGGGCGTGGGCAAAACAGAAATTGCCCGGCGCCTTGCCAAACTGGTGAATGCGCCTTTTGTGAAGGTGGAGGCCACCAAGTTTACTGAAGTGGGCTATGTGGGACGGGATGTGGAGAGCATCATCCGTGATTTGGTGGAAAATGCCATTCGCATGGTGAAGCAGGAGCATCAGGACAGGGTGCGGGTGCGGGCTGAGGTGCTGGCAGAGGACCGTTTGGTGCAGCTGATGGCAGACCCGCCCAAGCAAGCCTCCAACCCCATTGACATCCTCCTGAGAGGCCGGCAAAAGGAGCCGGAGCAATCTGAAGAAGAGCGCATACAGCTTTCCACCCGCCGGGGTGATCTTCTGACCCAGCTGCGTGAAGGCCAGCTGGAAGACCGGGAGCTGGAGATTGAGGTGGAGGAAGCTGCCCCGCAGCTGGAGGTGGGCGGCGCTGCCATTAACATAGGCGACATGATGGGTGGCATGATGCCCAAGCGCATGAAACTGCGCCGGGTGAAAGTCAAGGAAGCCCGCCGCATCCTGATTGAGGAAGAAGCCCAGAAGCTGATCGATATGGACGCGGTGAAGGAAGAAGCCCTCAAGCGCGCTGAGCAGGATGGCATCGTGTTTATCGATGAGATTGATAAAATCGCAGGCCGTTCCATTGGAGGCTCCGGCCCTGATGTGTCCCGGGAAGGGGTGCAGCGGGATATTCTGCCCATTGTGGAGGGTAGCGTGGTGAACACCAAGCATGGGGCAGTGCGCACGGACTTTATGTTGTTTATTGCCGCTGGCGCGTTCCATGTGGCCAAGGTGACCGATCTGATTCCGGAACTGCAGGGGCGTTTCCCGGTGCAAGTGCAGCTGAAGAGCCTGACCAAGGACGACTTTGTCCGCATCCTCAGCCAGCCGGACAACGCCCTGACGCTGCAATATGCCGCTTTGTTAGCGATTGATAAGGTGCGGCTCACCTTTGAGGATGAGGCACTTGAGGCCATTGCCCAGGCTGCCTGCAACATGAATGACGCAGGGGAGAACATCGGTGCCAGACGCCTTCATGCCGTGTTTGAAGACCTGCTGGAGGATATTTCCTTTAATGCGGGCGGGGACGACATGCCAGAGGTGGAGATGAACATCACCGGGCAGTATGTGAGGGAGCATGTGAAGGCCGCCCAGGCCAGCGACCTGCACAAGTATATCCTATAAAAACTCCTTGATAACGCTCCAGGCGTGAAGCAACTGGGGCAGGCGCCAGGCCGCGTTGGCGGCGCTGGTGGAGGGCATTGCCAGAGCGGGGATTTCCGGCTTAGGCGATGCCCGTTTTTCATAAAGCTTGGCCGCTGCCGTGCCGTTTAGCAGGATGGCTTTTACATCCGTGTTTAAGATGACTCCAGCAATTGGATTGACTGAGGCGTTTTTGATGGAGAGGTCGCTGGAGCCTGTGATATCACAGCTGGCAATCACATCCCACAGGGCAATGTGGTGCTGGGTCAGCAGGCGTTTTTTCCCTGCCATATCAAGGGGTGGTGTTTCATCCAGCAGTGATGAGAGCAGTGGCCAAAACCGGTTTTGCGGGTGTCCGTAGTAAAACCCTTCTGCCCGGGAACGCACCGAGGGGAAGGAGCCTAAAACCAGCACCCGGCTGTCGGGATTGATAAAGGGCGGAAAAGGGTGAACGATGGGCATGGCAATCACCTTTCAGATAAACTGAGCCTATTATAAGCCATCGGGCCATAAGCGGGCAATTTCTTGCCCGCTGGGTAGCCCCATGGTATAATCCTTAAGGCTACTGCCAAAGGAGACTTTATGTTTAACAAGTTGAAGGAAGCCCTGGGAATGGGCGTGGAGGCGCAGCTGCGGCCCCTGCGCAAGCAGGCTGACGCCATAGAACAACTGGAACCAAACTATGTGAAGATGAGCGATACAGAGCTTCGCGGTCAAACAGCGCTGCTCAAAGAGCGTTTTGCCAAGGGGGAAACGCTGGATGATCTGCTTCCTGAGGCATTTGCCACTGTCAGGGAAGCGGCGAAGCGCACGCTGGGCTTAAGGCCTTTTAACGTGCAGCTGATTGGCGGCATTGTGCTTCATCAGGGGCGCATCGCTGAGATGAAAACCGGCGAGGGTAAAACCCTCACCGCCTGCCTGCCGGCCTATCTGAACGCGCTGTCTGGCAAAGGCGTTCACGTTGTCACCGTGAACGATTACCTGGCCAAGTTCCAGGGAGAGGACATGGGCAAGCTCTTCCGTTTCCTGGGTATGACGGTGGGCGTGATTGTGCACGACCTGGATAACGAGGAGCGCCGCGCGGCCTATGCCTGTGACATCACCTACGGTACCAACAACGAGATGGGCTTTGACTACCTGCGCGACAACATGGTCATTTATGAAAAAGATCGGGTGCAGCGGGGCCATGCCTACGCGATTGTGGACGAGGTGGACTCCATCCTGATTGATGAGGCCAGAACGCCACTGATTATTTCCGGGCAGGGGGAGAAGTCTACTGACCTGTATGAAAAGGCGGACCGCTTTGTCAAACGGCTGAGGGCTGAGGATGACTATACGGTGGAGGAAAAGGAAAGGACCGTTGTCTTCACCGAAGAGGGCACCCAAAAGGCGGAGCAGGCCTTTGGCATTGAGAACCTCTCTGATCCTGAGAACAACGAGCTGAACCATCACCTGATCCAGGCGCTGAAGGCCAATGCCCTGTTCAAGCGGGATGTGGACTATGTGGTGCAAAACGGCGAAGTGGTGATCGTGGA
>CAZSSU010000210.1:2267-2791 GCA_964609415.1 uncultured Christensenella sp. | reverse complement strand
ATCTTCAGGGATGACAATCAGGAAGCATTGTTTATCCGCTTTGTGGGGGAGGATGATGAGGTTGTTTCCACCTTCCGGCTTCATGATGAATGCCTTTACAAACAGGATGTGTTTGAGCTTTTTATCGCTGAAGACAGCCCGGAGCAGTATCTGGAGCTTGAAGTGAGCCCCTACGATCTGCACTTTATCGGGGATGTGATTAACGACAAGGATGGGATCCGTCTGGACATGGGGCGGGAAATACTGGGTTTTGAAACCCGAACCTGGCTGATGCGCAAGGAGCTGAAAACCGCTTCTGTCTGGCGCATCCCTTATGCTGCTTTTAAAAGAAAACCAGCGCCTGGAAACCAATACCTTTTTAACGCCTTCCGCATCGACCATAGCGTCAGGGGGCGTTCGCTCCAAGCTTTAAGCGCTACAGGCGAAGCAAACTTCCATGTGCCCGATGCATTCATTCCTTTGGTGTTTGACAGTTGATGGCTGTGATTGATGCAAGAGCAGCCTTGCGCAATTCCATGGAGGAA
>CAZSSU010000210.1:0-2257 GCA_964609415.1 uncultured Christensenella sp. | reverse complement strand
TATAACAAAGGCATGCTCACTGGCCTCGCTGTGTGTTGGGGCAAAGCCGATGAATGTGCCAGTGAATCAGTTGGTCTGGCAAGAGAAGTGACCAGGGACGCGGGGGGCTTTCATAAAGCCCCCGTTCCCATTGATGATGATACGGTGTATGACATAGCCTCCCTCAGCAAACTTTTCACCCTGGTGGCCGCTTTACAACTGGTGGAGAGGGGAAGGATGGGGTTTGAGGATGACATCGCTCGGCTTGATGCGCGCTTTGGCGCGCTTCAGGGATGCAAGCTAATCGATTTGCTGACCTATGAAGCGGTGCTGAAAACGCCCCAGCGTGTGGATGCTCAACCAAACCTGGCGGCAGCGAAAAAGCAGGTGTTTCTCACTTACCGTGCCGCTGAGGAGGGGGCGAAGCTCTATTCAGACATGAATGCGCTGGTACTCAAATACCTGGTGGAGGCGGTTTCAGGCAAGCCATATCACAAATACCTGGAGGACATGGTTTTGAGCCCCCTTGGGATGACAGAAACCTGGATGAAAGTGCCGCAGGAACGCCGGGAATGTTTGATGGATTATAATTTTGAACATCGGATTATCCAGGGGCATTATCAGCTGCTTGACATGAATGCCCCAGGCCTGCCCCATGACCCTAAAGCAAGGCTGTTGGGGGATGATGGGAATGATCTGGCCGGGCATGCCGGTATCTTTTCAACGGCAGGGGATATGTGCCGCTTTGCCATGGGCTTGTTATCTGGCTCCCTTGTGTCCCATGAAATGCTCCATTTGATTGGCATTAACCGCACAGGCAGGCATGAACCAGGCCGACCATACCGCCAATACATGGGGCTGATTTGTTTTTCAAAATCTGCTGTGGAGCGGCTTAGTGAAGTGCCGCCCTGGATGGGGAGGAAAGCATTCGCTCTGTCAGGGTATACGGGAAATCATCTGGCCATTGACCCTGAACTGGGGGTGTTTGACCTGTTTCTGGGCAACCGATGCCACAACCGTGTGTCGGTGGTGGAACCAAAGGAAGCAGCGGAGAGCCTGGGGCTCAAACCTGATGGAACAGGGGAAGTACCCTGGCCTGACGGCAGGCGGGTGAAGTCCAGCTTTCAATATGTCTATCAAAAGGACGCCATGCTGCATGCGCCTGTGAAGGCATGTTTGCTCAAGGCAGGATGGATGAGGACGGAGGAATCAAAGTGAGCGAATTATTTAATAAGGCGCTGGGCATTCAGCAGGATATGGTGGCCTGGCGGCGGGCTTTTCATAAGCAACCAGAGCTAACCCACCAGGAAACAGGCACCCACCGAATGATCAGACAGTTTTTGAATGAGATGGGTGTTCCCTTTTTGACAGCTGGGGATACCATCACCATTGCGGAAATCGTTGGGGCGCTGCCCGGGAAAACATCCGCCATCAGGGCGGATACCGATGCCCTTCCTGTTATAGAGGAAACAGGGGCTGATTATGCTTCTCAGCTATCTGGCATCATGCACGCATGCGGCCATGATATGCACATGGCAATTGGCCTGGGCGCTGCAAAAATGCTCTGGGAATCAAGGGATAGCTTGCCTGGAAAGGCAATGATTATCTTTCAGCCAGCGGAAGAGGGCGGCCATGGTGCCAGCCGCGTGGTAGAGAGCGGCTTGGTCGATGAGGTGGACGCGTTTTTTGCGCTTCATGTGTGGCCGCAGTTGGAAACCGGGGCCTATCATCTGTCTCCCGGCCCTGTGTGCGCGGCGGCTGACAAGCTGTTTTTCGACATGAGCGGGCGGGGCGGACATGGCGCATATCCCGAATTATGCCATTCCGCGCTTTTAGCCTGTGCTGAAACCGCGCTGGCCCTTAAAACAATGATGCCTGATAGCCCCCAGGACAGGCCAATGCATGTGATGAGCATGGGGCAGGTGCGCACAGGCAGCAACTGGAATGTGATTCCGGGTGAGGCGCGGATGGAAGGGTCTTTGAGAACCCTTGATGAAGCGCTGCGGGAAAGGATGCATAAACAAATCAGACAGACCGCAGACGACTGTGCCAGGAAGCATGGCTGCCGTGCTGAATTCAAGGTGGATGGGGTTTGCGGGATTGTGTACAATGATGAGGGTTTAACAGAGCTTGTCAAACCCGCGCTTATTGAAGCGCTGGGTGAGGGCGCTGCTGCTGATCAGCATACAGCCCTCATTGGCGACGATTTTTCAGATTACCGCGCCATCGCTCCCTGCTGTTATGCGCATTTGGGGGTTAAAAGGCATGAGCAGGCTGA
>CAZSSU010000209.1:0-2804 GCA_964609415.1 uncultured Christensenella sp. | reverse complement strand
GCAGCACATCCAGCTGCCGGGAGGGGGCCAGGCGGTTGTCCTGGTATTCGCTCATTTCCCCAGCACCCCGCCGCCACACGGTGCCGTCGGAAAACCATACTTTTTCAATGATAAAGTCCAGGCTGGCGGCTTTCTCTCCATCCTCCACCGACACCAGCACCTCAAAGGCGCTGCGGGGGTCGCCAGCCAGGCCCTGCACCCGTTCCACCTGGCGCTGGGTCTGCTCCCCCTCCTCGTCAAAGCTCAAAAAGGCCGCCTGAATGGACACAACGGGCTTGTCGGAGAGGTTGAACATATGCAGGCTGACCACGGGATACTCCACCGTGGGCATCCTGAAATGCCAAAGCTCCACCGGGCAGGACAGGTCGATTTTCATGGCGTTTCCTCTACTCCAAAGGGGGCTTTCGCCCCCGGTTTGTTTCACAGATAGGTTAGCGACATGCTCACCAGGCGGCTGTCAATCAGCGTCAGCACCAGGCCGGCGCTGCCGCCATCCGCCTCAATCACATAGTACAGCGACACGTATTCGCCGCCCACCACCATGCTGCCATAGGGCGGGGTCTGCCCCTCGCCATACAGGGAGCCGCCCTCCACGGGCAAATCGGCACCGTGGGCAAAAAGGCTCATCGCCTGGGCCAGGCTCTGCCCCAGACGCAGGCCGCGGGGGCCGCCCAGGGGGCCATCGGTCACGGTGATGCGCTCCACGCGGGTCACCTTGCCTGCTTTATCCAGGCTGAACACCGCTTCCACACCAGGCCACTGCATCACCAGCAGGCTGCCCTCGCCGCTGTCGGTCTTCTCCTCGTGCTGGGGCTCACCCAAAACGGCTTTTGCGGTTTCAGGGGTCAGGTCAAAAAAGTCCAGCTCGCCAAAGGCCATGTCCTCCCGGGCCAGGGGCGTGCCGATGTCACCGGCGTTGGTGACCACGCTGTTCTCCTCCTGCAGGGCGGCCAGGTTGTTGATGGCCGTCTGGGCCTCCTCCTGGCTGAGGGCTTCGCCCGTCATGAAGGAGCGCATGGCGCGCACCTTGCCATCGGTGATGGTGTATTGCAACCCAGCCCTGGACACGCCGCCATCCACCTGGTGATAGATGGTGTACTCCACCAGGCTCAGGCTCTGCCCGTCCCGCACCACAGCGCCAGTGTACACAGCCGCCGGCAGCTGGCCGGAAATGTAGAGCACAGCGCCGTCCTTGCTGCCAGCCAGGAAGGGGTTGTCATTGGGGTATTTGCCCAGCAGCTCCTCCACCGGCAGCCCCACCGCGGTGGCCCGGGTGTCCATCAGGCTGGGGTCATTTTCCGCGTCCAGCGTGATGGCGGCGCCCAGCACCACCGTGTCCCCGCTCAGGTCCTCGCTGGCCAAGGTCAGCTCATACCCCGGGCCCTGGGCGATAAAGGCATCGCCCAGTTGCCGCACGGTGAGTTCATCCTTCACCCCGCGGGCCAGAATGGCGGCGTTAAAAGTCTCAATCTCAGCCAGGGTCAAAGGGCCCGTGGCCGTGGTCTCCTCCGCTAGGGCAAAGCTGCCCATCAGCATCATGAGGGCCATCAATATTGCGCTTATCCGTTTCATCCTTTATTACCTCCCTGGGGGACGCTTACCGCTTCCCCCACCTTCTTCCTTCCAAAGCCCATGGACAAGGCGTCCACCGGGCAGGCATTCACACAGTCCCCACAGCGCACACACTCGGGGTGATTGAGCTGGATGGTGGGGTCAAGGGCCATGCCGCAGGCCCTTTTGCAGGCGCCGCAGTGGATGCAGGCATTCTCATCCAGCCGGAGCCGGTACAGCGCCACCGGGTTGAGCGCCCCGTACACCGCCCCCAGGGGGCAGAGATACTTGCAAAAAGGCCGGTAGATGACCACCGACACCAATAGAACGGCCACCATCAGCGAAATCTTCCAGATAAAGAGATTTCCCGTCTCATAGCGCGCAGCGGCGCCCGGGTCAATCAAATCCACCTTGGGCGCGCCCCCCGGCAAATTAAGGGTGAGCCCGCCCGGCAGCGTGGAAGCCCCCGCCGTTAGCGGCGGCAGCACCACCAGGGGCACAGCGCCTTCCAGCGCCCCAGCCGGGCACACCAGCTTGCAGAAATAGGGGCTGGATTCCCCCGCCGGGTTTGCCAGAAACAGCGGGAGTGTTATCACAAAGACAACAAGCAGCACATATTTCAGCTTCCTGAGCGTCTTGTCCCCCCTGAAATGCTTGATCTTCTTAGGGAAAGGGATTTTGTGCAGCAATTCCTGAATCATCCCGAAGGGGCACAGAAACCCGCACACCATCCGCCCCAGGGTGGCCCCCACCAGCAGCATAAAGCCAAACACATACAGGGAGATGTTAAAGCTGCGGCTGCCAATCACCGCCTGCAGGGCGCCGATGGGGCAGGACAAGACCGCCCCCGGGCAGGAATAGCAGTTGAGCCCCGGGTGGCACAGGTTTTTCAAGTTCCCCTGATAAATCTTGCCCGCCGCGAAGCCCGTCACATAGGAATTGGTGAGCGCCGCGAAAAACAGCTGAATCGCCAGCCTTCCTTTCACCCGCTCTGTTTTCTGCCGCTTAGCCAATGCCGATACACTCCAGGCAAATCTTGATCGCTTTGTTCAGCACCACTGCCACTTCACCCCGCAGGGCGCCCAGCACAATCATGAGGGCGCCCAGCAGGGAAAGGGGAAACCAAAGCTTGTCAGCTTTCAGTCTTCTCAACAGGGTTCTCCTCCAGATACTTCAGGAATCCGTCGATGATCTCCTTCCAGCCTTCCTTGTCGTTGGCGCTGGGCACCACGCTGGCGATTGCGCCATTGGCG
>CAZSSU010000208.1:0-2818 GCA_964609415.1 uncultured Christensenella sp. | reverse complement strand
AGCTGCATGAGAGCATCGCCAGCGCCATTGAGCGGATGGAGGAGATGAACCGCATTATTGAGGAATTGCCAGGCTATGACTGTGGCTCCTGCGGCTCACCCACCTGCCGTTCATTTGCGGAGGATATCGTCAGGGGCAACTTCAATGAGAACGACTGTATCTACATCCTGAAAGACACGCTGAAGGTGATGGCCCAGAAGATGGTGGACATCTCCAAGACCAAGCGGGAATAGGAGAGGACGCGTTTGACTGTTCAAGAGCTGATGAATCTGACCCAGTCCAGGCTGCTAACAGAAGGCCTGGACACTGCCCGCGAGGTGAAAAACGGCTACGTCTGCGACCTTCTCAGCTGGGTGATGGCCAAGGGCCAGGCAGGCATGGCCTGGGTGACCGTGCAGACCCACATGAATGTGGTGGCGGTGGCCAGCCTGCATGAGATGGCCTGCGTCATCCTGCCTGACGGCATCGTGATGGATGAAGGGCCGCTTAGTAAGGCAGCGGAGGAGGGCGTTATCGTCCTCACCTCCCCGCTTTCAGCCTACGCGCTGTGCGGGCTGATGTACGCTGGTGGCCTCCAGCCGCCCGTCTCCTGAGTGCTGTATTACGACCTGCACATCCACAGCTGCCTGTCCCCTTGCGCTGATGAGGACATGACGCCCTGCAATGTCTGCGCCATGGCCGCCCTGAAAGGGCTTGACCTGATCGCCCTCACCGACCACAACACCGGGGGCAACCTGAAAGCCTTCAGCGAGGCAGCCAGGGAGCAGGGGCTGATTTTTCTCCCGGGGATTGAGGTTTGCACATCAGAAGAGGTGCACATCCTCACCTACTTCGCCCAGGTGGACGCGGCAGAAGCCATGGGGGCCTGGTGCAAAGAGCAGCTGCTAGGCCAGAGGAACAACCCACAGTTCTTCGGCACCCAGCGCCTCCTGACCAGCCAGGATGAACCGGCGGGGGAGGAGGATGCCCTCCTGATCGGCGCCTTGGCGGCAGACCTGGGGAAGGTGTGCCACAAGGCCAGAAGCCTGGGTGGGGTGCCGGTGCCGGCCCATGTATTCCGCAGTTTCGGTCTGCTCACGGTGCTGGGGTTCTTCCCGCCGGATGCCGGGTTCAAGACGGCGGAAACAAAGCCCGGCGAAAGGCTGCCGGAGGGGATATTCACCCTCCACTCCTCAGACGCCCACACCCTGGGCGCCATCGCGGAGCGGGAGCAGGCGCTCCCTGTTGCCACGCGCACGCCCCAGGCGGTGCTGGACTTTATCAAAGCGGGTTCCCTTTAAGCAAAGGTTTATGATATCCCGACCAATCATCAAAGAAAGAAGGAAAGGCGCTCATGGAAGTAACACAGGACAAATACGCACAGCTTCAGAAGGTTATCGACGAGCACAAGAACCAGGAAGGGGCCCTGATGCCCGTCATGCAGGCAGCTCAGGATATTTTTGGCTGCTTGCCCCAGGATGTGCAGATCCAGATTGCTGAAGGGCTGGGCATCACGCTGAGTGATGTGTATGGCGTGGCCACCTTCTACTCCCAGTTTGCCCTGGAGCCCAAGGGCGAGAATGTGATCAGCGTTTGCCTGGGCACCGCCTGCTATGTGAAGGGCGCGCAGGCCATCCTGGACAAGATTTGCGAATCCCTTGGCATCAAGCCCGGCGGCACCACGGCGGACGGCAAGTTTACCCTGCAGGCCACCCGCTGCGTGGGCGCTTGTGGCCTGGCCCCTGTGCTCATGATCAATGAGGACGTCCATGGCCGTGTGACGCCTGAGGAAGTGCCCGCCATTCTGGCGCAGTACGAGGACTGATGCGCGACCTGTCCCTGCACCTGATGGATCTGTGCCAAAACAGCATCCAGGCAGGGGCGCAGCTGGTGGAAATCGGACTGGCCCTTGAAGAAGGGGGCAAGCTGACCCTCTCCATCCGGGATAATGGCCGCGGGATGGACGCCCAGACCCTGGACCGGGCGCACAGCCCCTTTGGCACCCACCGCACCACCCGCAAGGTGGGGCTGGGCATCCCGCTGACGGAGAACAACGCCCTGGCAACCGGCGGGACGCTTGACATCACCAGCACCCCCGGGGTGGGCACCACGCTAAGCGCTGTCTTTTTTACCCGCCACATTGATTGCCCCCCTTTGGGCAACCTGGCGGAGACGGTGGCCACCCTGATCCTGGCAAACCCGGACGGCCCGGAATTTGCCGTGACCCTGACATCGCCCAGAGGCAGCGATACCCTGGACACCCGGGAGCTTCGCCAGACGCTGGGGGATATGCCGCTAAACACACCCGAAGTCGTCCAGTGGATAATCCAAGCCACACAGGATATGACCCAAGAGATTTTTGGAGGAGAGCTGCTATGAAAACATTGGCCGAACTGGAAGCAATCCGCAAGCAGACCATGGAGCGGATTAACCTGCGCAAAGAAGACAAAGAAGACGAAATCCGCATCGTGGTGGGCATGGCCACCTGCGGCATCGCCGCCGGCGCTCGTCCCGTGATGATGGCCTTCATGACCGAGGCCACCAAACGGCACCTGAGCAATGTGACCGTGTCCCAGACCGGCTGCATCGGCATGTGCCGCTATGAGCCCATGGCCGATGTGATTATCCCTGGGAAAAACAAGGTGACCTATGTGAACCTGGATGAGAACAAGGCCAGGCGCATCATCACCGAGCACGTGGTCAACGGCAACCCGGTGGTGGAATACATGATCGCTGCCGATATTAACCCAACAACTGACAGCAAGGGGGATTCCAAATGAATTTCTATCGCTCGCATATCCTGGTGTGCGGCGGCACCGGCTGCACCTCCTCAGGCTCG
>CAZSSU010000207.1:0-2822 GCA_964609415.1 uncultured Christensenella sp. | reverse complement strand
CGGAATTAAGTGATCTTTATCATTTTCCAATTGAGGCGACAACTAAAACTGAGGAGGAAGCGGAGCTGGCCGATAAGGTGCTGGCCACCCTGGAAAAGGGGCAAGCAGCCCGGCTGGCTAAGCTGACAGAGGAAGAGCGTGACATCACGAAAACCTGGTTCCTCCTGACCGATAAGCCGGTGATCTACGCCGCCAACGTGGCGGAGGGCGACCTGGGCAAGGCGGCGGACAGCCTCCCCCTGCTTCAGAAAACCCTGGCCCAGGCCGCGGCGGAGCAGGCGGAAACCATCGTGATCAGCGCCCGGATTGAGGAGGAGATCGCCTCCCTGCCTGAGGAAGATAAGGCGATGTACATTGAGGAACTGGGCATAGGCCAAAGTGGGCTTGACCGGCTGATCAAAGCCAGCTACCGCTTGCTGGGCCTGATTTCCTTTTTAACATCGGGGGAGGACGAATGCCGCGCCTGGACCATTACCCGGGGCACCAAGGCGCCCCAGGCGGCGGGCAAAATCCATACGGACTTTGAGCGCGGCTTTATCCGGGCGGAGATTGTGCCCTATGACGCCCTGATGGCCCAGGGCAGCATGGCGGCTTGCCGGGAAAAGGGCCTGGTGCGCAGTGAAGGAAAGGAATATGTGATGCAGGACGGCGATGTGACGCTGTTCCGCTTCAATGTGTGATATGGCTAAGATTAGTTTTTTTATCAAACGCCTCCTGCGGATGGACACCAGGCGTTTCAGGGAAACCCTGGGGATGATCCGTGCCCAGACGGGCCGATCCACACCTTATTTGCTAATGGATCTGCTGATCTGCGGCATCCGCTACAATGCCGGCTATATGGACTATATGATTGCCCGGATGGATCGGTTGAGCCATGCCCAGCGTAAAACGGTGATTACCCGGGGCATCAGCAACACCATTGTCCGCCGCATGAACGACAAGGACTACTGGCGCAATTTTGACGACAAAACCCTGTTTAACGCCACCTTCTCCCGCTGGGTGAAGCGGGGCTGGATGCGGGTGGACGCCAGCACCAGGGTGGAGGACATCGCCGCCTTCTGCGCTGGCAAGGGGGCGCTTTTTGCCAAGCCCCTGGAAGGCTCAAGCGGTGTGGGGGTTGAACGGCTGGAGGAAGATGCCTGCCAGGACGCAGGCGCGCTGCTGAGCCGCCTGAGGGAAAAGGGCGACTGCATCCTTGAGGAAGCGCTGGTGCAGCACCCTGACATGGCTGCCATCTATCCAGGCAGCGTGAACACCATCCGCATCGCCACCCTGCTTGGGGACAAGGCCTCTGGCATCGTCTATGCTTTTATGCGCATTGGCAACGGCCGGGTGATGGACAATGTGGACTGCGGGGGCATGGCCGCCCGGGTGGACCTGGAAACGGGTATCATCAATACAGTGGCGGCTGACAAGAAAGGGCATGAATTTGCCCGCCACCCGCTGACCGATGTGGCCATTACGGGCTTTAAGGTGCCCTTCTTTGAGGAGGCCAAGAAGGCCTGCCTGGACGCGATGCAGGTGGTGCCCCAACTGCGCTTTGTGGCCTGGGACGTGGCGATCACGCCCGATGGGCCGGAGTTTATCGAGGGCAATTCCTTCCCCAGCCACGCGGTGCCCCAGTTTGCCGCCCACTACCCGGATGGCATCGGGATCATGCCAGAATTTGAACGGTTCATCACCTTATAAAAGGATGCATGAAACCCACGCCTTGAGCCGTTTAATGGTTGATGACAGTCTTGGCAAGAAGGAGTGAACAAGATGGATTTGTTAAAAACGCTGCTGGTCTATATGACCGTTTTGCTGACATCGGGGGTGAGCCAGCTGCCGGCGCTAACCCCCATGCCCACCCAGCTGGCAACCCCCAGCCCCATTGTGGCAGCCAGCCCCACCCCGCCGCCCCTGGCCACCTATACGCCGCCGCCTGTGCCAAGCGCCACCCCCAAAATCACCACGCTGTATGTGGGTGACCGGGGGGAGAACGTGCGGGTGATGCAGCTGCGGCTCAAGGAGCTGGGCTACCTGACGGGCGCTGTGGATGGCATCTATGGCCAGCAGACCAAGCGGGCCGTGGAGCGCTTCCAGTATTACAACAAGCTGAGCCAGGATGGCATTGCCGGGGTGAAAACGCTGACCAAGTTGTACAGCGACCCCAATGTGGTGTTTGCCCCGGTGGATGTGACCCCGCCGCCCACCCAGCGCCCGCCGGTAATTGTCAATGTGCCGGTGTACTACCTTTCCACCACTGGCACCCGCCTGTTTACGGATGTGCTGCCGCTGGCTGAAGGCCGCACCACCGTGCGTCCCAACCTGGGCCGGGTGCCGGCGGATTACAGCCTGACCGGGAACACCCAGGTGGTAGTCACCGTGAGCGCTGACAGCAGGGCCTACCCCGCCTCTGTGACCTTTACCTTCTATAAGGATGTGCAGCCGGTGACGGCGGTGGTGAGCGTCAACTATCTGGACACGGACAACAAGCTCCTCCACCGGGAGAACCTGACCTTAAGCCAGGGCACCACCCAGGTGAGCGCCAATGACGCCCTGGTGCCGGAGGGCTATACCCTCACCAGCGTCCGCACCACCAGCGTCACGGTAAGCGCGGCCGGTGTCGCCGACCCCAGCGCCATCAGCTTTGTGTATAAGAAGGCGCCGGTCACGGTGATGGTGCCGGTGACCTATGTGGATACCGAAGGCCAGGCCCTGTATAACGACCAGATCAACATGGCCCAGGGCACCCACACCGTCACTGCCAACACCGCCCATGTGCCGGCTGGCTACACCCTGCAAGGGGAGGGCACTCAAAAGGTGGTGGTGAGCGCTGA
>CAZSSU010000206.1:0-2826 GCA_964609415.1 uncultured Christensenella sp. | reverse complement strand
CGTGGTGCCCCCGCCGTAGCCAGCGGGGCCTATGCCCAGGGCGTTGATGCGCTCCAGCAGTTCCTCCTCAAGGGCGGCGTACTGGGGGTTCTTGTTTTTGCGGGTCATGGGCAGGTTGGTGGCGCGCTTGGCCATGAGGGCGGCCAGCTCAAAGGTGCCGCCGATGCCAACGCCCACCACCAGGGGCGGGCAGGGGTTGGGGCCAGCGACGCGCACCGTTTCCACGATGAAATCACCCACGCCCTTGACCCCGGCAGCAGGGGTCAACATGGCCAGGCGGCTCATATTTTCTGAGCCAAAGCCCTTGGCGATGGCCAGGATGTGCAACTTATCTCCCGGTACAATGCGGGTGTGAATCACACAGGGGGTGTTGTCCCCGGTGTTTTTGCGCTCGAAAAGCGGCTCGGCTACCACGGATTTGCGCAGGTAGCCCTCGGTGTAAGCCTTGCGCACCCCGGCGTTGACCGCCTCCTCCAGGCTGCCGCCTGTCAGGTGCACATCCTGCCCCAGGGTGAGAAAAACCACCGACAAGCCGGTATCCTGGCACACGCAGAGGCTTTCCTCGGCGCCTGCCTTGTTGTTTTCAATCAGCTGTTCCAGCACATGCTTCCCCAGGGGAGAAGGCTCCTTTTGCGCGGCCTGGTCCAGGGCGTCCATCAGGTCATCCCCGATGACATAGTTGGCCTTGAGAAACAGGTCGGATACGGTTTGGGTGATGGTGGCAACGTTGATCTCCCGCATAGATTCCTCCTTAATCAAGTACAATCATGGGTTTTTGCCAGGCGCTGGCAGGCGCTAAGCCTGCTCCCAGCGCCCAGAGTTCTTCAGCGCGCATATCCTGGGCCAGGTCCTGATCACTCGCTTTGCCCAGGCGGTCAATGAGGGGGAAGCCGCTTTGCTTGATGGCTTTGAGCAGCGGCTCCGCTTGTTTTTTGAAACCCAGCAGGCGGGCGTAGGCCGGCCTGTCGGGGAAACTGTTCAGATGGATGAGGGCGTGGCTTAAGGCACGGCTGACCCGGGCCTGGGTGTATCGCCGGGTTTTCACCATCCTCAATAGGTCTTCCCGGCTGGCGGCAAGCCTGGCTTTCGCCAGGATGCGCCGTTCCAAGCCTTCTGACATCTCAGGCGACGCCAGGAGTCTCGCTTCGTCCGCCTGAAGGAGGCTTCCCAGCAGCAGGCTATCCAGCGCGTCTGGCGGATGCAAGCGGCCATTGGCCGCTGATGCCTTGATGATGGCCAGGCTCCCAGGCGGCACCGAAGCGGCCACCCCCGGCCAGGCACCCTGGCGCAGGGCGGCACGCACCGCTGTGGCGGAGGGCAGGGGGGACAGGCCCTGGGCATGATAATCCCCACTGCGGGGAATGGGAACCGGGATGATGGGGCTATCCAGGCGCTGTAATTCAAGCATGTAACTGAGCCCCAGGATGAAGTTGGGGGCTGAAAACAGCGCCGCCGGCACATCCGGCAGGCAGGCGGCCAGCGCTTCCCCCTGGGCCTTGGCAAAGGCATGGCCTTCTTGAAGCTTATTTTTCAGGATGCTGGCAAATTGGGCACTGGGGTGCAGCAGCAGTTCCGCAGCTCGCTTGAGGTGGGCATCCCCGCCTGGCTCGCAGCCGAAGCTTAGATGGCTTACCACCTTGAGCCCATGCAGGATGCTGACCCCGCCCCTGGCAAAGCGGTTTGCCTGGGCGCAGGAAAATGACACTGGCATGCCCAGCACCACATCAGCCCCGCCGATAAGCGCCATGCGCGCCCTGGCCTGGGTGTCAAAGAGCATGGCCTCCCCCCGCTGAGAAAAGGCGCAGCCAATCACCGCCACCACATAGGCCGCCTGACTACGCTCCCGCGCCAATGTCAGGTGATGATGGTGCCCCAGATGAAAGGGGTCATATTCCGCGATAATACCGCAAACTTGCATACTGCCTCCGCACCAAATATAGCATAAAGAAGAGCGAAAGGAAAGTTGACAAGGATTGTCTGGCAGGCCTATAATTATAAGGAAATATATTAAAGGAGGTGGCGGATCATGGGCGACGGCGTCCGATGCAAGGCAAACGAAGACGTCCCACGAAGTCGGCGCGTCCCTATCGCGCTGCCTGAATAGTTTTCCTTACCTGCATCAGTAAGTCGCCGGCACTTGCTCCTTTTGGCAAAGTGCTTTTTTCACTTGTGTAACCAAGTAAACGGAGGTGATTTAAAGATGGATTGGATCAGAATGGAAGAGACCCTGGACCGCCTGATGGCGGAGAAGCGCCACGGCCAGCTGCGCGGGGCGCTGATGATGATTAACCCGGTGGATATCGCCGAGTATATGAAGAAGCTGGATCCGGAAAACCTGCTGCTGCTTTTCCGCATCCTGCCCAAGGATGCTTCGGCGGAAGTATTCAGCTACATGGATTCCGACCAGCGGGAAACGCTGGTGGAGAGCATTGGGGATAAGGAGATAACCGCCCTTATCAACGATATGTTCCTGGATGACGCAGTGGACTTTTTGGAGGAGCTGCCCGCCAACGCGGTCAAGCGTGTCCTGCAGCACACCGACCCAAAGACCCGTGCCATTATCAACCAGTTCCTGCATTATCCGGAGAACTCAGCTGGCTCCCTCATGACGATTGAGTACTGTGAGTTCAGCCCCGAGATGAATGTGCGGGACGCGCTTGAAACCATTAAAGAAACGGGCGTGGACAAGGAAACGGTGTACACCCTGTACCTGGTGGACAAACAGCGCAAGCTGGTGGGCACGATCCCCCTGCACAAGGCCCTGGTGGTGCCGGAAGATACCCCGCTTTTAAAACTGGTGGAGCCGTCCATGATCACCGTCAACAC
>CAZSSU010000205.1:0-2847 GCA_964609415.1 uncultured Christensenella sp. | reverse complement strand
GGCATCAACGTGAACCGGGTGCGGCTGATTGCCATCATCATCTCCACCGTCTTTGCCGGCTGGGGGCAGATCCTGTTCATCCAGAACCTGGGCACCCTGCAGACCTATTCCGCCCATGAGATGGTGGGCCTGTACGCGGGCGCCGCCATCCTGGTGGGGGGCGCTTCCATCAACCGGGCCACCAACGGCCAGGCCATCATCGGCTGCCTGCTGTTCCACACCCTGTTTGTGGTGGCCCAGGACGCCGGCACCGTGATGTTCGGCAACCCCGTTGTGGGCGAATACTTCCGTGTGTTCCTGTGCTATGGCGTTATCGCCGTGGCCCTGGTGATGCACACCTGGCGCACCCATGTGGCCAGCGGCAAAAAGAGCAGGCTCCAGGCCTGAGAAAAGCATTGAACCAAGAAGGGGCTGCCGCGCAACACGGCAGCCCCTGTTTTATGCCAATCAAAAACGGCCGCGTTTGCGGCCGTCAGTTGGGGAAAAACGAAAATCAGTAGTTGGTGGCAGCCCGCTCGAAATAGCCCTGGGGATGCTTGCAGGCGGGGCAGAGCTTGGGCGCGACCTTGCCTTCGTAGATGAAGCCGCAGTTCCGGCAATGCCAGCGCACGGCGTCTTCCTGGGCCCATTCGGTCTGGTCGTCCAGGCGCTTGCCCAGGGTGTTGTAGCGGTTCTCATGCTCCCGCTCCACCTTGGCCACGTTATCAAACTGCAGGGCCAGCTCGCCAAAGCCTTCTTCCTTGGCTGTTTCGGCAAAGCCCTTGTACATCTCGGTCCACTCGTAATGCTCGCCAGCGGCGGCATCGGTCAGGTTCTGGCGGGTATCGCCGGGGGTTTTGCCGTCTTTATAGCCTTCCAGGGCCTTGAGCCACAGCTTGGCATGCTCTTTTTCGTTCAGCGCCGTCTCTTCAAAAATGGCGGCAATCTGCTCGTAGCCTTCCTTGCGGGCGGCAGAGGCATAATAGTCATATTTGTTGCGGGCTTGGCTTTCGCCGGCAAAGGCGGTCCAGAGGTTTTTCTCGGTCTGTGTTCCTTTGAGATTCATGGGATACCCTCCTTATGTGATTTTTTAAGTCCGTGGCGCCGGGGTTTTTAGAGCAGCTGAACAAGCGCGGCAAGGGAGCCGCCCACGATCAACAGCGCTAAAAAAACGCTCAGCGCGCGGACAAAAATGGTGTTCCTATTCTTTTTCCTGGCTTGCATGGTGACTAAATTTCTCCTTTGATGCGGCACATTTCTGCCCTCTGGCAGGCGTTGTAAATATAGCACAGGCCTCTAAAAGTGTCAATCTGACAGGGCCTTGGCCATACTTTTCACAAACCAGACATTGCCATGGCCGTGATTTTACATTGGGCTGGTATCCTGTGCCTGAAGCATGTGAAAGGAAGGTTTCTGATTCATGAAAAAATTGACCGCGATTCTTCTGGCCCTGCTGCTGGGCCTGTCCCTGGCCTCTACCGCCCTGGCAGCGCCTGCCCCCAAGCCCGCCAAGTATGTGTTCTTCTTTATTGGAGATGGCATGAGCAGCGCCCAGACCACTGCCGCCCAGTATTTCCGGGGCACCCAGGAGAACGCTGAGAGCAAAACGCCTGTGCAGGTGCCGCTTAGCTTCACCGCGTTCCCGGTGGCCGGCCAGATGTACACCTATGACGCCACCAGCTTTGCGCCTGACAGCGCCTCCACCGCCTCTGCCATGTCCACAGGCCACCGCATCCTGTCGGGCAGCATCAACGTGGGCTATCAAGAGGGCGAGAAGGGCCTGGAGCCTGACGCCGGCAAGACTTATAAAATCATCACCGAATATGCCAAGGATGCCGGCATGAAGGTGGGGGTTGTGACCAGCGTGTCCCTGGACCATGCCACCCCCGCGGCCTACTACGCCAAGGCCCCCAAGCGCAGCGCATATTATGACATCGCCGTGCAGGGCCTGACAGGCGGTGTGGTGGATTATCTGGCTGGCGGCAGTTTCCTGCAGCCCACAGGCGCTGACAAAGCTCAGAAAGACCTGTTTGACATCGCCAAAGAAAACGGCTTTACCCTGTACAACACCAACGAAGCCATCCGCGCCATCGGCGCTGAGGAAGGCCGCGTCTTGGCCATCTCCCCCGAGCTGCGGGACAGCCAGGCCATGGAATATGAGATGGACCGCATGGCCGAAGGCGCCAACAACCTGAGCCTGGCGGACATGACCTCTGCCGGCATCCGAGCCCTGGAAGGCAATGAAAAGGGATTCTTCATGATGGTGGAAGGCGGAAAAATTGACTGGGCCTGCCACGCCAACGATGTGGGCGCTGTGATCTATGACGTGTTTGCCCTGGCGGACGCAGTGGAAGAGGCGGTGGCCTTTGCCCAGAAGCATCCCGAGGAGACCCTCATTGTGGTCACTGGCGACCATGAAACCGGCGGCATGACCATCGGCTACGCTGCCACCGGATACGACATCAACATGGATTACCTCCAGAACCAGAAAACCTCCTATGTGGCCTTTGACAAGGTGATTGGCCAGCTTGCGGAAAACAAAGCCAGCTTTGATGAGGTGATGGCTGCCATCCAGGACAACTATGGCCTCACCCGGGAAGAGGGCAGCCCGCTGTCCCTCTCCGCCCAGGAAGTGGCCCGCCTGTCTGCCGCCTACACCTTTGGCATGCTGCCCGCTGACCAGCGTAAGGGCGTGACCGGGCCTGAGGAGCAGATGCACTACGGCGGTTACAACCCCTTGTCCGTCACCGCCAGCCACATTCTGGCCAATAAAGCCGGCATCAATTTCTCCAGCTACGCCCACACCGGCGACTCCCTGCCCGTGTATGCCCAGGGGGCCGGTGCGGAGCTCTTCGGCGGCAACTATGA
>CAZSSU010000204.1:0-2852 GCA_964609415.1 uncultured Christensenella sp. | reverse complement strand
TATAAGGTGGTAGGGGCGGGTAGCCAGAAGATGGCCACGTTTAAGCGGGGACGGGAAGTGGATGTACTGACCGGCCTTGGCAATGGCTTTGATATGTCCCAAAGCGGACAAAAGCCGCTGTTGATTGGCGGTGGGGTAGGGGTTCCGCCCATGATGATGCTGTGTAAAATGCTCCTGGCTCAGGGGAAAGAACCTTCAGTGGCCATGGGGTTTGGAAGCGTCGGGGAAGTTTTCTTCAAAGAAGCTTTTGAAAGCCTTGGCGTGCCGATTGATGTGGCCACGATAGATGGCTCCCTTGGGGTAAAAGGGGTTGTGCTGGATGCCTGCCAGATGGATAGCTGCACCTATTTTTATGCCTGCGGGCCGGTGCCGATGCTCAGGGCTGTGTGCAGCGCTTCCTGCAGCGATGGTCAGGTGAGCCTGGAGGAGCGCATGGGCTGTGGCTTTGGCGCCTGCATGGGCTGCACAGTTATTACAGCGGCGGGTGCCAAACGGGTTTGCACTGATGGACCGGTGTTTGGAAAGGGGGAGCTGATCTGGTGAATACAGCAGTTGAGTTGTGCGGCGTTTGGCTAGATAATCCCCTGATTGCGGCCAGCGGAACCTTTGGATATGGGGAAGATTTCGCCAAGCTTTATGATATAAACTGCCTGGGCAGCTTTTCTTTCAAAGGGACCACCCTCTTGCCCCGGGACGGTAATCCCACACCGCGGATTGCTGATTGTCCATCCGGACTTCTGAATGCTGTTGGCCTTCAAAACCCAGGCATTGACCGGGTGGTGACGGAAGAACTGCCGAGGATTGCTACCTATTTCAATAAGCCTGTGATGGCCAATGTGAGCGGGTTTTCAGTGGATGATTATGTGAAAGTGTGCGAGAAGCTGGACAGCGAGCCCCAGGTGGGGTGGCTGGAAGTTAACATCTCCTGCCCCAATGTGCATGGGGGCGGCATGGCCTTTGGCACTTCCTGCGAGGCTGCGGCGGAAGTGACCCGGGCTGTGCGGCGGGTCACCAAAAAACCCCTGATTGTAAAACTGTCCCCCAATGTGACAGACATTACGGAGGTCGCCCGAGCCTGCGAGGGGGAGGGGGCTGACGGCCTGAGCCTGATCAACACCCTTCTGGGCATGCGGATTAACCTGAAAACAAAAAAGCCCCTTCTTAAAAACACCACAGGCGGCTTATCAGGCCCTGCGGTTTTCCCGGTGGCTTTGCGCATGGTTTACCAAGTGTATGAAGCGGTGCGCATTCCCCTGGTGGGCATAGGAGGGGTCAGCTCGGCTGAAGACGTTATCGAGATGATGCTGGCAGGCGCCACCGCGGTTCAAGTGGGAAGCGCTAATCTGGTCAATCCATTTGCCTGCCGGGATATAATCGCTGACCTTCCCGGTGCCATGGCTGCATATAAAGTTGAAAAGCTAAGTGATATCATAGGAGGTGCCCATACATGGGAAAAGATGTAATTGTTGCCTTGGATTTCCCCGGACGCGGTGAAGCACTGGGGTTTCTTGACCTTTTCAAGGAAGAGAAGCCCTATGTCAAAATCGGTATGGAACTGTTCTACCGGGAAGGACCGGAGCTGGTGCGGGAGATCAAACAACGTGGTCACCGCATTTTTTTGGACCTGAAGCTCCATGATATCCCCAACACGGTTGCCTCGGCCATGCTTTCCCTGGGGCAATTGAAGGTGGACATGATCAATCTTCACGCTGCGGGGGGCTTGGTGATGATGCGTCAGGCTGCGGAAGCACTGAACACCTTGGGTAAAGATAAACCCTTGTTGATTGCGGTAACGGTCCTGACCTCCCTGACCCCGGAGGCGGTGAAGGATGAACTTCTAATATCAAGATCCCTGCAGGATACGGTGCTTCATTATGCCCAAAACGCCAAGATGGCCGGGCTTGATGGGGTGGTGTGTTCACCGCTGGAAACAGCCAGCGTTCACGAAAAACTAGGCCAAGGCTTTGTCACCGTTACCCCTGGCATCCGCTTTATGGGGGGTGACAAGGGAGATCAAAATCGGGTGACCACACCTGAGAAGGCAAGGGAACTGGGGTCTGATTACATTGTGGTGGGACGCCCCATCACCAGGGCAGAGGACCCCATCGGCGCATACAGGAGGTGCATGCATGAATTTGTCGGCGCGTGAAGCCATTGCCAGGGGCTTGCTGGAAATTGGCGCGGTTTTTCTAAGGCCGGATGAGCCATTTACCTGGGCCAGCGGCATTAAAAGCCCCATTTACTGTGACAACCGTCTGACCCTGTCTGACCCTGTCCTGCGCGGCCAAATTGAGCAGGCCATCGCGGATCAGATAAAGGAGCTATATCCGGAGGCTGACGCTCTCATGGGTACAAGCACGGCTGGCATTCCCCACGCAGCAATCGCAGCCCATCTGCTGGGCCTCCCCATGGGTTATGTGCGCAGCGGCAGCAAGGACCATGGCCGTCAAAACCGCATTGAGGGGCGTCTGGATAAAGGCTGGAAAGTGGTGGTGGTGGAAGACCTGGTGTCAACCGGCGGCAGTGTGATCGATGTGGTAGAAGCGCTGCGGGCAGCGGGGGCTGAGGTGCTGGGCATTGTCAGCATCTTCACCTATGGCATGAAAGCCAGCAAAGACCGGCTGGATGAAGCGCAGGTCCATAACACCAGTCTGACAGATTTTGACGCTGTGGTAGAGGTTGCGGCTCGGGAAGGGCGCATCCGGCAAGAGGACATCGCAAGGCTTCTGGCCTTTCGAGATAATCCCAAAGATGAAAGGTGGATAGGGGAGAATATATGAGGCATATCATCAGCATCACGGACCTGAGCCTCGGGGAGATTGATGAGCTTATTCTGACCGCCCAGGACATCA
>CAZSSU010000203.1:217-2865 GCA_964609415.1 uncultured Christensenella sp. | reverse complement strand
CCGATGACCCCCGCCAGGATGGCGTCCATCTCATAGCCCAGGCCCGCGTTGTTGGAGTCGCAGGAGGCGATGCGCCCCGAATAGATGAGGCCGGAGATGCCGGCCAGAAGCCCGGTCAGGCCGTAGACGATCATGATGATGATGTCAGAGCGCAGGCCTGATACCCGGCTGGCGCTGGGGTTGATGCCCACGGACTCCACAAACATGCCAAAGGAGGTGCGCCTGACAAACAGCACCACTGCGATGACCACCACCAAGGTAATGATGATGGGAAAGGGGATGCCCAGGAGGCTGCCGTTGCCGATGAACTTGAAAGGGGAGTACTGGGTGGTGAACTGCTTGCCATCGGTGATGATCTGGGCGATGCCCCGGCCGCCCACCATGAGGATCAGAGTGGCGATGATGGGCTGTATTTTGAGCTTGGCAATGAGGGTGCCGTTGAAAATGCCCATCAGCGTGCAGACCACCAGGGGCACCACCAGCACAAAGACGAAGGGCTTGACGGTGTAGTCCCCCGGCGTGGTGTATTCCAACACGTCCCAGCGCAGGAACTTCAGCGCGATGGCGCCGGACACCGCCACCAGGGCGCCCACGGAGATATCGGTTCCGCCCAGGGCGATCACCAGCGTCATCCCCATGGCGATGATGGTGATTTCAGCTGCCCGGTTCAGGATGTCGATGGGGGTGCCAAACAGCACCCGGGTGCCGTCGGCCAGGGTGCGGATTTGGATGCTTAAAAAGTCTGGCCGCATGATGAAGCCCACCAGCAGAATCAGCACCTCCGCCACCACCGCCCAGAAGAGCTTGGAGCGCAGAATGGCTTCCCGGTTTAATGTTTTGTTCATCCCGCCACCTCCTGAGGATCCTCGCCGGCGATGATGGCCAGGATGTCGGCCTGCTTTGCGCTGTCCCCATCCAATTCCGCCGCCTTTTCCAAATCCCGCATCACGATGATGCGGTTGGCACAGCGGATGATCTCGTCCAGCTCGGAGCTGATAAAGATGATGCCCATGCCGTTTTCGCACATTTCCAGCATCAGGCGCTGGATTTCCGCCTTGGCGCCCACGTCGATGCCCCGGGTGGGCTCGTCCAGAATCAATAGATCCGGCTGCGTGGCCATCCACCGCGCCAGAATCACCTTTTGCTGGTTGCCGCCTGAGAGCTCGCCCACCTTTTTGTTGGCGTCAGGGGTGGCGATGGACAGCAGCTTGATGTAGCGCTCGGCCAGTTCATCCTGCTCCTGGCGGGACATGGGCTTGAGAAAACCGCGAACTGCCTGCACCGCCAGGGCGATGTTTTCCCGGATGGACAGGTCGGCGATGATGCCGTCCTTCTTACGGTCCTCCGGGCAGAAGGCCATTTTGTTGAGGATGGCTACCAGGGGCGTTTTGAGTTGCAGCTCTTCCCCGTGCATGGTGACCTTACCCTTGGCCGGGCGTTTGACGCCAAAGAGCATTTCTGCCGTTTCGGTGCGGCCGGAGCCCAGCAGGCCTGCAAAGCCCATCAGCTCCCCTTTTTTCACATTCAGGGAAATATCCTCCACCTTGCCGGGGATGCCAATGCTGCTTGCATCCAGCACCACCGGGGCATCCGGTTGCTGGGTGGCCTTTTGCAGGTTGTAAATTTCGTTCATGTCCTTGCCGATCATGCTGGTGACAAGGTCAAGCTTGGTGAGCCCACTGGACAGGTATTCGCCCACCAGCCTGCCGTTGCGCAGCACCGTCATGCGGTCTGAGATGGCGAACACCTGGTCCAGGAAATGGGTGATAAAGATGATGCCCAGGCCCTGGGATTTAAGGTCGCGCATCACGTCAAAGAGGCGCTGCACCTCGTTGTCGTCCAGCGAGGAGGTGGGCTCGTCCAGGATCAGCACCCGGGCATTGACTTCCACCGCCCGGGCGATGGACGCCATCTGCTGGATGGCGACGGAATAGCTGCTCAGCGGCAGCGTCACGTCGATGTCCATGCCCATGCGCCGCATGAGCTCCCCAGAGCGCTGGTTGATGGTTTTCCAGTCGATTTGCCCCTTTTTCATGGGCTGGCGGCCGATGAAGATGTTCTCTGCCACCGTCAGGTTGGGGCAGAGGTTGACCTCCTGATACACGGTGGAAATGCCCATCTTCTGTGCGTCCAGCGGTGAATGGGGGGCGATGGGCACCCCGTCAAAGAGGATGCTGCCCGCGTCCATCCGGTGCACGCCTGTGAGGCACTTGATGAGCGTGGATTTCCCCGCGCCGTTTTCGCCAAGCAAGGCGTGCACCTCTCCGCTTCTAAGGGTGAAGTCCACCCCGTCAAGCGCCTTAACGCCTGGGAAGGTTATTTCAATGCCCCGCATTTCCAGCAGATTCCTGTCCAAACGATCACCACCCCTTATGACAAGGACGGATGAGGGCAAGCCCCCATCCGTCCGGGCTGAAAACCCAGTGATTACAATTGTGCTTAATTAGTAGAGGCGCTCGCCCACCTTGTCGGCGGCTTTCTCAGAAACGCGGCCATCCAGGCTGTACACGATGCCGCCTTCGGCGTCGAAGCAGCTTTCCTCAGGATGGATCACGTCGCGGCCCAGCTCCTCGCCGGCGATCAGCTTTTTCAGCGCGTCCTACATAGGGCCTGCTGAAAAAAGTGATTCGCGCTATGGTCGTTCCTTC
>CAZSSU010000203.1:0-207 GCA_964609415.1 uncultured Christensenella sp. | reverse complement strand
AGCTTTTTCAGCGCGTCCACCACGAAGGGGCCATACAGCGGGGTGCACTCGATGGTGGCGTTCATTTCGCCGGCGATGATGGCGTCAAAGGCTGTCTTGGGCGCATCGCAGCCCACGATGATGATGTCTTTGCCCGGATCCTTGCCGGCGGCCTTGATGGACTCAACAGCGCCCAGGGCCATGTCGTCGTTGTGGGCCAGGAGGACG
>CAZSSU010000202.1:0-2874 GCA_964609415.1 uncultured Christensenella sp. | reverse complement strand
CTGGAAATCTACGAAAAAGCCAAGAAGCTGATGGACTATATCCGGGAAACCGGCAAGCCCGCTGTGCTGGAGACGGTGAACTACCGCTGGCGCGGCCACTTTGAAGGCGACCTGTGCGCCTACCGGGACGAAAAGGAAACCGAGGCCGCCAAGAAGAAGGACGGCCTGGCCAAGTTCGAAAAGGACCTGCTGGCCAAAAAGATCATGACCAAAAAAGAAATCGAAGCGCTCAAGCAGGAAATCGCTGATGAGCTGGCGGACGCGGTGAAGTTTGGCGAGGAGAGCCCGGCCCCCACCATGGACGATGTCTACACGATGATGCTGGCGGAGGAGAAATAAGATGGCAGTGAAAACATACACCCAGGCCGTAAACGAGGCGATCCGCGAGGAAATGCGCCTGGATAAAAACGTTGTGATCTTTGGTGAAGACGTGGCCAAGCATGGCGGCATCTTCCAGGCCACCAAGGGCCTGCTGGAGGAATTTGGCGGTGACCGGGTGAAGGATACCCCCATCGCGGAAGCGGCGATTGTGGGCACCGCCATTGGCGCTGCCGCCACGGGGCTTAGGCCTATCGCTGAAATCATGTACGGCGACTTCCTCCTGGTGGCCTACCACGAGGTGTTCCACATGATGGCCAAATGGCGCTTTATGCATGGGGACGAGTTCAAGATTCCCATGGTGCTGCGCGCTGCCCAGGGCTCTGCCTACGGCGCTGCCTGTGAGCACTCCAACTGCGTGGAGCCGCTGTTCATCCACTCCCCGGGGCTGACCATCATCTCCCCCTCCAATGTGTATGACGTGAAGGGCCTCCTCAAGAGCGCCATCCGCTCCAACAACCCCGTGCTCTTCCTGGAGCACAAGCAGCTGTACAAAACCAAGATGGACATCCCGGATGAGGAATACACCCTGCCCATCGGCGTGGCCGATGTGAAGCGCGAGGGCAAGGACTGCACGGTGGTGGCGGTGGGCCTGATGGTGAGCCGCTCCCTGGAAGCCGCTGAGATCCTGGCCAAGGAGGGCATTGAGGTGGAGGTCATCGACCCGCGCACCATCGCCCCCATGGATTACAACACCATCTACAACTCCGTGGCCAAAACCCACCGCCTGGTGGTGGCCGAGGAATCCAACCTCACCGGCGGCCTGGGCGCTGAGATTTCTGCCCGGGTGATGGAAAACGCCTTCTTCGAGCTGGATGCCCCGGTGGGCCGTGTGGCGGGCCTGGATGTGCCGATTCCCTATAATGTGGAGCTGGAAGTTCAGGTGGTGCCCTCTGTGGAGAAGATCGTGGCAGCGGTGAAGGCCGCCTGCAACAAGTGAGAGGTTATCAATGAAGCATGAGATTGTAATGCCCAAAGCGGGCCTCACCAATACCGAAGGGGTCATCAGCAGCTGGGCGCTTGAAGTGGGCGCGCAGGTGAAAAAGGGTGACGTCATCGGGGACATTGAAAACGAAAAATCAACCATTCCCCTGACCAGCCCCGCCGATGGCTTCCTCAAAGGCCTGGCGGAGCCGGGCGAGGAGTTCAAGGTGGGCGCTGTGATTGGCTATGTGGTTGACAGCGCTGATGAATCAGTGGGCGAGGCCCCCCATGCGGAAGCCCCCCAGCAGGCGACGGCCCCTGCCCAAGCATCCGCCCCCGCGCCTGTCCAGGCGGCTTCACCGGCCCCTGGCACCCGCAAGCGCATCTCCCCCTACGCGAAGAAGTTGGCTGAAAGCCGCGGCGTGGACTATGCCCAGCTGCCTGGCACCGGCCCCGGGGGAAGCGTGGTCGCGGCTGACATCTTCAAGGCTCTGGAAGCGGCCCCCGCTCAAGCGCCTGTTGCCCAGGCGGCAGCCCCTGCCGTCCAGGCGGAATACACCGAAGCCCCTGCCACTGCCATGCGCAAGTCCATCGCCCGGAACCTGCAGGCCTCCCTCCAGAACACCGCCCAGGCATCCGCCTCGGCAGAGCTGGATGTGACGGCGCTCATGCAGTTTAAAGACGCCATGAAGGACATGACAGAGGCCCTTGGCAACAAGATCACCTTAAACGAGATCCTGTCCTACATCGTGGTCAAGCTGGCGGCCAAGCACCCCTGCCTGAACTCCGTCCTGACCGATGCCGGCATGATCCGCCAATACAACCATGTGGCGCTGAGTTTTGCCCTGGCCAATGAAAAGGGCCTTATCACCCCGGTGGTGCGGGACGCGGACAGGCTGAGCCTGAACCAGTTCAGCCTGGAGATGAAGCGCCTGGTGGCCCTGGGCCGGGACAACGCCCTGGACCTGGGCGACCTGCAGGGCGGCACCATCACCATCTCCAACCTGGGCATGTACCCGGTGGATGCCTTTACCCCCATCGTCAACCCGCCCCAGGCCGCCATCTTCGGCTTTGGCCGCACGGTGACCAAGGCTGTGTATGTGAACGGCAGCTTTGAAAAGCGAGAGATGATGCACATCTCCCTGGCCTTTGACCACCGCTCCATGGACGGCTCCGACGCGGGCGAAGTGTTCAAATCCCTCAAGGCATTCCTGGATCAGCCCCAGCTGCTGCTCCTGTTCTGAGTTTGCGCCGATTCCCTATGGCGAAGTCCGGGGGAAGATGGTATAATCATTCAGGTTATTTTTCGGACGCCAGGCAGGGAAGCCTTGCAGGGCGCGCGGAAAGACAAATTTCCCCGATAGGCTGGCAGCGCACATTCATGCGCAGCCCGGCCAGTAACCGGAGGTGATTGCAGCCCAGACAAGAAGCCCGGTTCCAATCTTACATTGCATTCTATTAAAAAGGAGATACATGATGAAGAAGAAACTTGCCCTGATCGCGCTGGCCCTCAGCCTGCTGATGCTGGTGTCCGCCTGCGCCCCCAAGACCCCCGAACCCACCGCCGCCCCC
>CAZSSU010000201.1:0-2897 GCA_964609415.1 uncultured Christensenella sp. | reverse complement strand
CCCGGCTATCGAAGATATCCGGGTTTTATATCGTATTTTAAAACACCTGGGCGCCCAGGTTGAATGGCACCCGGATCAAAAGCAGATGATTATCGACCCCACCGGGGTGAACACCCTGGCGGTGCCCTTTGCCTACAGCCAGCGAATGCGCGCCAGCTATTACCTGATGGGCGCGCTCCTTGGCCGCTACGGGCGGGCAGAGGTGGGTTATCCCGGCGGATGCGACCTGGGCAGCCGGCCCATCGACCAGCACCTGAAGGGATTCCGGGCGCTGGGCGCCACCATCCGGGATGAAAACGGCATGATCGTGCTGGAGGGCAAGCTAAAAGGCGGCCACATCAACTTTGACATGGTCACCGTGGGCGGCACCATCAACGTGATGCTGGCGGCCTGCCGGGCCGAGGGCGACACCATCATGACCAACTGCGCCCGGGAGCCCCACATCGTTGACACCGCCAACTTCTTAAACCGCATCGGTGCCCGCATCAGGGGTGCTGGCACCGACACCATCCGCATCAAGGGCATGGGCAAACTGGGCGGGGCTAACTACACCGTCATCCCCGACCAGATTGAGGCGGGCACCCTGATGATCGCCGCCGCCGCCACCCGGGGGGATGTCACCCTCCACGGCTGCATCCCCACCCATATGGAAGCGCTGACGGCTAAGCTCCTTGAAATGGGCGTGATGGTGACCAGCCAGGATGACATCATCCGGGTCAGCCTCCGCCAGGGTCACCGGGCCATCCGCCTGGCCACCCAGGAGTATCCCGGCTTCCCCACCGACCTGCAGGCCCCCATGAGCGCGCTGTTAACCCGCGCCATGGGCAACAGCGAGGTCATCGAAAACATCTTTGAGTCCCGCTTTAAGCACCTGGACGAGATGCGCAAAATGGGTGCCAAAACAACCATCAACGGCCGCATTGCCTACATTGAAGGCGTGCCCGAATTGCACGGCGCCCCGGTCTATGCCACTGACCTGCGCGGCGGCGCCGCCCTGGTCATCGCCGGCCTCATGGCCAATGGCATCACCGAGGTGTACAACCCCGGCAACATCGCCCGGGGCTATGAGCACCTGGAAACCAAACTGAATGATCTTGGGGCCAAGATTTACCGCGCCCCCCTTGAGCCTGAGGAAAATGGCGATGCAAACCGCCTTTGAGTGCCTGGGGCTCCCGCCTGACGCAGACGAAGCGGCCATCCGCAACGCCTATCGGAAACTGGTCAAAACCTGCCACCCGGACAGCTTCATGGATCCGGAGGAGCAGCTGGCTGGCCAGGAAAAGCTGATCAGCATCAACCTGGCCTATGCCCAGTGCATGAAAATGGTGGCGTCCAGGCAAACCACCTCCCCCGCCCTGCCCGTCGCCCAGGCCAAGTACTGGGCAAAAAACCTGCTGGCACGCAAGCAGTATGGCATGGCGCTTTTTCAGTTGGGGCGCTCAGAGGATAAGGATGCCGAATGGCACGCCCTGCAAGGGGAAATCCTCCTGAACATGAAGGACTATCTGGGGGCCCATCAGGCCTGGCGCGCCGCGGTGCGGCTGGAGCCTGACAACCGGGACTACCGCCGCGAAGCCCTGGCCGCTGAGATGGCGCTGAAGCGCTCCCGCACCCTGTCTGGCAGGCTGGCTGGCAAGGCGCGCTCCCTCTTTGGCAGGCATGGTGGCTGAGCGGATGCGCCGCGCCGCCTTTTTTAATGGCTGAATTCCGCTTAATCAGAAGCAGCCGGCGTACCCTGGCGCTGGAGATTACCGCGGAGGGCGAAGTCATCGTGCGGGCGCCCAAACGCCTGCCCCTGGCAGACATCCAGCGTTTTGTAGCCGCCAAGGAAGCCTGGATCAACAAGCACCTGGCTAAGCCCAGGCACAAAGCCCCTGAACCAACGCCCCTTGAAGAAGCCGCGCTGAAAGCCCGGGCTCACCGCTTGCTGCCGCCCCTGGCCCATGCCTATGCCGCCCGGCTGGGCCTCAGCCCCCGTTATGTGAAAATCACCAGCGCCCAAAAACGCTTTGGCAGCTGCAATGCAAAGGGCGGCCTCTGCTTTTCCTGGCGTCTGATGCGCTACCCCCTCCCCGCCATCGAGTATGTGGTGGCCCATGAGGTGGCTCACCTTAAACAGCTCAACCACTCCCCCGCCTTTTATCAAGTGCTCGACACCCTCATGCCCGACCACCGCCAAAGGGCCCGGCTGCTCAGGCAGCCGCCCCTCAGCCATCAGGAGGAAGACCATGCAAACATACAGAATCCTTGAAAAAACATCCCTTTCCGGCAACGCCTCCAAGATGGTGGTGGAAGCCCCGCTTATTGCCCGCAAAGCCCAGGCGGGGCAGTTCATCATCCTCAGGGCCAAGGAGCATTCCGAGCGAATTCCCCTCACCATCCACGATCAGGACAGGGAAAAGGGCACGGTCAGCATCGTCTACCAGGTGGTGGGGGCCGGCACCATGGAGCTTGACAGCTTAAACGCCGGGGACAGCCTCCAGGACTTTGTGGGGCCCCTGGGCCGCGCCACTGAAACCGAAGGCCTCAAAAAGGTCTGCGTGGTGGGCGGCGGCGTGGGCTGCGCCATCGCCTACCCGGTGGCCAGAACCCTGCACGAGCAGGGCAGCCAGGTCCACAGCATCATCGGCTTCAGAAGCCGTGACCTGGTCTTTATGGAGGAGGACTTTGCCCGGGTTTCCGACCTCCTCAAGGTGATGACTGACGACGGCACATATGGCACCCATGGCCTGGTGACAGACGCCCTGGAAGCCCTCATCAAGGAAGGTCACCAGTATGACGAGGTAATTGCCATCGGCCCCCTGGTGATGATGAAGTTTGTCAGCCTCCTCACCAAAAAATACGGTGTCAAAACCGTGGTATCCATGAACCCCATCATGGTGGACGGCACCGGTATG
>CAZSSU010000200.1:2383-2907 GCA_964609415.1 uncultured Christensenella sp. | reverse complement strand
ATCATCAGCCATCCGGACGCTGGCAAAACCACGCTGACTGAAAAGCTGCTGCTGTATGGCGGCGCCATCCGCCAGGCGGGCAGCGTCAAGGCGCGTAAAGCCGCAGCCCACGCCACCAGCGACTGGATGGAGATTGAGAAGCAGCGCGGCATTTCCGTCACCTCCAGCGCCATGCAGTTTGACTATGAGGGCTTCCGCATCAACATCCTGGACACCCCCGGGCATCAGGATTTCTCTGAGGACACCTACCGGGTGCTGGTGGCGGCTGACAGTGCGGTCATGCTGCTGGATGCCTCCCGGGGCGTTGAGGAGCAAACCAGGAAGCTCTTTAAAGTATGCCGCATGCGGGGCATCCCCATTTTCACCTTTGTGAACAAGATGGACCGCTCCGCCAAGGACCCCTTCGCCCTGATGGAGGAACTGGAGCAGGTGCTGGGCATCCGTTCATGCCCGGTCAACTGGCCCATCGGCGTGGACGGGGATTTTCAGGGCGTGTGCCACCGGGATACCCGGGTGGTGGAGCT
>CAZSSU010000200.1:0-2333 GCA_964609415.1 uncultured Christensenella sp. | reverse complement strand
GGCGACCACGGCAAAACCAAGGCCAAGAAAACCGAGGTGCCCCTTGACAGCGAGGCCCTCTCAGGCGTTCTGGCCGGGCACTATATCAATAGGCTCAAAGAAGAAATCGCCCTGCTGGACGAGGCGGGCGACCCCTTTGACCTGGAGGCGGTGCGCAAAGGCGAGCTGACGCCCCTGTTTTTTGGCTCCGCTGTCACCAATTTTGGCGTGGAGCCCTTCCTCAACCGCTTTTTGCAATACACCCTGCCTCCCACTCCTCGGGAGAGCGACCAGGGGATGATCACGCCGGAAACGCCGGAATTCACCGGCTTCGTCTTTAAAATCCAGGCCAACATGAACCCCGCCCACCGGGACCGCCTGGCCTTTGTGCGGGTGGTGTCGGGGGAATTCAGGCGGGACATGGCTGCCTGGCTTTCCAGCTCCGGCAAGCAGATTCAGCTTAAAGCCCCCCAGCAGTTCATGGCCGATGAACGGGCCATGGTGGAAACCGCCTACCCGGGTGACATCATTGGGCTATTTGATCCGGGCATCTACCGCCTGGGCGACGCCTTGAGCGAAAAAAGCAAGCTGCGCTTTGAAAAAATCCCCGTCTTCGCGCCGGAGCACTTTGCCCGGGTGCGCCCCTTTGACTCCATGAAGCGCAAGCAGTTCCTCAAGGGTGTGGACCAGCTCAGCGAGGAAGGCGCCATCCAAACCTTCAGCCGGGAGGAGATGGGCCCGGAGCAATCCATTGTGGGCGTGGTGGGCATCCTGCAATTTGACGTGCTCAGCTACCGCCTCAAAAACGAATATGGCGCTGAACTGGCCATGGACATGCTGCCCTACCGCTATGTGCGCTGGGTCACCGACAGCCCCAAGCCCCTCTCCGACCTCAGCCTCACCTCCACCACCCACCGCGGCAGCGACAGCCGGGGCAACCCCGTCCTCTTCTTCGAAAACGAGTGGAGCATCCGCCTGGCACAGGAGAAAAACCCTGGCCTGGAACTGGCCGATGTGGAGCCCATGGAGGGGTTTGTGGAGTATTGATTTTGTTTTTATCGATGCGTTGACGAGTTTTTTTATGATGATATCGTAGATCATAGGTTTCGATTTCACTTTCTCATCATTCTAATAGAAAGAACTTAAGCAAATCAATACAGCACAGTATAGGAGCGTATCTTCTGTGAAAATTAAAGCAGATTTAACAGAAAAAGACAGCAATCTAAAAAGGCTAAATGAACTTCAAATTCTTTATTTAAGGAATATGCAGAGGATTAAGTGGCGTTACAAAGCAATTGGGGACATTTTAGGTGGAAAAACAAAAACAACTTATAAGGTGACAAATATCGAATTTTGTGTGCTGCAGTACCGGAAAATCCTGGAACTAATTGCATTATCATCGCTTGTTCCCGATGCGGATCTGTATCGCCAGCAATTAGATAACATTGATAAAATGTGGAACGCTCGATATATTATTAAAGACCTTGAAAGAATAAACCCAAACTTTTACCCAATACCTATAGTATCTGATCCGAAGGACAAGTCAAATTGGCTCGACCAAGATAAGCCTTACTTAAATAAGGAATTATTTATAAAAATCTACGACCGATGCGGAAAGTTCATGCATGAAGTCACTCCCTTTGTGTCTGATAATGATATGGACAAGGGGTATTTTGAAGTTGAAAAGGAATTTGAATACTGGTCGACCCTGATTGTAAATCTCTTGTCTACACACACAGTACATTTGCATTCAGAAACTGAATTGTTTTATATAAGCATGGGAAAGGGAGATGACCGCCCATTCGGCAATATTTTTCAACAAGTTGATATTTTGACTTCAGATGACTCAAAGTCTTTCCATAACTAAACGATGATAATTCTATCACTCAGTTAATCCTACTTTCCAGTTTCTTCAAATAACTTTAATGATTTCAAGTGCTCTGACCTGGATATGAAACATATTCATGTTATTTTTGGTCGCCACACTTGACAAATCCCCCGATCACAAGCTATGATTTCCCAGGCATCGGGGGCTATCCCTGTTGCAAAATCACAGCAAAGCCAGGTTAAGCATTGAACCATCCATTTAGCGCCTTTTTATTAAGCCCGGGCTACATCAACCGGGGCGAACCGCCGGACAGCTTTTAACTGCCCGGAGGCTTTTATTCCTCAAAAACCAATCAATCATTGATTTTCGAATAAATATTCCGGGTCAAGGGACGAAGTCTCTTGTCAGAGGGTCTGGGGGATAACATCCCCCAGCGTTCCCCTGCGCTGCCCATTACTCAATCAAAGATAAAAGGAAGAAACGATGATCAGACAGGATATTCGCAACATCGCCATCATTGCCCACG
>CAZSSU010000199.1:0-2913 GCA_964609415.1 uncultured Christensenella sp. | reverse complement strand
AGGAATAGCAGCTGGGCCACGACGGTGTTGGCCATGCCGTCTGTCACAGGGCCTGACAAAAAGACGATGCGGTCTTTGAGCAGGCGGGAATAAATATCAAAGGAACGCTCGGAGTTGCCTGAGCGCTCAATGACATAGGGAATCATATACTCTGCCATGTTTCCTCCTGGGATTGGTTATGCAAAATCCTGTTGTTATTTGTCGTCGTCAGCGCCCTCGTCCTTTTTCTTGGCGGCGCGCTTGGCGGGTGCTTTCTTCTCTTTGGGCTCGGCCTTCTCATCATCCTCTTTGGCCGCTTTCTTGGCTTTGGCGGGCTTCTTTTCCTTGGGCTCCTCCGCCTCCGCCGCTTCTTCAATCGCCTGGGTGGCCTGGGCGATTTCCTCAACCGTCAGCTCCTCATGGGCTTCGGTGTGATCGGTCACCTGGGCATGTTCCTTGATCAGGTTCACCACCTTGCGGTTCAGGGCGATGTCCTTGAAGTTTTCAAGCTGGTTTTCGTTGAGGGAGGCTTTATAGCTGTCAAACTCACGGCCTGTCTCCTTGGCGTGGCGCTTGATTTCCTCGTCCACCTCTTCTTCTGATGCCTCAAAACCCTCCTGCTTGGCAATGGCGTCAAGCACCAGGTCGGTCTTTACGTTGTTGGTGGCGTCCTGGCGGAAGTTCTCGCGGACTTCTTCCTGGGTGGTGTTGGTGTACTGCAGATAGTCTTCCAGACGGAGGCCCTGGTACAGCATGCGGATGCGCATGTTCTGAAGCAGGTAATCCATCTGGCGCTGAATCATGGCTTCGGGGATATCGCAGTCCGCTGCGTCCACCGCCTGCTGAATCAGGTCATTCTCCAGGTGGGTTTCCGCATGCTTGTCCCTAAGCTCAGTCAGCTCTTTTTCGATGCCTTCCTTGTACTCTTTCAGCGTGCTGAATTCGGACACATCCTGGGCAAACTCGTCATCCATCTCCGGCTTCACCCGGCGGGTGCCGGCGTTAACCTTCACATGGAACACGGCGTCTTTGCCAGCCAGGGATTCAGCGTGGTACTTTTCGGGGAAGGTCACGGTGATGTCCTTTTCCTCGCCCGCCTTCATGCCCACCACCTGCTCCTCAAAGCCGGGGATGAAGGTCTGGGAGCCCAGCACCAGCTTGTGGCCCTTGTCCTCGCCGCCCGCAAAGGGAACGCCGTCCAGGCTGCCCAGGTAATCGATGTCAGCGGTGTCCCCCTCTTTGAGGGCTTCCTCGCCAATGTCTTCCTCAGTGGTCACTTTTTCCACGTCCCGGGCGATGCGCTCGTCCATCTCCTCCGGGGTGATGGGATGCAGGTGACGGGTGCCCTTCAGGCTTTTGTAGTCACCCAGCGTCACATCAGGCCGCACATACACCGTGGCGCTGAACTTCAGTTCCTGCCCGGAGCCAATCTGGTCCAGGCTGATTTCGGGCTGATCCACAGGGAAAAGGTCTTCAGCTTCCACCGCTTCCTGATATGCCTCAGGGAATAGCAGGTCAAAGGCTTCGTCATAAAACACGCCTTCGCCGTACATGTTCTCAATCAATTTCCGGGGCGCTTTGCCCTTGCGGAAGCCGGGGACGTTGATGCGTCCGCGGGTTTTGAGGTATGCCTTTTGCATTGCCTCGTCAAAAGCGGCCGCGGGGATTTCAAAATTGATTTTCTGCTGATTGCTGCTAACCTTTTCTACCTGGTAACTCATGCTGTTCCTCCTCTGCACTTAGCGCATGGTATCCCAAATACGCTATCTGTTAGAATAACATATATACCCATAAATCGCAACAGTTAACGGGCTTAATTGCCCGGTGGCAAAAGCACGGCCAAGGGGGTATAATGATCTTGATAATATTTTATATGCTTTGGAGGAAAAACCATGAAAAAAGTCAAAGACAAGTATCTTTTGGTGGGCGCAGACTTCGCAGGCTATCCGCTAAAAGAAGCGGTGGTGGCACACCTGAAGAAAAAGGGCTGGCAGATTACCGACATCGGCGTCCAGTCGCCCGAAGACAATGACCCGGATAATATGTTCCACCGGGTCGGGCTCAGGGTGGGGGCCAAAATCGCCGATGGTGAATTTGAGCGCGCCCTCCTCTTCTGCGGCACCGGCATGGGCATCCATATCGCGGCCAGCAAATGTCCCCATGTGCACGCGGGCGTTGTAGAAAGCGTGCCAGCCGCCCTCAGAGCCATCACCGGCAACGGCGTCAACGTGTTGGCCATGGGCGCCTTTTATGTGGCCCCGCAGATGGGCATCGACATTGCCGAGGCCTATTTAAACGCCGAATTGGGCAGCGGCTATGAATGGTGGGAAAACTTCTATGAGTTCCACAAGCTGGCCATTGATGAGCTGGAAGCCTTTAACTTTGAGGAATTCAAGGCCAATGGCGGCAAACTCAAGCATCTTGATGAGGTGCCCTTGAAGCTGGAGACCAAGCCGGAATAAAAAATGGACTGTCATTTGTAAAAATGTCACTCCAGATCATCCATGTACACCGTGTCTGCTTTTTGCTATGTTTAAATCTATCGACGCAAAATCCATCACCAATCGCGTCATAGGACAGAAGATATCTCCGTGAATCGGAGTATCAATATATGGAGGTATATTATGAAGAAGATCCTGTCTCTGGTTCTGGTTTCCGTGATGCTGCTATCCCTCACAGGCGCCGCATTTGCCCAGGAGAAGAAAGACTGGGAAATCGTGGTCGTTCCCAAGGACGCGTCTAACCCCTGGTTTGTGCGCATGAAGGTGGGCGTGGATGAGTACGCCAAAGAAACCGGCCTGAATGTGTACCAGAAGGGCACCCCTGAAATCGATGCCACCCTGCAGGCCCAGCTGGTGCAGGACCTGATCGCCCAGGGCGTTGACGCCATCTGCGTGGTGCCGGTCAACCCCGAATCCCTGGAGCCCGTGCTTA
>CAZSSU010000198.1:0-2931 GCA_964609415.1 uncultured Christensenella sp. | reverse complement strand
GTTGACGCCATCTGCGTGGTGCCGGTCAACCCCGAATCCCTGGAGCCCGTGCTTAAGCAGGCCATGGAAGCCGGCATCGTTGTGATCGCCCATGAAGGCTCCAGCCTGGAAAATGTCAACTATGACATCGAAGCCTTCTCCAACGCCGGATACGGCGCCTTCATCATGGACAACCTGGCTGAAGCCATGGGCGGCGAAGGCCTGTACACCACCATGGTGGCCCATGTGACCAACGCCTCCCACAACGAGTGGGCGGACGCCGGTGTGGCCCATCAGAAAGAAAAATATCCCAACATGACCCTGCTGGCCGAAGAAGCCCGCGTTGAGTCTGAAGACAACGGCGACGTGGCCTACAACAAAGCCAAAGAGCTGTTCAAAAAGTATCCTGAGCTGAAGGGCATCATGGGCACCTCTTCCTACGACGCCCCCGGCGTGGCCCGCGCGATTGATGAACTGGGCCTGGTGGGCAAGGTCTTCACCTCCGGCACCGGCATGCCCGCTGACAACAAAGCGCTGCTGGAAAGCGGCTCTGTCAAGTCCCTCACCCTGTGGGATCCCGCGCTGGCTGGCAAGGCGATGATTTCCCTGGCCGTCAAGATTCTCTCCGGCGAAACCATTGAAGCCCCCGTTGACCTGGGCGTTGATGGCTATACCGCCCTCACCTTCAACCCGAAATTCGAAAAGGTTCTGGAAGGCCAGGGCTGGATCGTGATCAACAAGGATAATGTTGACAGCTTCGGGTTCTAATTCTCTTTGACCCTTTCCGGTCACCGCCGGATTCCCGGCGGTGACCTTATCCTTTCTTTTGATCGGAGGTACGCATGTCAGACAGTTTGCTGCGCGCGGTGGATATCCATAAGTCCTTTGCCGGTGTCCACGCGCTCAAAGGCGTGTCCCTTGAAATAGCACCCGGGGAGATTCATTGCCTGGCCGGGGAGAACGGCTGCGGAAAATCAACGCTCATCAAGATCATCTCCGGCGTCTATCAGCCGGACTCGGGCTACATCGAGTTTGACGGGAAACGGCTTGACAAGATCACCCCCATTGACGCCATCCTCCTGGGCATTCAGGTGATATACCAGGATTTTTCTGTTTTCCCCAACCTCACGGTGATGGAAAACCTGGCGCTCAACAGCGAGCTGTCCAACAAGCGCAAGGTGGTTAACTGGAAGCGCATGCGCCAGATCGCTGAAGAAGCGGTGGCCAAAATCAATTTCCAGGTTGACCTGGACGCCTTGGTGGGCACGCTGTCCGTGGCGCAAAAGCAGATGGTTGCCATCAGCCGGGCGCTTATGTTCAATGCCCGCCTCATCATCATGGATGAACCCACCACCGCCCTCACCCACAAAGAAGTGCAGGCGCTGTTTAAGGTCATCATGCAGCTCAAGGCGCAGGGCATTGCCATCCTCTTTGTCAGCCACAAGCTCAATGAGGTGTTTGAAATTTCCGAGCGCTTCACCATTTTCAGAAGCGGCGAGCTGGTGGTGACCGGGCACACCAGCGAGCTGGACGCGGCCAAATTCTCCTTTTATATGACAGGCCGCGCTTTTAGTGATGAGCAGTTTACCGCCACCAACCTGGGTGACAAACCTTTGCTTGAGGTGAAAAACCTGGGGCTTTCAGGCGCTTTTAGCGACATCAGTTTCAAGCTGCATGGCGGCGAAATCCTGGGCATTACGGGGCTGCTTGACTCTGGCCGGAGCGAGCTGGCGCTGGCGCTTTTTGGCATCCGCCAGGCAGACAGCGGCGAAATCCATATCAAAGGCAAAAAGGCGGACATCACCTGCCCGCAGGACGCCATCGGCCATGGATTGGGCCTGGTGCCTGAGGATCGGCTGTCTGAAGGCCTGTTCCTCCCCCGCAGCATAGCCGACAACCTGATCATCGCCGAGGTTGACCGGCTGGCCAACCGCTTCAAGGTGTTTGATCGGAAAAAGCGCCGGGAGGAGATTGACCGGCTGATGGCTGAATTTGCCATCGCTTCCCCTGATGCCGCCAACGCCTGCCAAACCCTTTCCGGCGGCAACCAGCAGCGGGTGGTGCTGGGCAAGTGGCTGGCCTGCGGGCTGGATGTGCTGGTTCTCAACGGCCCCACCGTGGGGGTTGACATCGGCTCCAAGCACGATATCCACAGCATTTTGCAGGAGCTGGCACGCAATGGCATGGGCATTATCATCATCTCCGATGACTTGCCCGAGGTGATCCAGAACTGCTCCCGGGTGATCGTCCTGAAGGACGGAAAAATCGTTCAGGAAATGGACGCGGCGGAGGCCACCGAGCAGGCCATCCTGTCGCAGATGATGTGAGGTGAGGAGCATGCAGAACAATCTCAGAAAACTCACAAAAAGAAGCGAGCCTTATATCTTTCTGGTGGTGCTGGCGCTGTGCCTGCTGATTGAGGTGCGCTCAGGCCAGTTTTTCACCGCCAATAACTTGGTGGACATCGCCTCCGCCTTGGTGGTGCCAGGCCTGTTTGCCATCGGCGCATTCATGGTGATTGTGTCAGGCGGCATTGACGTGTCCTTCCCCGCCCTGGCCTCCCTCACCTCCTATGCCACCACGAAGATTTTGCTGGACGCAGGCTACACCGACGGCATCTGGCTGCCTATCCTGCTGTCCCTGGCCATGGGTGCCCTGCTGGGCGCTTTCAACGGCGTCTTTATCGGCTTCCTGGGGCTGCCGGCCATGATCGTCACCCTGGGCTCTTCCAGCGTGTTTAAGGGGCTGATGCAAGGGGCTCTCAACTCCGTCCAGCTGGCGGTCATCCCAACTGGCATGCAGGAGTTTGGCACCTCCTCCCTATTTGTGGCCACCAACCCCGTATCCGGCCTCACCTCGCGCATGCCGCTAAGCTTTTTGGTGTTCGCGGTGGTGCTGATCCTGGCCTTCCTCATCATGCGTTACACCTTCTTTGGCCGGGGCATCTACGCC
>CAZSSU010000197.1:0-3084 GCA_964609415.1 uncultured Christensenella sp. | reverse complement strand
TACTTAGGTTTGTAATATACGATGACGAATTTCATCAAATCATTATGGATGCCTGTCAGAATTCTTATATCTCTGAAATGTATGCACTTTTACATCATCGAATATTGCGCTATCGGTACTATATTATGAAGTTAAAATTGGGGGAGTATCCCGCTTTGCCCAGGCATAAGGCAATATATCATGCCTTAAGCAGGAATTCTTCACAGATGGCAAAAGACGAGATGGAAATGGACATCAGAGGGATGTACAATATTGCGCTTGAAATGCAGTAGCATGTAAATCGAAAATCAGGGCTAACGCAATACGACGATAGCCCTGATTTTTGTTGTAGCCGAGATTATTTAAACCCCACCACGCTGGTGGCGTTAGTGATGATGATGAAGGTTTTGCCGCGCTGGAGGGTGAGCTCCTGGCCTTTGTCATCCACGAAGACGGTGCGGTCGTCCAGGGATTTGCGGAACCAGCCGCCGGGGATGTAGGAGCCGCCGGTGAAGATCTCTGCGGCGCCGGTGCCGGTGAGGTGATTGAGCTGGACATAGCCCTTGTCATAGCTGAACTTGGTGCGCAGCACGATTACATTGGCAAAGGGGATGGGGGCGCCCGGGGCGTCCCGGTCCACATAGGGGCCTTCGAGGTTCTCGCGGTGGTAGGCGTTGGCTTCAGGGGAATAGGTGAAGGTGGCGTAGCTGGCGGAGTTGCCCATGGTTTGGTAGGCTTCCTCGCCAAAGTGCTTCACCTCGATGAAGGTGGCGGGGGCGTAGCCCTGGGGCTTCTCATCGGTGAACAGGAAGGGGTGGGGGGTGAAGGCGGCGCCGTTTTTGAGCGCCAGGTCCTTGATCATGGCGATGTTGACGGAGAGATTGTGGGGGCTCTGGTAGCTGGAGATGCGGCCGGAGTAGTTGTTGTTGCTGATGAGGTTGAAGGAGAGCTGCTCCCTGGTCATCTTGCCCTCGCGCAGTTTGAGCGGCACGCTCACCTTGTCGCCCTGGGCGGGATCAGGATAGCCCACATAGGCGAAGGCGGCGCCCCAGGTGCGGGCCACGTCCACAAAGGGCGTGCGGGCCGAGCGGTTGCCGCCGGCGGCTTCTGGCGCGGTGTCTGAGAACAGGGCCAGCAGCTTGGTGGCTCCTTTGCCGGCGTTGGGCACCTGATACATCACGTCAGCGCTGCCAACGCCCCAGTGGGGGTGGGCATTGCCGGCGTTATCGATGACCACCAGCACGGGGGCATACACCCCCTCCCAGGGCAGGCCTGTGGTGGGGCTTTGGCCGGGGATGAGGGGATTTTCCGGATAATCAGCCTGGAAGGGCAGCCCGGCGCGGGTCACGTCCCCCACGACCGGCACCGCTTCCGCCAGGGCGGGGACAGCGGCCAGGAGGCTCAGCGCCAGCAGAATCGCCAGAATGCTTTTCTTTTTTTGCATAAAACAAGACACCTGCTTTCTTGATGGTTATGGGGAATATACCCGGTTTTGCACCGGGATGGTCAGGGCGACTGTGATATAATGCGGGCAGAATATCGGAGGAGGGACTGCCCATGTTTGACCTGGCGAAAGCCCATCTGGAGGCGCATGGCCTGGGGGACCGGATCCGGGTGTTTGACGTATCCAGCCAAACCGTGCCCCTGGCGGCTGAGGCGGTGGGCTGCCCGGAAGCGCAGATCGCCAAGACCCTGTCTTTTCTGGTGGCGGGGGTGCCGGTGCTGGTGGTGGCGGCGGGGGACGCGCGGATTGATAACAAAAAGTTCAAAGCCCATTTCCACCAGAAGGCGGCCATGCTCTCGCCTGAGCAGGTGATCAGCCTGGTGGGGCATGAGGTGGGCGGCGTGTGCCCCTTCGGGGTGAAGCCGGGGGTCAGGGTATATCTGGATGAATCCCTCAGGCGCTTTGAGAGGGTGTACCCGGCTTGCGGCAGCGGCAACAGCGCTGTGGCGCTGAGCCCCCTGGAACTGGAAAACGCCTCCGGCGCTGAAGCCTGGGTGGATGTGTGCCGATATTCATAGGAAAAAGCCCGGAAAACAGCCATATTTCTTGACAATCCGGCCCTTTGGGTCGTATGATGGGGTGACTATGTGAGGAGGTCTTCCCATGGCTTTGACGATGGACAAATTGGTGGCGCTGTGTAAGGTGCGCGGTTTTATTTTCGCGGGCAGCGAGATTTATGGCGGGCTCGCCAACACCTGGGACTATGGTCCCCTGGGGGTTGAGTTCAAGAACAACGTGAAGCGCGCCTGGTGGCAGAAGTTTGTTCAGGAATCAGACACCAATGTGGGGCTGGACAGCGCGATTCTGATGAACCGCAACGTCTGGGTGGCCTCTGGCCATGTGGGCAGCTTTAATGACCCGCTGATGGACTGCCGCGCCTGCAAAGCCCGCTTCCGGGCGGACCAGCTGATTGAGGATGACGCCAAGCAGAAGGGCGAAGCCATCCAGGCTGACGGCTGGAGCAATGAAAAGATGGAGGCCTACATCCAGGAGCAGGGCATCGCCTGCCCCAGCTGCGGGAAAAAGGACTTCACCAGCATCCGCAAGTTCAACATGATGTTTAAAACCCATCAGGGCGTGACAGAAGACGGCGCGGCGGAGATTTTCCTGCGGCCGGAAACCGCCCAGGGTATTTTTGTGAACTTCAAGAACATTGTCAGGGCTACCCGGCGCAAGCTGCCCCTGGGGGTGGCCCAGGTGGGCAAATCCTTCCGCAATGAAATCACCCCCGGCAACTTCACCTTCCGCACGCGGGAGTTTGAGCAGATGGAGCTGGAATTCTTCTGCCGCCCCGGGGAAGACCTGGAATGGTTTGAGTACTGGCGCACCTTCTGCCGGGACTGGCTCTTGTCCCTTGGCATTAAAGAAGAAAACCTGCGGCTGAGGGATCATAAGCCGGAGGAACTGTCCCACTACTCCAAGGCCACCACGGACTTTGAGTTCCTCTTCCCCTTTGGCTGGGGCGAATTGTGGGGCATTGCCGACCGCACTGACTACGACCTGAAACAACACCAGCAGCACAGCGGGGAAAACATGGAGTATATCGACCCCGTGACTAACGAGCGCTTTATCCCCTATGTGGTGGAGCCCTCCCTGGGCGC
>CAZSSU010000196.1:0-3112 GCA_964609415.1 uncultured Christensenella sp. | reverse complement strand
ACAGGCGGATGTTCTGGAAGGTGCGGGCCACGCCCATCTTGGTGATCTTGTCGGGGGTGTGCTCCACCACCTCATGGTATTTATCAGCGTTGGCTCCAGCGTACATGGTTTTCATCTTGCCGGTGGGGTGGTTGGATACGATGAGGCTGCCCCGGTAGCGCACCTGGCCGTTGCTGGGCTTATAAAGGCCCGTGACACAGTTAAAAGCGGTGGTTTTGCCGGCGCCGTTGGGGCCGATGAGGGCCACGATCTCGCCCTTGTCGATGTGCATGGACAGGTTGTTCACCGCCACCACGCCGCCAAACTGCATGGTGACGTCCTGAAGCTCAAGCATGATTTCCCGCTTAGCCATCGTTTGCCACCCCCTTCCTGCGGCTCAGGCGGTCGGTGATGCGCCTGAGGCTCAACTCCTTATCACCCATGATGCCCCGGCGGTAGAGCAGCACCACCGCCATGATGATGACGGAAAACACCACCATGCGGAAGCCCGAGCGCAGAAGCGGCACCTTGAAAGCGCCGATGAACATCTCATTATCAAGAAAGCGGAGCCACCATTCGCTGGAGGCCACAAAGAGAAAGCTGGCGATGATGGAGCCGGTGATGGAGCCCATGCCGCCGATGACCACGATGAGCAATATCTCATAGGTCATGGCGGATTTGAAGGTGGCGGCTTGGATGGAGCCCTGGTACATGGCCAGCAACGCCCCGCCAATGCCGGCGAAGAAGGAGGAGGTGACAAAGGAAAACTGCTTGTGGAAAAACAGGTTGATGCCCATGGCTTCAGCGGCGGTCTCGTCATCGCGGATGGCCTTGAGCGCCCGGCCATAGGTGGAGTGGATGAGCAGCACAATCACCCCCACACAGATGGCCACCGCCGCGAAGGGGTAGATGATGCCGGTGAAGGAGGGGAAGCGGCGCAGAAGGTTGGAGCCATTGGTGAGGGGGCCCAGGCCCTCATACTGGATGAAGGCGCGGATGATTTCCGCGAAGCCCAGGGTGGCGATGGCCAGGTAGTCGCTCTTAAGCCGGAGCACCGGCAGCCCCACCAGGAAGGCGAAGAAAGCGGCCACCAGGCCCGCACAGAGCAGGCCCACAATGGCGGGCAGCGCGAACTGCACAATGCCCCCGTCGTAGTACTGGTAGATCATGGGCCGCATGGCGACGGGGATGGTGAGGATGGCGTAAGTGTAAGCGCCAATCAGCATAAAGCCCGCCTGGCCCAGGGAGAAAAGTCCGGTAAAGCCATTTAGCAGGTTCATGGACACGGCGATGAGGGCATAGATAACACCCTTTTTCAGGATGGTGAACAGCATCGTGGAGGGGGGCAGCGCTTTTTCCAGCACATACAGCCCCACAAACATCAGGGCCAGCAGCACAAGGCCTATGAACCAGCCAGTTTTATTTTCTTTCATCCTGCCTCCTCCTTACACCTTGTCGATGGTCTTTTCACCAAAGAGCCCGGTGGGCTTCGCCAGGAGGACGAAGATCAGCAGGGCAAAGGTGAAAGCGTCTGAGAAGGTGGAATAGCCCAGGGCCTTGATGAGGTTTTCGCTGATGCCGATGATGAAAGCCCCGATCATGGCCCCCGGGATGGAACCGATGCCGCCAAAGACAGCGGCCACAAAGGCCTTAAGCCCCGGCATGGCGCCTACCGTAGGCGTCACGGTGGCGTAGTTGCTGAAATACAGGAGGCTGCCCACAGCCGCCAGGAAGGAACCGATGATGAAGGAGACGGAGATGACCCGGTTAATCTGGATGCCCATGAGTTTGGCCGTCTCAAAATCCCGGGACACAGCGCGCATGGCCATGCCGATTTTGGTGTGGTTGATGAGCTGCTGAAGCAAAATCACAAGCAGGATGGTGAGCACTGGCGTCACCAGGGTGACGATTTTGGTGGTGGCCACCCACACCGTCACGGAGGAGGAGATCCAGGGGATGGTGGGGTACTGCTTGGCCAGGCCCCCGGTCACATACCACATGAGGTTTTGAAGCAGGTAGCTGACCCCGATGGCGGAAATCATGATGGACATACGCGGCGCGTCCCGCAGCGGCTTATAGGCCACCCGCTCCACCGAAAAGCCCAGGAACACCGTGAGGATGATGGTGAGCGGAATGGACAGATACAGCGGCATGGTGGCGTTCATGTACACCATAAAAAAACCCGCCACGGTGAAAATATCGCCGTGGGCGAAGTTGATAAGCCGGAGGATGCCGTAGACCATGGTGTAGCCAATGGCGATTAGCGCATACTGCCCGCCTACGGAGACCCCTGCCAGGATATATGGGAAAAATCGTTCAAGCCAATCCAAATAAACTGCCCCCCTGTCGCTTAATGAAGGGGCGCTGCGCCGCAAACAGCGCAGCGCCCCGGTGGGATGCCTGGTTATTGCTGGATGGTGGTGGTGGTGACGAAGATGTAGTTGAGGCTCTGGGTGTCGGCGATTTTGATGTAAGCGATGTCTTTCTTGGCGTCGCCATTCTCATCAAACACGATTTTGCCGGTGACCCCGTCATAATCAACGCCGGGCAGCGCCTGCGCGATTTGCTCCTTGGTGCCAGCTTCGGTTTTCTTGATGGCTTCAATGGCCGTCATATAGGAGTCGTAACCCAGGGCGGACACGGCCGCGATGATGTCATTGCCGCCGTTGTTGGTGAGGTTCTGGGGGTTGGCGTTCAGCCAGGCTTTGAACCCGGTCACAAAGTCCTTGGAAACCTGGGTGGCATCCTTGTCGGACTCATCAAAGAAGTCGGAGAAGTAGACCTTCTGATTGGAATTCTGCACCGCTTCAAGGATGACGGAGGAGGCCCATGTGTCGCCGGCTACGAAGGGGATCTCCAGGTTCATGGAGACTGCCTGGCCCAGCATGAGGGAGGCATAGGTGGTGGAACTGGGGGAGAAGATAACGCCGGCGCCCGCGTTAACCGCGTTTTGCAGGTAGGCGGAAAAGTCGCTGGTGCCCTCGGGGAAGGTGTCGGCCACCACGGTGCCGCCCAGTTTTTCAAAGGCCTTGGTGAAGTAGTTGACCAGGCCCGCGCCATAGTCCTCACCCAGCATGTTGAGGGTGTAGGCCACCTTGACGCCCAGGTCCTTGAAGGCAAAGTTGGCCAGCAC
>CAZSSU010000195.1:0-3117 GCA_964609415.1 uncultured Christensenella sp. | reverse complement strand
ATGGCCATTTCGTTGGCCTGCATGGGCATGGTGTTGTCCAGTTTCTGGGCGGCCTGGGGCAGGGTGCCCAACGGGCTGATAACCCGGTGAGAGCCAAAGGGGCAAAGTTTCATCATGCTCTGCCTCCTATGCCAAGCATTTTCCTGGCTTCAGCCGGGCTGGCAATATCCCGCTCCGCTTCCCGGGCCATCCGTGCTGCCTTTTCCACCAGCTGAGCGTTGCTGGTGGCCAGCACGCCTTTTTCAAGAAAGATATTGTCCTCAAAGCCCACCCGGACATGGCCGCCATCTGCGATGGCATAGGAGGCCAGGGGGAACTCAAAGCGCCCAATGCCCGCCACTGAATAGGTGGCGTCTGCGGGAATGCTCTCCCGCATGAACTTGAAATCCCGGTATTCTCCGGTCATACCACCATTGACCCCCAGCACAAAGCTGAAATGCAAGGGGGAGGTGATATGTCCTTTACGATGAAGCCGAAGGGCCATATCCACATGGCCTTTTTCAAAGCACTCCAGCTCCTTATAAATGCCCCTTTGTTGAATCGCCTCAGCAAAGGCGATGATGTCATTCTCCGTGTTGATGAAAATCTCATCCCCGCCAAAGTTCAGCGTGCCACAGTCCAGGGTCGCCATTTCCGGGTTCAGGGAAAGGGGCTGGAGCCGCTCTGCACGGCTCATGCCAGTAGCGCCGCCCGTTGACACCTGCAGAATAGCCTCCGGGCAGGCTTCCCTGATGGCGTCTAGGATCACCTTAAAACGCGCGGCATCCTGGGTGGGTTTCCCATCATCATGCCGGGCATGGATGTGCAGGATGGAAGCGCCGGCATCCACCGCCTCACGGGCGGACTGCGCCATTTCTGCTGCCGTATAAGGAATGGCGGGGTTCAGGTCCTTGGTGACCTCGGCCCCTGTCAAGGCGCAGGTGATGATTAATTTATTCATGCTTAACCCTCTGCTGCGCCGCTTTCACAATGCAGGTGCCAGTCGCCCGCACGCACAGCACCGGCTCTGATAAAGCATCGGCAGCGGATGCGCTGATATCAGGCCGGGGAGCGATCACCTTCCAGCACTCAAACCGCATTTTACGGGAGGAGTTGCCCACTTGCGTGATCTCAGCGCGCACCTCCACAAAATCCCCGGCGTAAAGAGGCGCCAGGAAATCCACTTGGTCATACGCGCGGAACAAGCCCTCATCCCCGTCATAGCGGATGAGCAGTTCCGTCGCCGCATCCCCAAACAATGCTAGCGCCTTGGCGCCATCCACCAGGTTGCCGCCATAATGGGCATCCTGCTGGGATAGCCTCAGTTTTAAACAGGTTTTCATGTTTGTCCTCCCTTATTCAGTTGGTTTACGGGGCGGCAGCACGGTGGCCTCCCCCACAATCACGCTCTCCCCCTGATCATTGAGCGCCTGGCAGTCAAAAATCACCCGGCCTCGCTCCAGGTTAATCTCCTTCACGGTGAGCCTGGCGGTGATGGTTTCATCCAGGTGAACAGGGCGCAAAAACTTCAGCGTTTGCGCCGTATAGATGGTGCCCAGGCCCGGCAGCTGGGTGCCCAGTATCGCTGAAAACAGCGAGGCCACCAACATCCCATGCACAATGCGTGTTTTAAACATGGTGCCTGCCGCATAGGCCTCATCCAGATGGGCTGGGTTTAAATCCCCCGTCACCCTGGCAAAGGCCTCCACATCCTGGGCGCTGAAAGCCCGGCGCATCTCCACCTGGTCGCCTATCACAATCTGATTAATGGGGATGGATTTCATGGCTGTCCTCCTTTTAAACATAAAAGCTGTTATGCCCTTGGCATAACAGCGCTCCATCTTTCAATGGCAGTGCGGAGACCTTCGTTTCCACACCTAGGTATGGCCGGACGGACCCGGGCACCCCATCGGCAGTGAAACCATTGGGCCGCCGCATCCGGAATCCGCTCCGTTCGCATCGGCGGCTTACACGCAACACCGCACCTCTGTGTAATAGCTCTATACTCTTTGTATCAAAATTGTTTTTTCTTGTCAATAGCCATGCTGGCAATTTGATTCAAACAATTTGTTTGAGCGCCGCCAGTGCCATGTCAATTTCCTCTGGCTGGTTGAAATAAGAAAAACTGAATCGCACGGTGCCCTGGCTTTCGGTCCCCATGGCTTCATGCATCCGGGGCGCGCAGTGAGCCCCCGGGCGGGTGCAAATGCCAAATTTGGCATTCAATCGGTCGCTGACCATGCCAGAAGGTAAACCCGTAACATTGAGGGAAACCACCGGGCCACAATTTTCTTGGCTGCCATAGAGCACAATGCCCGGTATCTCCTTAAGCCCTGACACAAACCGTTCCCTTAGCATACTCAGCTTAGCACTTACCACGTCCTGCCCCGTTTCCATCAGCCAGCTGATGCCGGCGGAAAGCCCCATGATGCCTGGCATATTGGGGGTGCCCGCCTCGCATGCCTCAGGGTAGGTGCCAGGATGCTGATGGTCAAAGGAATGGACGCCGCTGCCGCCCGTAACAAAAGGTTTAAGGGACACATCCCCCTGCTTCACCAGCCCGCCTGTGCCCTGAGGGCCATAGAGGGATTTATGCCCGGTAAAAGCCAACAGGCTGCGGGGCCAGTGGGGCACATCGGGCATCGCCCGGGTGCCCGCCCATTGGGATACATCCAGAATCAGTAAAAGTTCCCGCTCCCAGCATAATTGGATGATCTCCTCTATGGGGGCGGTTTCACCGGTCACATTGGACATGGCATTGATGGCCAACGCCGTGATGCCTGGATGAATTACATCCACTATATCCCCTGTAGCGACTTCCAGCCCCATGCCCAGCCCCTGCATCTCATATAGCGGCCGCAGCATGGCGTTATGTGAATAGGAGGTGGTCAGCACCCGGTCGTCAGGGGTCAGCGCCCCTTTGATGGCCATGTTCAGCGCCAATGTAGCACCTGATGTAAAAGCGACATCCAGAGGCGAAACCCCAAAAAACCTGGCAGCCGTTCTTCTGGCCCGGCCTAGTTCCTGCAGCGCTGCCATGGCCGCATCGTGGGCCCCCCGGGCTGGGTTGCCGCAGAGGCCACTTAAACCGCGCATCACGGCTTTTGCCACCCCTTCAGGCTTATGGAGGGAGGTAGC
>CAZSSU010000194.1:0-3153 GCA_964609415.1 uncultured Christensenella sp. | reverse complement strand
ATATACCAGGTGTTGCCGTGGCCATCGTAATCCTCAGGGTAGAAGAAGAAGGCCACATTAGGCTTGAGGCGGGCTTTCACCACATCGGCAATTTTAACACTCTTTTCCATCCGCTCCTGGGCAATGGCCACTGCCTGCTCCTGGGGGATGTCCTCCGGCCCCGGCAGCCCAGGCATGGCCGTCCAATAATCCTGATAGTTGGGCTGACGGGAGAGGAACTCCAGCACCCTGGCCTCCAGCGGCCAGAAGTTCTGCTCTTTACCAAACGCCGCCTCCAGCTCCTCCAGCCCCTTGCCCAGGTGCGGGCTCTTGTCCAGCTGCTCCCAGAAGTAATCAGGCGCAAAATCCCCATACCAGAAAGCGGGCTTCCCATCCGCCCGGAGGCTGCCGGGCTTGAGCGCCCGGTGCGCGTCCTTCTGATTGGTCATGCTGGAAAATGCGGCCATCTGGTCAATGGCGGCAGGCCACCGCCCCTGGTCAATCACCCGGCCTGTGAGGGCATCCAGGTACACATAGGGCGTGCCCTCAATCTGCTCCCCGTCATAGAAGTGAATTTTCCAGCAGCGGCTGTCCTCCGCCATGGCCAGGAAAAGGCCATAGGGTTTGCGTTTTTCCCGCTCGCTTTGCTTGATCCCGAGGCTCTCCACCGCCAGCTGCCAGGCCTGATCCGCCGCCGCCTCAAAGCTCATGTCCCCCGCCTCAGGCAAGGCAAAGGACTCATGCACCAGCTGGTTGAGGAAGCTGCCCCCGATGTGGGGATAATCCTTGCCCAGCCGTTCCACCACAGGCGTAAAGCTTTTCTTAAACAGCACCCAGGTTTCAGGCGCCCACTCCCAGGGCTGGCCATGTTCCACCCGGAAGTCAAAATACAGGCCGTCCAGCTCCGTATAGGCGTTCTCACCCAGCTGCCGGGCCAGGTTCACCTGATCTGTCATGCTCATGGGTGGCGCCACCGGCAGCGCTTCCTCCTGCGCCATGGGCAGCCCCAGCATCAAACTGGCCAACAGGCTAATCAACACACGATGTAACATGGTATGCTCCTCCTTTAAAAAAACGAAAATACGCATTTATCAAATAGACGGGTCTAAGCCGGCTTTTCATGCATCCCGCCCTTAGTCCAGGCTGTGCACCGCCTCCGCCTTTTGAATGTCCTTCATCTCCAGCCGCTCCTGGCTTCTGGGGCCAATGCCTGAGGTGGTGCCGTGCTGTTCGCCGCTGATGTCCCATTTTTCACCGGAGAAGGAGACGGTGATTTGAAGGCCTCTGATCAGTTCATCAATCTCTTCTTCACTTCTGTCCCCGGGCTGCACCAACAGCAGGATGGCCAGGCGCCTTTCCCTTGCCTCTTCCCCTGTCCGGGCGTTATAGCCCAGGTCGAAAGCGTCGATTTCAGAGCAGTTGCCGCACACCTGGTAGGGGGCCAGCCACATGCCCTCGGGCGGGTTTTCAAGGGCAAAAGTCAGGTCATACAGGCCAAAGTCCCCCTTCTTTTTGCTGACAAAGCCCTCAATCAGATAAAGCTTCCCCTCCGCTATTTCAATAAGCTGGGACAGCAGGGCTTCCGGCGCGTCCAAAATGGGCATATAGGCGTAATAACGCAGCATATTGCCCAGGGTGGCCGGCAGGATGCTATAGCCCAAATAGCAGTTGATGTCCTCCTCCCGCCAGGTGAAGGGGCTGAAGCGGGTGGCGCGGAAGGCCGCCCCGCCTGCCGGATAGCCCATGTCCATCGGCAGCCCTGACAGGGGCAGGGTGATTGTTTCTTCTGTGTCATCAGGGTGCTTGCGCGTGCAGGCGATGGTGAGGTTGTTTATCTCCTCCCCCGCCTCCAGCCGGATATCAAGGGCCGCCCGGCTAAAGCCCTGGTGGGGTGCAAAATAAAGGGTGCGCCAGTCCATGCTGACCGCATCCAAATCAGGCAGAGGCACCGGCATCTGCCCGCACACCGCCCGGCCTTTGACCACCCGGAAATCGCTGAGGGCTTCAAGCGCGCCTGCAGGCCCGGTGGCATCCAGCCGCAGCCAGGCATTGGGCGCATCCCCCTGCCAGCCCGTGAAGCGGTCATTGGCATTCTCCAGGAAATAGCGCATTGTGGCATGATCCTGCACCATGGGGCCCCAGGAGACAGCCCGAAGAATAAAGGGGTCAGCGCTTGTCTCCTGGGCCAAAGCCCCCGGCACCAGGCCCCACAGCAGGAGCCCGGCCAATAGCAAAGCAAAGCCTCGTTTCATCGTCCTGTCTCCTATTTTATTTTACGATCAATACCAGCGCCTCGCTGGTTTTTTCACCGCTCTGGCTGTAGCGGGGCATAAGCCCCAGCACGGTCACCGCCGGGTCATTGGCCACGGTGACGGTGTATGCCCTGAGGCTTGATGCCGCAGTCGTGGCAGCCAGCATGGGCCCGGGTCGGTTGTTTTCGTAGAGCTGATAGCCAGCCAGCTGATCGGCCCCCTGCGCCGCGGCAGGCCCTTCCACATACACGGTGATCACCCGCTGGCTGCCATCCGCGCTGCGGTTCATCACCGCCGTGGCGGCATAGGCCCCATACTCACCCCGCACGCTGTATTCCCCCTGGGGAATCAAGGGGGCGGGCAGCGCCAGGCTGATGGCCGGCACAAAGCCCCGCACCGGGCCTTCTGGCAGGTCCGTTTCCACATAGGCCCAGGTGCCCATGCTGCTTAGTTTTCTCACCACCTGCCCCTGGGACAGTTGCGCCAGGACTGCTTTTGAAAACAAGGGGTCATCCGTCAGGGTGACGGCGGCATTGGTGGTCATGGGCTGGTTCCCCAGTGCCAGCGGCGTCACCTGGGCATTGTTGGGCAAGGCTGACGCCTCAATAAAGCCGATGCGCATGTGATCAGATGAAATATCATACTGGATCATCGCCCAGCCGTTTTCCAGGCCGAACACCTGAATCCAGTCGTTGGTGGAGACAATCGCCCGGCCGCCTGCCGAGCGCAAGTAATGTGCCCCCGGCCCCGCATACACCGGGTATTTCTGCCCGGAAGTGAAGCGCACCCGCTTGGCCGACAGCTCCCCACCCGGAATCTCAGGCGGGTTGGTCAGTTTGTCCCGGGCATCCTCCAATGACTTGGGGTAGGCGGACAGGCTGAAATAGCGCAGGTCGTTCTCATAGCTGCCGTACACGGGCTT
>CAZSSU010000193.1:0-3166 GCA_964609415.1 uncultured Christensenella sp. | reverse complement strand
CGGGCGCGGCTGGCGGCGGGTGGTGCCCTCCCCCATGCCGGTGGAGATTGTGGAATTAAACCAGGTGAAAACCCTGATGAACGCCGGCTTTGTGCCCATCGCTGCGGGCGGGGGCGGCATCCCGGTGGCCAGGAACGGCGCTGGCAAACTCTACGGGGTTGACGCGGTTATTGATAAGGATTTGGCCGCCTGCCGCCTGGCGGAGGACCTGAACGCTGACGCCCTCCTGATCCTCACCGAGGTGGAGCACGCCTGCCTGAACTATGGCAAGCCGGATCAGCAAACCCTGGGCCAGGTTCATGCAGATGAGCTGCAGGAATACTTAAACCAGGGGCATTTTGCCGCCGGCTCCATGGGCCCCAAGGCCGAGGCGGCGCTGCGCTTTGTGTCAGGGCATCCCCAGCGCCGGGCTATCATCACCCGGCTGGACCTGGCGCTGGACAGCCTGGAAGGCACGCGCGGCACCCAGATTTGCGACTGATGATAAGAAAAGCGGCGGCTTTTGCCCTTGCCCTGTTGTTGCTTTGCGGCCAGGCCTTGGGGGAAAGCCTGCTGACCCTGCCGGAGCAGACGGTGATTGAAAAGGCGGGCACTTACCGGCTGCGGGGCAGCCTGCAGGGCGGGCGAGTGCTCATTGACGCGGGGAAAAACGAGGACATTACGCTGATCCTGGACGGGGTGGAGATCGCTTCCCCTGATGACCCAGCCATCGAAATCAAGCGGGCGGGGCAGGCGCGGATCATCCTGGCGGAAGGTAGCAGGAATATCCTGCGCGTGGGGGAAGGGGCCAAGGCGGCCCTTTTTTCCAAGGCGGATTTGACGCTGGAAGGCGAGGGGGCGCTTGAGATGGAAGCGCCTGGCGGCCACGGCATCCAGGGGAAAAAGGGCTTGAGCATACGTGGCGGCGACACCCGGCTGCGGGTCAGCAAAGATGGCATGAAAGCGGGCGGCGCGCTGGCCATTCTGGGTGGGCAGCATGTGATAGTGGACAGCCAGGAGGGCCTGGAGGGGCAGAGCGTGCTGATAGCGGGCGGTGTGCTGGACATCACAGCCCGGGATGACGGCATCAACGCTTCGGGGGATGAGGACACTGACCCCCGCCAGCTGCCTGACCCCAGTGGGCGGGATCACTGGATCAGGGTGGAAGGCGGCAACCTCACCATCACCGCCCAGGGGGACGGCCTGGACGCCAATGGGGAACTTGTCATATCCGGCGGGGACATCCGCATTTCAGGCCCGGTGAGCGGGGAGGATGGGGCCCTGGACGCCCATGGGGACATCCGCGTTTCGGGCGGCAGTCTCATGGCCTTTGGCGCAGCCCGGGAAGCAAAGGCGGCGCTTGACGCCGGGCAAAGCGTTTCGTTGATTGTCATCAAACAATGGGTGAATGGCGGCCAGGAGGTGGCGCTGAAGACCCAGACGGGGGAGAGCCTCCTCAGCTTTATGCCACTTCAGGAATGGAACAGCCTGCAGGTATCAAGCCCCCTTGTGAAGGCGGGCGACCGCTGCTCCCTCTGGGTATCCGGGCAGCATCTGCTGGATTTTGTGATGGGGGACTAAACTGACCCCTCTTTGCCCAATATGGTACAATAGCGCCATCACCTGAAAGGAAACAGATAGATGAGGAAGGCGATTCTGTTTGTTCTGACGCTGATGCTGCTGCTGCTGCTGCTGGCGTCCCCAGCCCTGGCCAAGCAGCCGGGGCTGCGCGTGGTGGTGCCAGACGGCATCACGCCGTATAAACACAACCGCATCCTGGTCACCAGCCCTGAGGCGGGCCTGCTTGACATCAGCATCACCAGCCGGGCTCTCACCTGGCAGGTGGCAAGCCAGGTGCCGGTGACGGAAGGCAAGAACGAGATTACTTATTTCGGCCTGTTCACCAACGATGAGCCCATCCACGCCGGCACCTTTGACATGCAGGTGTCCCTCACAAGGGACGGGCAAACCCGCTACACCACCGACCTTCAGGTGAAAGCGGAAAGGCCAGGCGAATACCTGCAATATGTGCTGCCCCGGAATGACATCCTTTACCTCAAGGGCGGGATGCTGGAGGCGGACTATTACATGACAAGCGCCAGGCGCTTGAAGGTGAGCCTGCGTGAAAAAGGCCAGGACCCGGAAAAAGCCCGGGACATCGGCTTCAAGCGGGACAAGGAAGAACACATGCTGTTTAGCTGGGACGGGAAGATTGGCAAAAAGAAAATCGCCCCCGGCGACTATATCCTTACTTTTTCGGTGGATGACGGCGTTTCCCCCAGCTATGAGATGGCCTTCACCGCGGTGAAAGGGGCCCCTCCCACCTACCCCTTGCAGGTGACGCCGCCAGGGCAGTTCCTGCCGGAAAGCCTGGACGACGAAAGCGTGTGGAAGGCTATCACAGCCCCCATCACGGTGGTGGTGGGGCGGGACATTGTACGGGAGAATATCTTGTCCGCCCCTGATCCCAAGGCTACTGTTGTGGGCCAGGTGTCAAGCGCCACGGCGGGGCTTCACGTGCTGGCCCTGGAGGGGAAATACGCCAAGGTGGGTGCCTGGCGCTTTGAAGACGGCGCCTATATGGAAGGCTACGTGGCCCAGGACCGGCTCAGCACCTTCCTGCCCAACCAGCGCTGGGGCCTGGTGCTGGACAAGGCCGCTCAGAAGCTGACTGTGTACCATGACGGCAAGCCCATCGGCAGCACCCGCACCAGCACAGGCCTCATGGTGCCTGGCGCCATCAAGCAGGAAAGCCGCGCTGGGGCCTTCACCCTGGGCCAGCGCCTGCCCTATTTTGACAACCTGGGCTACCGCTACAAATATGCCATGCGGGTGGATGGCCGGAACCTGATGCACCAGCTGGGACACCCCACCTCCGGCCGCATGAACTATGATGTGGAGGACGCGGTGATGGGGCAGAAAGCCTCCCACGGCTGCATGCGCATAGACCGCCTGCCCGGGGAAAACGGCATCAACGCCTTCTGGCTGTGGACGCACATCCCCAGCACCACCAAGGTGCTGGTGCTGGATGACATGGCCCAGCGCCACGCCCGGATGATGGAGCTGGGGCTGACGCCGGGAAACTAATACCAAATGGGGGGCCGCGATGCCGCGGCCCCCTTTCGATTCAGATCATGCCACTCAGGCGTCTTTCACCTGGGTCTTTTTGACATCGTATCCCAGGGCG
>CAZSSU010000192.1:0-3180 GCA_964609415.1 uncultured Christensenella sp. | reverse complement strand
CTTCTCTTCTCTGTATCGTTTTCAAGGTCCCCGCAGCCCCGTTTGGGGTGCCCGAATAATGTATCACATCCCCCGCCAGGAAGTCAAGCACTATTTTAAAAAGATTTTTTGTTTTTGTGAAACCCCTGTTTCCGCTTACAAAAGAAGCTGTTACTGTTCATCAAAAGGGCTGAGGGAACGCTTGAGGATGCCGTTCATATGGGCAATGGCCATGCCGTAATTGGTGATGGGCACCCCTGCCTCATTAGCCAGGTTCAGGCGGTGGCTCATCTCCTTGTTGTTCAGCATGCACGCCCCGCAATGAACCACCAAGGCATATGGAGACAAGTCATCCGGAAACTCGCCACCTGAGGTGAAGGCGAATTGAAGATTCTTGCCCGTATGCTTCCTGAGCCAGCCAGGCAGCTTCACCGTGCCGATGTCTTCGCATTGCCGGTGGTGGGTGCAGCCTTCTGATATAAGCACTGTGTCACCATCTGCCAAACTGTCAATCCGAGAGGCGCCTGCCGCTGTTTGGGTCAGGTTTCCTTTATATCTGGCAAAGAGGATGGAGAACGAAGTGAGCGGCTGTGATTCCGGCAGCATATGAAGCACCTGGCCAAAGGCCTGGGAATCCGTTATCACAAGGCGTTGCGTATCTTTCAAGGCCTTGAGGGCAAGGGGCAATTGCTCCGGCTTTGTCAGAAGAGGAATAGCAGCCGCCTCCAGAATATCGCGTATGGTCTGCTGCTGCGGCAGGATGAGCCTGCCCTTAGGCGCTGAAGCATCAATGGGCGTCACCAGCACCACCACATCCCCCGGCTTTAAGAGATCCGCCACCAGGCACCGGGGCGGTTCAGCTGGCGCGGCCAAACCCGCGATGCGCTCCTTCAGGGCTGTTATCCCCTCACCTGTCAGCGCGCTTACCCACATTGAATCTTCAGATATTTCAGAGCGTTCACTTTTAAGATCCGCCTTGTTCAGGGCAATGACATAGGGTATCCCCCGCGCCTTCACCTCCTCTAGCAGCGCCTGGTCCTCCGCCGTTGCCCCTGACTGGGCATCCTGCACCAGCACGGCCACATCCGTTTTTTGCAGCATGCGCTGGCCGCGTGCCACACGCTGGCTGCCCAACTCGCCCACATCATCTAGGCCTGGCGTGTCAAGCACCACCACAGGCCCCAGCGGCAGCAGCTCCATGGCTTTTTGCACTGGATCTGTGGTGGTGCCAGCCACTGGCGACACAATGGACAGTGCCTGTCCTGTGACCGCGTTCACCAAGCTTGATTTCCCGGCGTTACGCCTCCCAAAGAATCCGATATGAATCCGCTCAGCACTGGGTTTGTCATGTAGGCTCATCTGTCATCTCCTTCATTATATATGCTCAAAAGCGGAAATCCCGGCGGTTGGAGTGCAGGATGTCTCTGACATTGGCTTTGGCAATGCCCTTTACCTTCTCCTGGGTAATTTTTTCAAGCTCCCGGTCAATAAGCGCAAAGCCGATCGCCTTGGTGTCCGGCGAAGCATAGTCAGTCAGATACTCCGCCAGGGTCATCAGGGCATTGGGGTGGCAGCAGTTAATGATCTGCCCGCTTTTGCAAAGACTCATGAAGCGGTCCCCTGTTCTGCCTTCCCGGTAACAGGCGGTGCAGAAGGAGGGGATGTAACCAAGTCCCATCAGCCAGTTCACCACCTCATCCAGGCTGCGCTGATCAGACACCTCAAACTGCTCAGAATCATGGGGACGCTCGTCTTCCCCATAGCCGCCCACCGATGTGCGGGAAGCGCCGCTGATCTGAGAAATCCCAAGCCCCAGCACCCTTTCCCGCACCGCCTGGCTTTCCCGGGTGGATATGATCATGCCTGTATAAGGCACTGCGATGCGGATGCAGGCGATGATCTTCTCAAACATCTCATCACTCAGGCTGTTGTCAAACACATCCGGGTCAATATCCTCCGCCCGCTTCACCCGCGGCACGCTGATGGTGTGAGGCCCAACGCCATGGACCGCCTCCAAATGCTCCGCGTGCATTAATAGGCCTGCAAACTCATACTGATAGCCCTCCAGGCCAAACAGCACGCCCAGCCCCACATCATCAATATCCCCCGCCATGGCCCTGTCCATGGCCTCGGTATGATAGTCATAGTCATGCTTGGGGCCGGTGGGGTGCAGCGCCAGATAGCTTTCTTTATTGTAGGTTTCCTGGAACAGGATATAGGTGCCGATGCCCGCTTCCTGGAGTTTTTTGTAGTTTTCCACGGTGGTGGCGGCGATGTTCACATTCACGCGCCTGATGGCGCCATTTTTGTGTTTGATGCTATAGATGGTGTCAATGCTCTCCAGGATGTATTCAAGGGGGTTGTTCACCGGGTCCTCGCCAGCTTCCAGCGCCAGGCGCTTGTGGCCCATGTCCTGAAGCGCAATCACCTCCTGACGAATCTCCTCCTGGCTCAGCTTTTTCCGGGCAATGGTCTTGTTTTTCTGATGATAGGGGCAGTAGACGCAACCATTGACACAGTAGTTTGACAGATAAAGTGGCGCAAACATCACAATGCGGTTGCCATAAAAGGCCAGCTTAATCTCCTGCGCCAAGCGGAAAATTTCCTCTGTCTTTTCATGAATATCACAGGCCAGCAGTACCGAGGCTTCACGGTGGCTGAGGCCCGCGCAGTGGAAGCCCCGTCCGTCCCGCTTCGGGCGCGCCTTTTCAAGCAGGCTGTCAATCAGCGGGATGTTGCGTTTGTTCTCCTCCGCATATCGGATGGTGTCCAGGATTTCCTCGTGGTTGATAAAGTGATCAGCATGCATAGATTTAGGGTCATAATGTGCCATGGTGTTCTCCTTTCTTTGGGTCAGAATGCTCTTTCCGTCAGAGGGAATTGGGGCATTTATCTTAAAAGGGCGTAATCACCCCGGTCTAGCGTCATCCGGCATCCGGCAGCATGGATGCGCTGTTTTAGCATTTCCAGGTTCTGGGCGCTTTCAGCGCCAGTGGCCAGCTTGTTATCATAAAGGCTGTACTTATCCCGCTCCTGCAGTGGCGACAGGTTAGGCATCACCACATTGGCCCCAGCCAGGATGCCTTCCTCCCTGCCGCCTGGCGTCAGGGAGCCCAGGGCGGTGGTGGCAGGCAATAGAAGGTTAGGATGCATGAGCCTGAGAAGTGAGAGCAGAAAGGTGCTCATCCCGATGCTGCCCGG
>CAZSSU010000191.1:1580-3203 GCA_964609415.1 uncultured Christensenella sp. | reverse complement strand
GATGACGGTGGTGCTGATTGTTCTGCTGGTGGTATCTGGCATGCCGCTGTTTGACAGCATAATCCATGCCCTGGGCACAGCGGGCACCGGCGGCTTTTCCAGCAGGAACCTGTCGGTGGGCGCCTACAACAACCTGGCGGCCGAGGTGCTGATCACGGTGTTCATGTTCCTGTTTGGCACCAACTTCATTGTGTATTTCCGCCTGGTGATGGGCGAGGGCATCAAGGCTCTGCGCAATGAGGAAGTGCGGGTGTACTACGCGGTGGCGATTGTGTCCATTGTGCTTATCACCCTCAACACCATCCCCCACTATGGCGGCGTGGGCATGGCGCTGCGGCACGCCAGTTTTCAGGTGTCCTCCATCATGTCCACCACCGGCTATGCCACCAGCGACTTTGACCTGTGGCCCCAGTTTTCCCGCATCATGCTATTGATGCTGATGCTCATGGGCTCCTGCGCCGGCTCCACCGCCGGCGGCATCAAAATGGTGCGGGTGGCGCTGCTGGGGAAACTGGGCATCCGGGAAGTGGGCCGCGCAGTGCAGCCGCGCAGGGTGCGGCTAATCAAGCTGGACAAGGAAACGGTGGAGGAGGACACCCTCCACAGCGTGCTGGTGTTCTTCCATCTATATATGTTCATGCTGCTGTTTGGGACGCTTCTGGTGTCCCTGGACGGGGTGGATTACACCACCAGCTTTTCAGCCGCCGCCTCCTGCCTGTCCAATGTGGGGCCGGGGCTTGCCCTGGTGGGCCCCATGGCCAACTACGGCCATTTCTCCTTTGGCGTCAAGTATCTGTTGTCCTTCATGATGCTCTTGGGGCGGCTTGAGTTCATTCCCATGCTGGTGTTGTTTAGCCCCGCCGTGTGGCGCCGGGGCCACTGACTAAGACAGGAGGTTTAGATGAAAGACCATCAAATTATCCGGGACCTGCGGGCCTTTTTGAAGGATGACATCCGCAAGCAGACCGATTTTTCCCAGTCAGATCAGTCCCTGGGCTACCCCATGCCCCCGGTTGAAAAGCCGCTGGCAGCGGGGCAGACGGCAAAGCCTCTGCCCGAGTGGCGGGGCGTGGTGAAGCCGGAAGGGGACCTGGCCTCCCTCATCGCCGGGCGCTCAAGCCGGCGCAAATACGCGCCGGAGGCGCTTAGCGCCGAGGAGCTGTCCTTCCTCCTCTGGGCCACCCAGGGGGTGCGCCGCGTCAAGGGGGAGCGGGTGCTGCGCACAGTGCCCTCCGCCGGCAACCGGCACCCCTTTGAAAGCTATCTGGCGCTGACCAGGCCAGTCAGGGCTGCGGATGGCCAGGTGTTTGAAGCGGGCCTGTGGCGCTATCTGCCCCTCAGCCATGCCCTCACTTTCCTGGGCTGCCCGGACAATCTGCCTGACAAGGTGGGCATGGCCGCCCTGGGACAGACTTTTGTGGGGCTGGCGCCGGTCACCTTCATCTGGAGCGCCCTGCCCTACCGCACCGAGTGGCGCTATGTGCAGGCCTCCCACAAGGTGATGGCCATTGACGCGGGCCATATCTGCCAGAACCTCTACCTGGCGGCGGAGGCCATCGGCTGCGGCACCTGCGGGGTGGCCGCCTATGACCAGCAGGCGGCAGATCAGCTGCTGGGCCTGGA
>CAZSSU010000191.1:0-1480 GCA_964609415.1 uncultured Christensenella sp. | reverse complement strand
GCCTGGGAAGCCAGGCCGCTTTTCTTTTCCCTGGGGGGAAACTGGCGGTCAAAGATGTCGGCTGACGCCTTATCCACCTCAAACACCGCGGCTTCCTGGAAGCGCCCGGGGCAATGGGTAAGGGCGCCGGGCCTCAGTTCCAGCGCTTGGAGGGCGTCGGCGTAGAAATTGTCAGAGGTGCGGATATCAAAGCGCTCCGCTGGCAGGAAGCCAAAGCGGCTGTAATAGCCCGGGTCGCCATAGATGAGGACGGCCAGGTGCCCCAGCGCCCTGGCCTTTTCCAGGCTGCGGGCGATCAGTTCCCGGCCAATGCCCTGCCCCTGGTGGGCAGGCCTCACCGCCACCGGGCCAAAGGTGAGGACGGGGTGGGTTTCGCCCTCATCCCCCAGAATCTGGGCTTGGCTATAGACGATGCTGCCAAGGATTTCGCCCTCCGCCTCGGCCACCCAGTCCAGGGCGGGGATGCCCGCCGCGTCCTGGCGCAGCAGGTGCAGCAAAAAATGCTCATTACAGCCCGGCACAAAGAGGTTCCAGAAGGCCTCCCGGGTGAGCTGCTCCGTGGGGGCCTCATCCCCGGGGGCTGCCTGGCGGAAGGTGGTCACATCAGCCTCTGGCCGTTAATGACCAGGCCAAAGGTGAGGTCCAGCTTCTCCGCGGCCCGGCGGCACAGCAGCATGCGGCTGAGGAAAATCTCAAAATAGTCGGAAATGGCGCTGATAGTGGTATCGATGGTGATGTGCAGCAGGATTTCCCGCGCCTGGGTGTTGATGACAAGCTCTGACTTTTCAACCGCGTAGTTCACCCGGTCGTGGATGTCCAGCTCAATCGTCTCCTTGTTGCGCACGCGGCTGCGCCGCACATCGGTTTTGTCGGCGATGATCAGCGCCGCTGCCACGTCATTGACCGGGAAGGCGGTGGCCTCATCGTGGTTGCCGATGGCGGTGATGATGGTGGCGATGTCATCCGGGTCGGCCCCCATGTCCCGGAGCAAGGAGAAGGCCAGCAACGCCCCGGTGCGCTCGTGGGCCACGCGGTTGACGACGTTGCCGATGTCGTGCAGGTAGGCGGCGATGGCGGCCAATTCCGCCATGCGCTCCGGGTGCCCGGTTTCCAGCAGGATGCGCCGGGCGGTTTCCCCGGCTTTGGTCACATGAGCAAAGCTGTGCTCGGTGTAGCCCAGGGCGATAAGGCTTTCATCCGCCTTTTTAATATAGGCCCTGATGGCCGGGTTATTCCTGACTTGTTCAAATGTGATGGGCATTGGTCATCTCCTCTTCTGTGCGTGAAAACAGCATACCATACTTGGTGCAAATTGACTGTAAAAGATATTTTACCCGGCAAACGAAACATATCCGGGTTCTTTTCCGTCTATATAGATGAAAGATAAAAAACGCTTGACAGCAGGTAAGCGGCGTGTTACCTTAATGGTAACAAAATTGTTACCAGTCGGACGGACACGAAGGAGGTTCAGCAGGATGAA
>CAZSSU010000190.1:0-3254 GCA_964609415.1 uncultured Christensenella sp. | reverse complement strand
TGTTGAAGGGCTTGGTCATATAGTCATCAGCGCCGTATTCCAGGCCCAGGATTTTATCCATGTCCTCACCCTTGGCGGTGAGCATGATGATGGGCACATTGCTCACTTCCCGGATGCGCTGGCACACCGTGATGCCGTCAATCTTGGGCAGCATCACGTCCAGCAGGATCAGGTCCACTTCATTTTCACGGAACTGGGCCAGGGCTTCTTCCCCATCATAGGCCACCAGGGTCTCATAACCATCCTTCTCCAGGGTGTATTTCAAGCCCTTGATCAGGATTGGTTCGTCGTCCACCAGAAGGATCCGTTTGGCCATGATGAGTTCATCCTTTCCCGCATACCGGAACTAGCTAACTATTTGTTCATATTTTACAATAAACAATACTGAAAAAGCAAGGGATTCGCAACAATTCATTCACAGTTTGACGAATTCGCGAGAAAAATCGAATCAATTTGTCCAAAACAATGCCCGAGCCTCCATATCAGCCCATGCTTACTGGTAGTTGCTCCCTTGTTTTCCTCAGTCCAACCCCTCCACCGCCTCCACATCCTTGCGATGGCCCAGAATCAACAGTTTATCGTCTGAGCGCAGCTTGGTATCAGCGGTGATGTCCATGGACATCTGGGGGCCATGGTAGATGGCCAGCACCGACACATGGTGTTTGCGCCGGATATCCGCCTCCCGCATGGATTTGCCCACCCAGGCTTTGGGGCAGATGAGGTTCACCAGCACATAGTCCTCATTCAGGTTGATCAGGTCCAGCAGGTGGGGGCTGGTGAGGGAATGGGCCATGCGGATGCCCATATCGCGCTCGGGGAACACCACCCGGTCCACCCCCAGCTTTAGCAGCACCTTTGCGTGCATAGCATCAGTGGCCTTGCCCACCAGGTACTGGGCGCCCATTTCCTTGCACATGATGCAGGTCATGATGGAATGCTGCAGGTCATCCCCAATGGCCACAATCACCGCGTCAAAATTGCGGATGCCCAGGGAACGCATCCCCTCCTCATCCAGGGCCTGCACCTGCATGGCGTTTGTCACATAGGGAGCGATGGCCGCGACCCGGCTTTCATCAGAGTCAACAGCCAGCACCTCATGGCCCAATTCACACAGGGTGCGCGCCAGGGCAGAGCCGAAGCGGCCTACGCCAAAAATGATGTATTGCTTCTTGTCAGCCATAAACGATCTCCTTCTTATCCAACGATGATGCCCTCCTCAGGGAAGCGCAGGGTATTGGTTCGCCCGGCGTGGCGCTGGGTGATGCCCAGCATCATCGTCAGCGGCCCCACCCGGCCAAAGTACATCAGCATGATTAGCCAGACATGGCTGTAGGGGGTTAGCAGCGGGGTATTGGCGGCAGTCAGCCCCACTGTAGCCAGGGCTGATGTCTCCTCATACACCAGGTCGATCATGGAAAAGCCCCGGGGCTGCTCAATCAGGCCCATGAACACGCTGCCCGCAAACAATAGCGCCAGATAGAGCATGAAAATGCTCAGCGCTGTGCGGATCAGCACCAGGGGCAGGCGCTTGTTGAAGGCGTTCACATCATCCCGACCAGCCACCACGCTTTTGATAATGGCCACCAGCACAAACAGCGTGGTGGTTTTAACGCCGCCGCCGGTGGAGGCCGGGGAAGCGCCGATAAACATCAGCAGTGTGGTCACCGCCTTGCTGGCATCATATAAATCCCCCTGCTGCATGGCATAGAAGCCCGCCGTACGCGGTGTGACCGACTGGAAAAAAGCACCCAGCAGCTTTTGTCCCGCCCCAGCATCACCCAGGGCCAGGGTCGCTGGGTTATTCCACTCAGCCAGGGCAAAATACACCGTGCCCAGAAGGATCAGGCTGCCCGTCATCACCAAGACGATTTTGGTATGCAGCGCGTAACGCCCAGGCCGGCGGCCTTTGTCCATCATATCGGCCAGCACCGCAAATCCCAGGCCGCCCAGGATGATGAGCGCCGATATGGTGAGCAGCACCAGCGGATCATCCACAAAGGTGGTCAGGCTGTTCGCGGTGGAAAACAGGTCAATCCCCGCGTTGCAAAAAGCGCTGATTGCGTGGAATACCGCGAAATACATCCCTTTGGCCATCCCCAGGCGCGGCACAAAGTGAAGGGACAACAGCGCCGCCCCGGCCAGCTCCACGCCAAACACAATCAGCATGAAGCGCAGGCCATTGCGCACAGTGCCGGACAGCGCCGGCATGCTCATGGTTTCCTGCAGAAGCACCCGGCTTCTAAGTGAGATACGGCGCCCTGAAAGCACCAGCAGCGAGGTAGCAAAGATCATGAAGCCAAGGCCGCCCAGTTGGATCAGGCAGAGGATGACAATCTCCCCAAACAATGAAAAGGCCGCCGCTGTGTCCACCAGCATCAGCCCCGTCACACAGGTGGCGCTGGTGGCAGTAAACAGGGCCTGCAAGGGGGTGATGGTGACCCCAGGCTCCGCTGCGAAGGGCAGCAGCAAAAGCCCGGTGCCTATCAGAATAATCAACAGAAACCCAATCACCAGGATGGTGGCCGGGTTCATGGGCCGCCGTTTTTTGGCATCATCGGCAGACAAGGTCATCAGTTAATGTCCTCCAAGAAGAAAAGGTTGCGGTGCGTGAAAGGCCACGCGCCACAACCCCGAATGCAAGCGATCCTGCTTAACCGTTGGTTTCGTCAGCCTTGCCGTTCATGTCCTCGTCCTCATCCTCATCATGCTCGGGGAAGAAGGGCTGGTGGCACTGGGGGCACAGGTAGTCCTCTTCAAAGTCAAAATCCGTGATGTCAAAGCGGGTCTGATAGCCGCAGTTGGGGCACTCATACTCCACCACCGCTTCCCCGTCCTGATCCAGCCTGTGGCCGCAGCCCATGCAGGTGTCATCATCGTCGTCATCATAGTCCAGGTCTTCGTCTTCAAACACCGCGTCTTCCAGCTCGGCCAGGTCCTCATCCAGGTTGTCCACGAACTCATCCAGCTCGTCCTGGCGCAGCTGCATTTCGCCCAGCTCTTCAGCAAAGGCGTCCAGCGTTTCCAGAATTTTCAGCAGCAGCTTATGCTCGGGCTTGTCTTCCTTCAGGTTCATGCCCTCGGCCAGGCCCTTTAAAAACTCAACTTTTTTGTACAGTTCACTCATTTTCTTATCCTCTCTTCTCACAGCGCTCTTCTTAAGCCCTGGACAGGTATTCACCGGTGCGGGTATCAATTTTGATGACATCGCCGATGTTGATAAACAGCGGCACCATCAGCGAGAACCCAGTTTCAGT
>CAZSSU010000189.1:0-3258 GCA_964609415.1 uncultured Christensenella sp. | reverse complement strand
TAAACACCCCCACCACCTGATAATTGGCCTCTATCAGCGCCTGAAGCGAAGCGGCAGCGTATTCCGGGGTTCCCATAAATACAATACGCATCACACTGCCCGGCGCCGTTGGCGTTTTCTGGCAGGTGGCTCAGCCTCCGGGGCTTCGTCTTCCTCTGCCTCGTCATCGTCCTCGTCAAACACCTCATGGTCCATCTTGTCCACATACAAAACGCCATCCAGGTGATCCAGCTCATGCTGAATAGCCCGAGCCAGGAGCCCATCCGCCGACACCTCAAAAAACTGGCCGCTTTTGTCCTGGGCTCGCAGGGTTACCTTTTCACCGCGCACCACATAGCCCCGGCGGCCAGGCACGCTGAGGCAGCCCTCCACCATGCCGCACTCGCCCTCAGTGGCGATGATTTCGGGGTTGACCAATTCCATCAGCCCCTCCCCCACATCGATCACCACCAGGCGGCGCAGGATGCCCACCTGAGGCGCGGCAAGACCGACGCCATTGGCCTCATACATGGTGTCCGCCATATCCCGCAGGATCAGCGACAGCCTGCCGTCAAACTTGGTAATGGGCTTGCTTTTGCCCCTGAGCTCCTGAGCGCCGATGGTAAAAATCTTTTTCCTGGACATGGGTATTGGTTTCCTCCGTCTAATATCAGGCCATGCTGGCCGGGTTCACTTCTAAGTTTACCCGGCAGGGCCAGGGTTCTTCCGATAAATCCTTTAAAAATTGAAGCAGTTCATCGCTCTCCGGGTGCACCAGCAGCTTCATGAAGACCTGGGCACGGGACATCCCTGCGATGCGCTTGATGGGGCTGTCATCCTCCCGGGTAAATATCACCCGGCGCTTAAACTGCGGATTCTCCTCCAGCTTTTGCAGGAGCCTGGCATGCAGCATGCCCGAAACCTCCCGGGCCTGTTTTTCCTGCTTGGCCTCCACCAAGAGCCTCACCAGCATCGTAAAGGGGGGATATAGCTTCTGCCTGCGTCTGGCAAACTCCTGGTTGAAAAACCCCCGGTAATCCTGGGCAGCAGCGGCTATGACAGCAAAGTGCTCAGGCTTATAGGTCTGGATAATCACTTCGCCCGGCTTATCCGCCCGCCCCGCCCGGCCAGCTACCTGGGTCAGCAGCTGAAAGGTGCGCTCTTCTGAGCGGTAATCAGGCAGGTTCAGCGTCAGATCAGCCAGCACCGCCCCCACCAGGGTCACCTGGGGGAAATCCAGGCCTTTGGCGATCATCTGGGTGCCCACCATGATGCGGGCTTCCCCTGAACGAAAGCGGTCCAGCACCTTCTGGTGCCCGTCCTTGCCAGAGGTGGTGTCCAGGTCAAGGCGAGCCACTTCCACCTCCGGATAAAGCCGGCGCAGTTCCTCCTCCACCTTCTGGGTGCCAATGCCAAAGGGCTTAATAAAGCGGCTGCCGCAGGCAGGGCAGGTGTCAGGCAGCGGGCGCTGGAAGCCACAGTAGTGGCAACGCATGACCCGCTCCTGCTGGTGATAGGTCATCTTCACATCGCACTGGGGGCAGGGCACCACATAGCCGCACTTGCGGCACAGCACCCCCGGGGCATAGCCCCTGCGGTTAAGGAAAATGATGGCCTGCTGCCCTGAAGCGATGCAGTGCTCAAGCTTCTCCTGAAGAAGCCCTGAAAACATGGAGCGGTTCCCCAGGCGCAGTTCCTCGCGCATATCAACCAGCGTCACCTGGGGGAGGACACTTCTGCCCACTCGGTCCGGCATTTCCAGCAGCATATAGTCTCCCCGCATGGCCTTGGCGAAGGATAGGATGCTGGGGGTGGCGCTGGCAAACAAGGTCACAGCACCCTCCCGCCTGGCGCGGGAAAGGGCAATCTCCCTGGCGTCATAGCTGGGGGCGTTTTCCGCCTGATAGCTGGGCTCATGCTCCTCATCCACCACGATGAGGCCCAGTCGCTCCACCGGGGCAAACACAGCGCTCCGGGCGCCAATCACCACCCGCGCTTCCCCCCGGCGTGTCCGGCGCCATTCATCAAAGCGCTCCCCTGCCGAAAGCCTGGAATGCATCACCGCTGCCACATCCCCAAACCGCCCCCTGAACCAGCTCACCATCTGCGGGGTGAGGACGATCTCAGGGATGAGCACAATAGCCCCCTTGCCTTCCTTCAGGCACTGCTTCACGGCGCGGATATAGACTTCGGTTTTGCCGGAGCCGGTGATGCCATGCAGCAGAAACGCGCCGCTGCCGCGCCTGATTGCAGGGATGATTTCCCCCAGCGCTTCCTCCTGGCCAGGGGTCAGCGTGGGTTCAGGCTCCTTGAGCGCCTCCTCTGCGAAAGGCTGCCGCAGCACCTCCTGATCAGCCACCTCTACCAGGCCTTTTTCCTCCAGGACACGCAAGGCCGGCAAAGGGTCGCGCACCAGGGCTTTCAGCTCGCTCACCGGGCGGGTCAGCCCGTCTGAGAGCAATTGCAGCAGCAGGCGGCGCTTGGGTGAGCGGGTTTCAGCCTGAAGCGCTTCCGCCACCTTCTCAGGCACAATGCGCAGCCTGGCTGCCAGCTCGGTTTTCACCTTGACACGCCCAGCCCGCATTTCAGCGGGCAGCATCAGCCGAAGGGACAGGGCCAGCGGGCAATGGCGCTGGGCGCTGATCTCCTTGGCCAAGGCCATTAAATCGGGAAGCAGCGCCGGATAATCCTCCAGCGCCGCTGTTACGGGCTTAATCCGTTCCTCCGGAAGCCCCGCCTCATCCGTCAAGGCCAGCACATAGCCTTCCAGCTGCCGGTGCCCAAAGGGCACCTCGACCCGGCTGCCCGGGTACAGGGTCATCCTCTCAGGCACCCGGTAGGTAAACACCCGGTCGGTGTCTGACACGGCGATATCCACAATCACCTGGGCATAAGACCCCTTATCCGGCATGCTTATCGCTCCGTCCGGGAAGCAAGCGCCTTCACCTCATCCAGAATCCGGTCAGCCATCTCCCGCTTTGGCATCTTGGGCAGTTTGGTCACCGACTGAGGCCTGACAATGGTGGCGATGTTGGTGTCCACCCCAAAGCCTGCCCCAGGCTGGGTCACATCGTTGAGGACAATAAAATCAAGGTGCTTGCTGAGCAGCTTTTTCCGGGCGTTTGCCAGCAGGTTTTCCGTTTCCGCGGCAAAGCCCGCGAATACCTGACCAGGCTTTTTCTTTGCCCCAATGGCCTGGGCTACATCCCGGGTGGGCACTAAATTTAGCGTTAAACCATCTTTCCCCTGCTTTTTCAGCTTCTGAGGCGCCACTTCCGC
>CAZSSU010000188.1:0-3258 GCA_964609415.1 uncultured Christensenella sp. | reverse complement strand
GACGTTGACGGGGATGTCAGGCGTCTTCAGTTTGCCGGGCTTGCGGACGGTGGATGGGGATACGGGCAGCTGTTTGCTCATGGTTCTACTCCTTACTCATATTGGAAGACCGCTTCGCGGATGATCTCTGACACGGTGGGGTGGGGGAAGACGATTTTTTTGATGGTTTCAAGGCTCAGGCCCAGTTCCACATAGCTGGTGGCGGCGATGATGAACTCAGAGGCATAGTTGCTAAGCGCCTGCATGCCTATCACCTGTTGGGTCTGGGTGTTGACCAGGAGCTTCGCGATGCCGCGGCCGCCTTCGTTTTCCGCCTGGTAGCGCCCGGCGTATTTCATGGGCAGCTGCACGGTTTTGAAAGGCAGGCCTTTGGCGGTGGCGGTGGCTTCGGTTTCACCCACGCTGGCCAGTTCCGGGTTGGTGTAGAGCACTGCCGGGATGGCCTCATAGCGCATCAGGTCCTTTTTGTCGAAAGCGGATTTCTCAGTTTCACCAACGCTGGCCAGCTCCGGATTGGTGTAGAGGATGGCGGGTATGGCGTCATAACGCATGCGGTCAGGGATTTTCAGCATGTTGTTGACAGCCACCTCGGCCTCCCGGTAGGCGGTGTGGGCCAGCATGGAAAAGCCGGTGACATCGCCTGCGGCATAGACGCCGGGCTGATTGGTCTGCATTTTGTCATCGGTGACCACGGCGCCCCGGTTAGTATACACCCCGATGGATTCCAGGCCAAGGTCCTGGGTGTTGGCCCGGCGGCCAATGGACAGGAGCACCTTATCGGCCTGAATGAACTTGCTCTCACCATCCTGCTCGTAGCGCACGCCGTTTTCCTCAATGGCGGTGACGCGGGCGGAGAGGGCGAAGGTGATGCCTTTTTTCTCAAAGTCAGCCTTCAGGATTTTGACCAGGTCCTGGTCGTTTTCGCCGGCGATGTGGTCAAGCATTTCCACCACGCTCACCTGGCTCCCCACGGAGTTAAAATAGCTGGCCATTTCAAGGCCAATCACCCCGCCGCCCACCACGGCCAGGCGGGCAGGAATCTCCTGCAGGTCCAGGATTTCCCGGTTGGTGAGGACAAAGCCTTTGTCAAAGCCCTCCTTGAGCCCCGGGATGGGGGGCATGGCAGGGGAGGAGCCGGTGGCAATCAGCAGGCGTTTGCCTGTGATGGATTCTTCCCCGGCTTTGACGGTGTAACCCTCGGCGTCCTTGCCGGTGATTTCGCCGCGGGCGGCAAACACCGTGACCTGGTTGGCCTTCATCTGGGCTTTGACGCCCGCCACCAGGGACTTGACCACCTTGGCTTTGCGGGCCACCACCTTGGCGTGGTCAATGGCGAGGCCTTCCGCGCTGACGCCATATTTGTCGCCGTGCTTCACCCCGTCATAGAGCTTGGCGGAGTAGAGCATGGTTTTGGTGGGGATGCAGCCTTCGTTCAGGCAGACCCCGCCCAGCTCCCGCTCTTCCACCAGGGCAACCTTCTGCCCCGCGTGCCCGGCGCGCTCAGCCGCCAGGTAGCCAGCGGGGCCACCGCCCAGAATGATCAGATCGTATACCATCTTCTTCCTCCTTTAGTCCGCCAGCAAAATGCCGATGTTTTCAAGCGACACCGCCAGATCCTTCAGGAAACGGGAGGCAGGCGCGCCGTCCACAGCCCGGTGGTCATAGGTGAGGGAGAGGCCCATGGCCGGGTACAGTTTGACCTGTCCATCCACCATGCGCACCCGGTCCACCGTGCAGCCAACGCCCAGGATAGCCACCTGGGGCGGGTTGATGATGGGGGTGAAGAACTCGGTGCCCATAGCGCCCAGGTTTGAGATGGTGAAGCTGCCGGCGCTCAGGATGTCGGGGTTCACGCTGCCGCCCTGGGCGTCACGGCCCACTTGCTTGGCGTCCCGGGAAATCTGCGCCAGGGACTTGGTGTCGGTGTCAAAGATGGTGGGCACCAGCAGGCCCCGGGGGGTATCCACAGCGATGCCCAGGTGGACGTGCTCAAACTTGCGCATGGTGTCGCCCATGTAGTGGGCGTTGAAATCCGGGTGGCGCTTCAGCACCCTGGACACGGCGAAGAGGATCATGTCGTTGAGCGTGATGCCGCCCACGCCCATCTCCTCAGGCGCTGCCTTGAACCGGGCCCTGAGGGCCAGCATCTGGCTGGCATCAAAGGCCATGTGGTGGGTGAGCTGGGCCATCTGGGAGAGGCTGTCGTGCATGGCCTTGGCGGTCACCTTGCGCACCTTGGACAGCTTCACCTCTTCATAGGCCATGGTGCCAGGGCCTGACAGGGTGGCGGCAGGCGCTGCGACAGGGGCCGCTTCCTGGGCTACGGCTGCGGTGGCGGGGGCTTGCTCCCTGGCGGTGAAGATGTCCCGCTCAATCACCCGGCCATGGGGGCCGGTGCCGGCGGCCACAGCGGGGTCAATGCCCAGGCGGGCTGCGGTGGCGCGTGCCCGGGGGGAAACGCCACTGGCCAGGGCCGCGCCAGCAGGGGCGGCAGGCGCCTGGGTCTGCACGGGGGCCGTGGGGGCAGCCGGGGCTTCGGCGGGCTTTTCAGCTTCCGCGGGGGCGGCAGGCGCGCCGCCTTCAGGGGAGAAGCCGGAGATATCCTCGCCGGGGTTTCCGATAACGCCCACGGTGGTGAGCACGGGCACATCCGCGTCCGCCTCAAAGAAGATCGCCAGCAGCGTGCCGTCCTCCTTGGCGATCTCCTCAAAACTGGCCTTGTCTGTCTCGTAGCTGAACAAGAGATCGCCAGCCTTTACCTGATCCCCCACCTGTTTGTTCCATTGGGTGATGATGCAGCTTTCTACGGATTGCCCCTGCCGGGGCAGAACAACCGGATGTGCCATGTGCCTTCTCCCTTCCTTCGATCAAATGATTGGCTTGTTGAGGGGGCTTTCCATTGGAAAGCCCCCGGGTGAACTGGTCTTATTCGATGGGTTTGGCGTGCTGAAGCAGGTATTTTTCCGCTTCGCCGCTCCACAGCCCGTTGTTGGCCTTGACGATCCGGTCAAGCTCTTTGAACATCGGGTCGGTCTTGCCCTTCTCCTCAAACTCGTCAAGGGCGGTGAGGGGCAGGCTGATGTGGGTGTAGATCAGCTTCTTGGCGCCGGGCAATTTGGGCAGATTGAGGGTGGTTTCCGCCACGCAGTCCAGGCCGCCGATGTGGGTGACCAGGGCCGCGGGGTTCAGCTTGCCCTCGTTCATCATTTTGATGGCTTCCTTCATGTCGTCCAGGTTGCCGTGGGAGGTGGCGCAGAC
>CAZSSU010000187.1:0-3262 GCA_964609415.1 uncultured Christensenella sp. | reverse complement strand
GGGGCGTGGACCCGCACGGCGCCTTCCACTTCGTGATCATGGTCGTGGTCGTGGTCATGGTCGTGGTCGTGGTCGTGGTCATGATCTTCTTCATGCGCGTGCTCGTGATCATCCTCATGGGCATGATCGTGGTCCGCTTCGTGGTCATGATCTTCCTCGTGGTCGTGCGTTTCCTCATGCTCGTGGTCATCATCATGGCTGTGGGCATGGGCAGTTTCCTGCATCCCTTCGATGGTGACATCTGCCTTCACCGCGTCGCCCAGCTCCTTCATCAGGTTGACAGCCACCATGTCCTTGTTGACAGCCTGGGACAGGGCGTTTTCCACCCAGTTGTCTGACACACCGCCGATATAAACAAACAGGTCAGCGGAGGACACCTGCATGATGTCCTGGGCGGAGGGCTGGAAATTGTGCAGGTCCACGCCGGAATCCTGCAGCAGGGTGAGTTCAACGTCGTTTATCCGATCGCCCAGGATGTTGCGGATCCAGTCATACTGGGGGAACACCGTGGTGACGATGCGTAGCTTGCGGCCTTCCGCCCGGGCAAGGGGACTCAGCCCCAGAATGAGGGCCAGGGACAGCGCCAGAGCCAGCGCTTTTTTCATGGTATTTTTCATTTGTCGTATTTTCCTCCCGTGTTGTGTTGATAAGTATTGGGGTAACCGGGAGGTTTCAACTCGTCATTTTCACCTTCAGGGTCACCGGGGTGATATCCTGGCGGGGGGCGCTGGGTGAAGCGCCCATGGCCAGGGCAATTAACAGGGCAGCAAGCCTTATGCTGGCGGCGGCGGGGCTTAGATTTGCCCCCTTGAGCAGGGAGAACCACCCGTCCATCACCCGGCATATGGCGCATTCCTGGTGGTGATGATGATGCCCGTGGTGGGCCCCATGGCCGGCGTACAGCAGCAGCATCAGCCCCAGCAGGGCAATCATCACAAGGGTCAGCAGGCGGCGGGATGGTTTCATCGGGTTTTCTCCTTGCAGCCCGCGCAGTGGCCCATGAGCACGGTTTGCTCCTCATCCACCACAAACTGCAATGCCTGGCTGATCTCTCTTAGAATCCGGTCAGATTGGCCTTCCTCCATGTGGATAAAGCGGCCACAGGTATTGCATTTCAGGTGCAGGTGCCCTTCGCCGCTACCGCAGGCCAGCGCCTGGTAAAGGTATTGGCGGCCTTCCTCCCGTACAAAGCGGCGAATCTGCCCCTCCTGGGTGAGCAGGGTGAGCAGCCGGTACACCGTGCTGGTGGCGGGCTTCACGGCAATCTCCGGATCAAGCCGCATGCCTTTGGCCACGTCCCCGGCTGTAAAAGCCTGGTCCGCGTGGCGGTGCAGGTAATCCAGCAGGGCTTTGCGCTGCTCGGTCTGATAGCTTGCCAATGCCTGTCCTCCTCAAAACAAAAGAACCATTCTAAGAATGATTCTCAGTTTGGGCATCATACCCCAGGATGTTGGAAAATGCAAGCCCCTTTATCAAACTTCAGGCAGCCAGTCATCCTCCTGCAATCGCCAGTAGCCCTGGGCGTCCCGGGCCATAAAGCCAAAGTCCACCAGCTCGCGCCGGATGGTGCAAAAATCGGGAAAAAGCGCCCCGATGCGGGCGTTCACCTCTTTTTCTGGGTAGCTGCTGCCCTTTTCAAAAAGTTTCGCAAACACACGCAGCACCAGCAGGCGCTTTTTGCGCTTGACGGGCAGGGACTTGAGCCGGCCTTCTTCAAAAAAGGCGCTAAACACCTTTTGTTCCTCAGGGCTTTTGGAAATATCAGACATGGTGAACTCCTTGATGCCTTTAGTCAAACAGGGTTTGCCAGGTGTTATCCTCCGCGGCTTTCAGGCACATGGCCAGCTGCGCCTGGGTGGTCTTTTCCTCTGACAGGGGCGGCAGATGATCCAGTGCAAAATAGCCGCTGTCAAGCGTCTCAGTATTGGGGGTGAAATGGCCTGAAATCACTTCCCCCAGCACAAAGGCCTTCTGGATGCTGTAGGGGGATTGGCCGGGGTTGTTGCGGTTGCGGTCAAGCAGGGCCACCAGCTTGACAGGCTTCATCACCAGGCCTGCTTCCTCCAGGGTTTCTTTCCTAGCGTTTTCCATCACGCTGAGGCCCACATCTGCCCAGCCCCCAGGCAGCGCCCAGCGCCCGTCAGATTCCTGCACCAGGAGGATTTTGCTCTCCTTCACCAGGGCGGTGCGGGTGTCCAGCTTGGGCGTCTGATAGCCCACTTCGTTGCAAAAAAGCCCCGTGACCTTTTCCAGCGGCAGGCCGGTGACGCTGGACAGCATTTCCGCTGCGATTTGCCGGATGCGCCCATAGCGCTCCAAATCAAAGGGGTTGGTGGTATAGGCCTCCCCCGATTGGCCCAGGGCCTGCAGCTCCATGGCCCAGGAGAGCCACTGCGCGTTTCTGTCCATCTTTGTCCGCCTTTCAGAAGGGATGAGCTTATTATACCTCATTGCACAATTTCATGAAGCAGTCCATTTTGCCAACGCCTGTCAGGCGATACTATCCCGCCGGGATAAAAATGTCCCGACTGGGCGGCGTTTGGGGCCCGCTGCTGTTGAAATGAGGGACAAATGGGTATAAAATAATCAAGGATTATTGTATGGGAGGAAACACATGAAGATTACATCCATTAAAGCCCGCCAGGTGATTGACAGCCGCGGCTTCCCCACGGTTGAGGCCGAAGTCAAGCTGGAATGCGGACACGCGGGCTTGGCTGCTGTGCCCAGCGGCGCTTCCACCGGGCAGTTTGAAGCCCATGAGCTGCGCGACGGCGACAAGAGCCATTTTGCCGGCAAAGGCGTTTCCAAGGCCGTTTCCCACGTGAACGGCGAAATTGCCCAGCTTTTGGTGGGCAAGGAATGGGAAGGCCAGGAAGCGATTGACCGTGCCATGATTAAGCTGGACGGCACCGAGAACAAATCCCGCCTGGGCGCCAACGCCATTCTGGCGGTGAGCCTGGCCTATGCCAAGGCCGAAGCCGCCTGCCACGGCCATTCTCTGTATGCCTGCCTGGGCGGCGAGGAAGCCAATGTGCTGCCTGTGCCCATGATGAATATTCTTAACGGCGGCGCCCATGCTGCCAACAACCTGGATGTGCAGGAGTTCATGGTGATGCCCGTTGGCGCTAAGACTTTTGAAGAAGGCTTGCGCTGGGGCGTTGAGGTGTACCAGTCCCTGAAAAAGCTGCTCACTTCCAAAAAGCTGGCTACCGCCGTGGGCGATGAGGGCGGCTTTGCCCCCAACCTCAAAAACGAGCGGGAA
>CAZSSU010000186.1:2274-3272 GCA_964609415.1 uncultured Christensenella sp. | reverse complement strand
GCTGACAAGGTGGAGGAAAAGCCTGTAAAGAAACCTGCCGCCAAAACCACCCGGGCAAAGAAGGAGCCCAAGGCGGAATAAATAAAACTATAATTATAAAAGGCGCCCTGCGAAAATCGCGGGGCGCCTTGTTGCTGTGCGCTTTACTGCCAGCGTTTGATCAAGTCGTTGATTTGGCGGGTGAGTTTGTCCTTCAGCTTGTTGGACAATCCCTGGCTGTTTTTCACCAGGGTGCTCAGGCGGTCCAGGGCTTGATTCATGGCGCTGTCAGACTTCGCCTGCTTTTTCTGCTTTTTGGCTTTATCCTTCACCAGCGCTCGGCTGCCGGATTCAGTCTGACGGTTTTGGGCCAGATCCCAACTGTCCCCGGAATAGGGAACGGCGGTGGTGTAGCCTTTGTCGCGGAGCAAGCCCTCAAACAACAGGGCGACCTCCTCCTCGCCGTGGGTGACAAACACCCGCTCGGGCTTGGGGTCAAAGGAATCAATCCAGGTCATGAGCCCTGCCTGGTCAGCGTGGCCGCTGATGGCCTTGAGCGTGCGGATTTCTGCGGCGACATTAATAGTTTCTCCAAAGAGTTTAACCCGCTTTTCCCCGTCATACAGCATCCGGCCCAAGGTGCCCACCGCCTGATAGCCCACAAAAAGGATGGTGGCCTCTTTGCGCCAGAGGTTATGCTTCAAGTGGTGGCGGATGCGGCCTGCCTCTGCCATGCCGGAAGCGGAGATGATCACAGAAGGACGGGTCTCAAAGTTTATTTGCTTGCTCTCTTCAGCGGTAACCTGCATCCTCAGGTCATCAAACTTGATGGGGTTGATGCCACGTGCCAGCAGGTCTTTCATCTCCTGGTCAAATTCGTTGGCGTCTGCTTCGTGGAAGATGTTGGTGGCTTTGATGGCAAGGGGGCTGTCCACATACACCGGGAAACCGTCATGCCCATGCACCATGCCCTTTTCTTTGATTTCTTTGCCGATTTCGGGGTGGTACGTGTCCATAAA
>CAZSSU010000186.1:0-2264 GCA_964609415.1 uncultured Christensenella sp. | reverse complement strand
AAAGCCGTCATGGCCCTTCACCAGCCCCTTGTCTTTGATTTCCCGCAGGAAATAGAGGATTTCCTGGGTGCGGCCCACGGCGAAGCTGGGAATCACCACGTTGCCGCCGCGGTTAAAGGTGGTTTGAAGCACATCGGCCAGGTCTGCCAGATAATCGGGCCTTGGGCCATGGAGGCGGTCACCATAGGTGGATTCCATCACCACATAGTCAGCCTTTGTCAGATAATGCGGGTCATTCAGGATGGGCTGGTGCAGGTTGCCGATGTCACCTGAGAAAACGATGGTTTTGGTGATGCCATTTTCTGTGACCTCCAGGGTGGCTGAGGCAGAGCCCAGCAGGTGGCCGGCATCGGTGAAGGTGAGGTGGACACCGGGGAATATCTCCCGGCTGGTTTCCACAGGCAGCCCATCAAACTGCCTCAGGGCCTGCTCCGCGTCCTCCTGGGTGTATAGGGGCACATACTCATTTTCGCCAGCGCGCTTGGCTTTGCGGTTTTGCCACTCGGCTTCCATTTCCTGGATGTGGGCGGAATCCCTGAGCATGATGTCGCACAAGGCATGGGTGGCCGGGGTGGCGTGAATGGGCCCCCGGAAGCCTTTGGCGGTGAGCGCCGGGATCATGCCGGAGTGATCGATGTGGGCGTGGGTGAGTACCACCGCGTCAAGGACGGTGGGGTTAAGGGGCAATGGCTGGTTCACATAGGTGTCACGGCCTTGTTCCATGCCGCAATCCACCAGGATGTTTTTCCCCGCGGCTGTCAGCAGGTAAAGGCTGCCAGTCACCTCACGGGATGCGCCGATAAATTGAAGGTTCATGTGTTCTCCTGTTCTGCCTGCTTAGAGCAGGCTTGCTTCCGCTTCCGGGTCCTTACTTTGGTGGCTTGAATACAGGTGATAGAGGCGGTAGTAGAGGCCGCGCCTGGCCATGAGCTCGTCATGGCTGCCATGCTCCTCCAGCCCCTGATCAGTTAATACCCAAATAACGTCCGCTCCTCTGATGGTGGTGAGGCGGTGGGCAATGGTCAGGGTGGTGCGGCCCTGGCTAAGCTCCTCCAGGGATTGCTGCACCAGGAGTTCTGATTCGTTGTCAAGGGCGCTGGTTGCCTCATCCAGCAACAGGATGGGCGGATCCTTCAAAAACACCCGGGCAATGGACAGGCGCTGCTTCTGCCCGCCGGAGAGCTTCACCCCCCGCTCGCCCACATGGGTGTCATAGCCATTGGGAAGGGCCTGGATAAACTCATGGGCGCCTGCTTTTTTGGCGGCAAAGATAACCTCTTCCATGCTGGCTCCGGGCTTTCCATAGACGATGTTGTCATACACAGAGCCTGAAAACAGGTAGACTTCCTGTTGCACGGTGCCGATGGCGTCCCGCAGGCTTTTGAGGGTGAAATCCCGCACATCCTGCCCGTCAATGCGGATGCTGCCGCCTGTCACGTCATAAAAGCGGGGGATCAGATTGCACAGGGTGGTTTTTCCGCCGCCGCTTGGCCCCACCAGGGCCACGCTCTGTCCGGGCTTCACCCTGAGGTTCACATGGTCCAGCACAAAAGCGCCGCCGTCCTCGTACTGGAAGCTGACATCATCAAGGGTGATATCGCCCTTCACGTTCTTCAGCTCTTTTGCGCCTGGCAGATCCTTTATCTCCCGGGGTGCGTCCATGATTTCATAGAAACGCTCAATGCCCGTAACGCCCCGCTGGAATTGCTCCATGAATTCCACCAGGCGGCTGACGGTGTTCAGCAGCACATTAACAAACAGCAGGTAGGAGGCGAATTCGCCCGCGCTGATCTCCCCCCGGGAGAGGAAGAGGGCCCCGGCGGCCACCACCAGCAGGTTCATCATGCCGTTGAGGAAGCGGGTGGTGGAGTGAAAGCCCGCCATCACATGGTATTGTTTCTTTTTCAGGTTCAGGAAGGTGCGGTTGCCTTCCTCGAATTTCTCGCCTTCCAGCGCCTCATTGGCAAAGGACTGCACCACCCGCATGCCAAGCAGGCTATCCTCCATCTGGGCGTTGATTTCGCCCACCTGGTGGCGGCAGGCGCGGAAAGTGGCCCGCATCTTGCGGTTAAACACAAAGATGGACAGGAACATCAAGGGCAGCAGCAGGAAGATGATGAGCGTCAGCTTCAGGTTCATGCCGGACAGCAGAATAAAGGACACCACCAGGTTGACGCCGGCTATTAAAAACTCCTCCGGGCAGTGGTGGGCAAATTCCGTCACCTCAAACAGGTCACTGGTGATGCGGGCCATGATCTGGCCCA
>CAZSSU010000185.1:2619-3279 GCA_964609415.1 uncultured Christensenella sp. | reverse complement strand
ACACTCAGCTTTGCATTTTTTCCGTTGATATCCCAGTTCTGGGTGTAGGCATCTTCCAGGGGTTTCCCCTCTTCCAGGGACACAGCCAAAACCACAGCACGCACCATGGCGTCCCAGGATTTCAAGGCCTGTGCCACTTCACTATCGGCCTCATAGCTTACATGTACCCGATCAGTCACCTCAAAGCCTGCGTCCTTTCGCATGGTTTGCAGCTTGCTGATCACTTCCCGGGCATATCCCTCGCTGATCAAGGCATCGTTTAACACCGTGTCAAGCGCCACCGTCACGCCCCGCTCCTCCTGGGAAACCAATCCTTCCTTCTGCTCTGTTTCAATCAGCACATCATCCCGGCTGAGGCTGACTGGGTCGCCATCCAGCATCAAAGTCAGGTTTTCCCCCCGGTCAAAAGCGCTCACAGCCGCTCCGCCATCCGTTTCAGACAAGAGCTTGCTGATCTGGCCCAGTTTTTTCCCGAAGCGGGGGCCCAGGGTGCGCAGCTGCGGCTTCAGCTTATAGCCAGTGAAGGCGGAAGCATCATCGGTGAACACCACTTCTTTCACATTCAGTTCGTCCCGGGCCAACTCCCCATATACCTCATCAAATGAAGCGCCTCTCACCAGGATTTTTGCGGCTGGCTGCCTCACCTTCAGGCTGGCCAGG
>CAZSSU010000185.1:0-2609 GCA_964609415.1 uncultured Christensenella sp. | reverse complement strand
TGCGGCAGGCACGGCCCAGCTGGATCACCTCCAGCAGCGCTTTCATCTGGCGCTCCATGTCCGGATCAACCAGGGACGCGTCATATTCAGGGAAATCGCACAGATGGACGGATTCAGGTGCATCCTGATCCACCGAGCGCACCATGTTCTGATACATTGCCTCTGCCATAAAGGGCGTAAAGGGAGCAATCAGGCGGCTGATGGTTTCAAGAACGGTATAAAGCGTTGCGAAGGCTGCCTTCTTTTCCCCCGCCATGCCTTTGCCCCAGAAACGGGAACGGCCACGCCGGACATACCAGTTGGACAGATCGTCCACCAAGTCGCTGATCGCCCCTGCGCTTTCCGGGATGCGGTAGTTCGCCAGGCCTTCATCCACCGTTTTGATGGTGGTGTGGAGGCGGCTTAGAATCCAGCGGTCCATCAGCGTTAACGCTGAGCGTTCCAGGGGGTGATCCTTAGGCACAAAGCCATCGATATCAGCATAGAGAATATAAAAGGCATAGGTGTTCCACAGGGTGCCCATGAAGCGGCGCTGGGCTTCGCTCACCGCCTCATCATAAAAGCGGCTGGGCAGCCAGGGCGCGCCTGCGGTGTAGAAATACCAGCGCACAGCATCAGTGCCCTGCTTGTTGATAACGCTCCAGGGATCAATCACATTGCCCAGGTGCTTGGACATTTTGCGGCCATCCTTGTCCTGAACATGGCCCAGCACCAGGCAGTTCTTGTAGGAAGCCTTGTCAAACACCAGGGTGCTGATGGCCAGCAGCGAATAGAACCATCCCCGGGTCTGGTCCACAGCTTCCGAGATAAAATCAGCCGGGAAGCGTTCCTCAAACTCTTTCTTGTTCTCAAAGGGGTAGTGCCACTGGGCAAAGGGCATGGAACCGGAATCATACCAGCAGTCAATCACTTCTTTGGTGCGGTGCATATCCTCCCCGCACTCGGGGCACTTAAGCACCACCCGGTCAATATAAGGGCGATGCAATTCTGGCAGCTCCTCCTGGGTGAGCGGGGTCACGCTCATCTCCTCCAGCTCCTTGCGGCTGCCAGCTACATGCATATGCCCGTTTCCGCACAGCCACACCGGCAGCGGGGTCCCCCAGTAGCGTTCCCGGGACAAAGCCCAGTCCACCACATTCTCCACAAAGTTGCCCATTCGCCCTTCCTTGATATTCTCCGGATACCAGTTGATAGAGCGATTGTTAGCCACCAGTTCATCCTTCACCTGGGTCATGCGGATGAACCAGCCAGCCCGGGCGTAGTACATCAGGGGCGTATCACAGCGCCAGCAATGGGGATAATTGTGGGTATACAGCGCCCGCTTCTGCAATAAGCCCCGTTCTTTCAGCTCCGTTAAAATCAGCGGATCCGCTTCTTTGATGAACACGTTTTCCCAGGGGGTGCCCGCCACAAAACGGCCCTGGGTATCCACCAGCTGCACAAAGGGAAGGCCGGCTTCCCTGCCGATGCGGGCGTCATCCTCACCAAAAGCAGGGGCGATGTGCACGATGCCTGTGCCGTCAGACAGGGATACATAATCATCCGCCACCACGTACCAGGCTTTCTCCTGGGGCTTGGTGAGGTGCCAAAGCGGCTCGTACGCCATGCCCAGCAAAGCTTCACCCTTCATAAAGGTTTTATCAGTCATGCTGGCGCGCTGTTCTTCTGAGAACAGCGTGGGAATGAGGGCCGTAGCCATAATCATGCTGTCCCCATCCAGGGTGAAGCGGCAGTATTCTTCCTTAGCGTTCACGCACAGCGCCACGTTTGATGGTAAGGTCCATGGGGTGGTGGTCCAGGCCAGGAGATAGGTGTTCTCTTCTCCGGAAACCTTGAAGCGCACATAAGCGGAGTACTCCTCCACCTCTTTGTAACCCTGAGCTACCTCATGGCTGGAAAGGGCCGTGCCACATCGGGCGCAATACGGCACCACCTTGTGGCCACGATACAGCAGGTCTTTTTCAGCAATCTGCTTCAGGCTCCACCACACCGACTCGATGTAGCTGTCATAATAGGTCACATAAGCCTTATCCATATCCACCCAGAAGGCCAGGCGGTCAGACATCTCTTCCCACTCCTGCTTATACTTCCAGACAGATTTTTTGCATTCCTGAATAAAGGGCTCGATGCCAAAGGCCTCAATCTGATCCTTGCCGTCAAGGCCCAGCTTCTTCTCCACTTCCAGCTCCACCGGCAAGCCATGCGTGTCCCAGCCGCCAATACGAAAAACATCCTTGCCCTTCATCGCCTGATAGCGGGGAATCAAGTCTTTCATCGCCCTGGTGATCACATGGCCGACGTGGGGCTTGCCATTGGCTGTAGGAGGCCCTTCATAAAAGGTGAAGCGCTCCTTGCCCCGGTTATGGGTGAGGGCCTTTTCCATGATGCCCCGTTCTTTCCAAAACTGGGAAATTTCCTTCTCCCGGGAGACAAAATCCATGTCCGTTGACACCTTATGATACATGCGCTTCCTCCAAATAAAAAATACCGCCCCTTTGGGACGGATGACCGCGGTACCACCCAAGTTGGCGCGACGCGCCCGCTTAGAGCCTGTAACGGGGGCTGCCGTGGCTGATTAGGCCATGCTCCGGGGTGATCTGGCAAAGGGC
>CAZSSU010000184.1:0-3367 GCA_964609415.1 uncultured Christensenella sp. | reverse complement strand
ATATCTCCCGCCGCATCACCAATGAAGTCCCCGGCGTCAACCGGGTGCTGGTGGATGTGACGAGTAAACCGCCTGCGAGTATCGAGTGGGAATAATGTTTTGACACGAAAACCCTTCTAAATAAACAGCACCCCCTTTGTTGGTTTCTATCCAATGACGGGGGTGCATTTATGATGGGATGATGCTAAAAGCATCAATCTTTGACGCCTGATATAACTATTTCATTCGATATGGTCATCTGCTTGCGTAGGTAAGCGGAAACGGGGCAGGCTTAGCTTGTATTTGGCTGAGATATAACGGATGAGCATCACGCTGGTGGCGCCAATCATCATGGCCCCATGAGAGCTGATCACATGACGCAGGGCAAGATACAGCAAAGCGCCAATCAGTGAGGCAAAGGCATAGATATGCTTCATGAAGATATAGGGTTTTTTAAGCGTGAAAATATCCCGCATGACGCCTCCGCCCACACCCGTTAACATGCCCACAAAAACCGCCAGCAGGATATTGTCGCCATAACCCCGGGTGATGGCTACATTGACGCCAGTCACTGTGAAAGCGCCCAGGCCGATGCCATCGAAGACATTGATGAGGGTTTTGAGCTGGTGGGTGAACACGGTGGGCAGCCAGCTAAACGCCTTGCATAGTTTGAGGCCAAGCAGAAAGAGCGCAATGCTGACCAGCGCGATGGCAACATAAACGGGCTGGCGAAAGGCATTGGGCGGTGCTACGTTGAGGATGACATCCCGCAGGACGCCGCCGCCCACAGCGGTGGTGACGCCCAGGGTACTAATCCCCATCAAGTCCATATCGCTGTCAATCGCAGCCACTGCGCCAGATATGGAAAAGGCAATGGTGCCAATGACTTCAAGGATGAAAATGGTCAGTTCCATGCGGCCTCCTGAGATACTGCAGCCCTGGCAACGGGCGGGCTATACCTAGGCAGTATATGGCTTGCTGCAAGTGATGTAAAGATTGCTGCGAAAAACATGAAGCATATGGAACTGAAAAGGGTTATAATCCGTATGAGGGGGACGATATGATGTTCAGAGAAAAGTTGTTTGCCATGCTGGATGCCAGAGCCGAGCAGATGCTGGCGCACCGCCGTGAGCTGCATCAGCACCCGGAACTGTCCTTTCAGGAAACCTGGACCAGCCAGTATATCGCCAGACATTATGAAGGCAAAGAGGTCACTGTGCAGACTGGGCTTGGCGGCCATGGGATCAAAGTGAGCATAGATTCCGGTAAACCTGGGAAAACCCTGGCTCTCAGAGCGGATTTTGATGCCCTGCCCATTCAGGAGGCCACCGGCCTGCCCTTTGCCTCGCAAAACCCTGGCGTGATGCATGCCTGCGGCCACGACGCGCACACGGCATACCTGCTCACGCTGGCTGACTGTTTGATTGAGCTAAAAAGTGAGCTTACGGGCAGGATTGTGATCATCCACCAGCCCGCTGAGGAGATGCCCCCGGGAGGCGCTTCACTGATGATTAAAGACGGCGTGTTGGAGGGCGTGGACAACGTGATTGGCTGCCATGTGATGAGCCAGATGCCTTACGGCAACCTGTATTATCATGTGGGCGCTACCCAGCAGGCCCGCGCCAAGTTCACCATCCGTATCCAGGGCAAAGGCGGCCATGGTTCTTCGCCCCATGAAGCCAATGACGCCCTGGTGATTGCAAGCCAGCTGCTGGTGGGCTTACAGACCATCATCAGCCGCAGGCTTAACCCCTTTGAGCCAGGTGTCATCACCATCGGCTCGCTTGATGGCAAAGGCCAGTTCAACATCATCAAGGATTCGGTGGAGATGGTGGGCGATGTGCGCTGCATGTCAGACCATACCAAAAAACTCATTGAGGATGAGGTCAGCAAAATGTGCCGGGGCTATGCCATCGCCTATTCCTGTGGCATCACACTGGATTACAAAAACGATTACCCGGTGCTCATGAATGACGAAGGCATGACCATGCTGGTGGTGGACGCCATCAATGAGGCACAAATCCCAGGCGTCAAGCAGGTGCTGGATTCAGGCCCGCTGCCGCCGTCAGAGGATTTCTCCTATTATACGGAAAAGCTGCCCTGCTGCTTCTTTTATGTGGGCGCCAAGCCCGACGGGGACAGCTACCCGCATCATCACCCCAAGTTTGACATCCATGAGGGCAGCATGATGCTGGCTGCCAAAGCAATGGGTTCGGTTGTGGCCAAATACTGTGGGATAGATTAGACAGATCACGTAAGGCTTCTGATAGCATCGGTCTCATCAGAAAAATGCCAACAAACCGCCCCGGCTTTTACTCTACCGGGGCGGTTTGTTGCTTGTGTTTGAAGCTTCTTATCGCAGATGCTTCAAGGGTTATTTCCGGGTTTTTCGCTTTTTTTGGATGAAGTAAACAGCCAGGATCAGCGCTGAAGCGGCTAGCAGAATCAGGGGCAGCCTCAGGTGTTGGTCACCGGTCTGTGGCATCATGAGATGGTTCACAAACAATGCTTGCTCCGCATAGTTGCCATTTTTGATGTAGCGTACGTGGGCAAACAAGCGGCCGCCGCGGTCTTCGACTGAAATTCTAACCCTTATGCTGTCCTGGTCATAGGCAATGTTTTGGGCAGTGCCTTTCACTTCCTTGATGGTGTACACATAGATGCCCGGCTTGCTGAATTTGAAGGTGCCAAAGTTGACCAGGCCTTCCTTGTCATTCTTCAGCGTCACCATGGCATCGTCTGCACCGTCATACAGCGTAAAGGCGAATTCACCTTCCTTGAGCTGTCTGCCAATTAATTGCTTCTGTGCCTTGATCTGGGCATACACCGGAGTATAGTCAGGTTCAGGAGCGGGTGTAGTTCCTGGTGTGGGGGAGGGGCTGGGGCTTGGCGTAGGCGTGGGTGTGGAGGCTTCCACGACCTGGTTGGCAAAGAGGAACTCACCCACATAGGCTTCTCCGTTTTTCAGGTAATTGATACGCGGGGTGAAGATGCCATCCAGATCCTCCTCAAAGGATACCACCGCCGTGTATACGGACCGGTCATACGCAATGTCTTCGTTGCCCTCATCCACTTCTTTGACATAGAACACTTTTTTCTCTGGGATTTTGATAAGAAGTTCAGAGAAGCACACCATGCCTTGCTCGTTATTGGTAACGGTTTCCAACAGCTGTCCCATTTCATCCATCAACTTAAAGGAGAACTGGTCTTTCTGCAAGCTGCCGCCATCCAATTGTTTTTTTCTGCAGATTTGAATCGTCATGGGCGCTCGCACCTGAACGGTGTTTGATGAGACCGGGTCGCCATGGTTAAGCTGGAAAGAAGCCTGGTTGGGGATGTCCATGTTGATGTAAGCGCTCAGGTCAGCGCCTTCCCGAATGGTGGCGGC
>CAZSSU010000183.1:0-3390 GCA_964609415.1 uncultured Christensenella sp. | reverse complement strand
TGCGGCTCATGGTTGCGCGCCATGAATCCGGCAGTAAGGCGCAAAAGAGGTGAGAAAACCATGAAAGAGAACATCCATCCCAAGTACGAGAAAGCCACGGTGCGCTGCGTTTGCGGCGAGACCTTTGAAACCGGCTCCGTCAAGAAGGAAATGCGTGTGGACATCTGCTCCAAATGCCACCCCTTCTACACCGGCAAGCAGAAGCTGGTGGACACCGGCGGCCGTGTGGAGCGCTTCAAGAAGCGTTACCAGACGCAGAAGCAGGACTGAGCCCGTTTTCAGCAAAACCGTCCCTCAGGGGGGCGGTTTTTTTATTGTTCTGAAATCTCTTCTTCCGCCATCTCCGCCAGCTTAATAAGCGTGTTCCGGTTGCGGGTGGTGGCGGAAATGCCCAGCCTGCGCTCCAGAAAGTTGTTGTTAAGCTTGCTCCTGGCAGCGCTGCCAGGGATATACAAATAGGCTGCTCTATGGGTGATAGCCAGGCGTTCCTCGCCAAAATCCATGCTCAGAAGGGCCTCCGCTTTCTCTTGATTCAAGGCCTCTTGCCACTGGGTATAAAACACCCGGTCAGGGAGCAAATCTGAAAAGGGGTTTGCCGCCAGCACCTCTCGCACGTCCTCCGCTGTTTTCACGATGACCGCCAGCTCGGGGCCCAGGTGCTCCTTCATGATCTGCCGGATCGCATCCCCGGTTTCCTCAGGCGATAGCGGGGAATTCACCAGGACATTGCCACTTTGTATCCATGTTCTGGCGCCTGGAAAGCCATGATTGTGAAGCGCCTGACGCAAAAGCGCCATAGGCACCCGGTTCTTGCCGGTGGGGGTCACCCCCCGCAGCAGGGCGATGTAAGTCGGCATGCCGCAAACCCTCCTGTTGTAAACAGTTTGTGTCATTATACCCATCCTCCGCCCAAAACCCATATTTCCCCTTGCCCCATTTGGCTGATGGGGTATAATGAGTAGAAGGCGCCTGGGTAGATGCCTGGTGCGCCAAGGAGGAAATTGTGCTGAAATCCATTGAAGAAAACAAAAAGAACAAAGCGCCGGACATCGGCGGCCAGGCGGTGCTGGACGGGGTCATGATGAAATCCCCCGACGCCATCGCCATCGCCGTGCGCAAGGAAAACGGAGACATCGTCGTCAAGCGGGAGCCCTATGAGGCCCCCAGCAAGAAACATCCCTGGATGGGCAAGCCCTTCATCCGGGGCGCTGTCAACATGGGGCTGATGCTCAAGCTGGGCGTGGGGGTGCTGCAGGACAGCGCCAACATGTCTGGCGCCCTGGCGGAAGAAACGCCTTCCAAGTTCGAAGTGTGGCTCTCTAAAAAGCTGGGCAAAGGGGCTGACAAGCTGCTGATGGGCCTTGCCCTGGTGCTGGCCATGGCGCTGTCCATGGGCCTGTTTGTGTTTTTGCCCAACATCCCCACCAAAGCCCTCAGAAACGCCGGCTGGTCGCTGTTTTCAGTGAACCTGATCAGCGGCCTTATCCGCACCGCCATCCTGATTGGCTATCTCTACCTCACCGGCCTCATCCCCGACATGCGGAAAACCTTCCAATACCACGGGGCTGAGCACAAGACCGTCTACGCCCACGAGGCAAAACTTCCCCTGACGCCTGCCAACGCGCAGACTTTCACCACGCTTCACCCACGCTGCGGCACCAGCTTTTTGCTGCTCACCTTCATCCTGTCCATCCTCTTTTATTCGGTGTTTGACGAGCTGGTGCTGGCGCTGTTTGGCTATGACATGGCCAGCAACTACCTGATCCGCGTCCTTTCCCGCCTCATCCTGCTGCCGCTGGTGGCTGGCCTGGGCTATGAAGCGCTCAAGGGGCTGGCCCATGCCAACAACCCCCTCACCCGGGCGCTTCGCTGGCCGGGGATGCAGCTGCAGCGCCTCACCACCAAGCCCCCCACGGATGAAATGCTGGAGGTGGCCATCGCGGCCATGAACGCCGCCCTCCACGGGCTGCCGGAGGGGGAGCGCACGGCGGAGGGCTATGCCATCCTGGCCAAAGCCGCGCCTCAGGAGGCGGTGGCCGTTTGACCATCGCCCAGGCCCTGTCACAGGCCTACCAATCCTTATCTAATGCCCAGGTGCCCGATTTTCACTTGGACGCCCAGTGGCTTCTGGCTGACCTCCTGGGGATGAAGCGCCTGGCGCTCACCCTCATGGGGGACAGCCCCCTTGATGAAGGGGCCCACGCGGCCTATGCCGCCCGCGTTGCCCGCCGCGCCAGCCGGGAGCCTTTGCAGTACATCCTGGGCACAGCGGATTTTATGGGCCACCGGCTCAATACCCGGCCGGGCGTCCTCATTCCCCGCAACGACACGGAAACCCTGGCCCAGCTGGCCATCCGGCGCATCAAGCCCGGGCACCGGGTGCTGGATCTATGCTGCGGCAGCGGCTGCCTGGCCATTGCCATGAAAATGGCCTGCCCAGAGGCCTCGGTCTGGGCCAGTGATCTGTCAGAGGCGGCGGTCAGCCTCACCCGGGAAAATGCCCGGCACATTGGGGCTGAGATCACCCTGAGCCAGGGGGATCTGTTCACCCCGCTGCGGGGCCAGCGCTTTGACCTCATCGTGTCAAACCCGCCCTATATCCCCGCCGGGGACTTGCCCGGCCTCCAGGCGGAGGTGGGCTTTGAGCCGGCCCTGGCCCTTGACGGCGGGGATGACGGCCTCCACTTTTACCGCGCCATTCTGGCCCAGGCCCCTCATTTTCTGGCCCCTGGCGGCTGGCTGATGGTGGAGATAGGCGACGGGCAGGCGGAAGCCCTGCCTGGCTTGCTGCCCCCTGGCTTTACCCCCTGGCAGATTACAAACGACTTGTCAGGGCTGCCCCGCGCGGCAGAGACGCGCCTTGATGGATGATGATGCAAGAGAAGTTTGACGCCCTGTGCGCCCATTATGAAGAGCTGTCCCTCACCGCCAGCCAGCCTGATGTGATTGCTGACCAGCCCCGCTACCAGGCCCTGGTCAAGGAGATGGCGGAGCTAGCCCCCGTGGTGGCCGCCTGGGAAAATTATCAGGCGCTGGAAGAAGAGATCGCCGCCACCCGGGAACTGGCGGAAACGCCGGAGTTTGCCGATATGGCGCGGGAGGAATTGACAGCCCTGGACCATAAGCGCCAGGCGGCAGAGGACGAACTGCGCCTGATGCTCCTGCCCAAGGACGCGGATGACGACCGCAATGTGGTTGTGGAAATCCGCGCCGGCGCCGGCGGGGACGAGGCCAGCCTGTTTGGCGCGGCGCTCATGCGCATGTACACCCGCTATGCCGAGCGGCATGGCTACCAGGTCAGCTACATCAGCCTGTCCGATACAGAGCTGGGCGGCGTGAAGGAAGCGGTGTTTACCCTGTCAGGCCGGGGCGCTTTCAGCCGTATGAAGT
>CAZSSU010000182.1:0-3391 GCA_964609415.1 uncultured Christensenella sp. | reverse complement strand
CCCGCCTCAATCGCCGCCTCAACAGGCGCCCGCAGGGTGCCGTAGCGGTGGTCATGCACGGTGGCATGCTCCAGAAACGCGTCCTTAGCCAGCAGTTCGTCAAAGGCCGCTTCCGTCAAAAAATGGTAGTGCACCCCATCCACCTCGCCTTCCCGGGGCGCTCTGGTGGTGGCGCTGACGGAAAAACCGATGTGCTCGTCCTGCTGGATCAGCCGCTCGCACAGGGTGCCCTTGCCGGTGCCTGAGGGCCCGGACACGATAATCAGCATGCCACGGCGCTTTTGTTTGGTCATCACACTTTCTCCTGATTTGATCTGTGTCATTCCACGTTTTGAATCTGCTCCCGCAGTTTCTCTGAGGCGGCCTTGCACCCCAGCCCTAAACGGGTCACCGCCAGGGACGCGGATTTAGAGCAGATGGTGTTGGCTTCCCTCAGCATTTCCTGGGCCAGGAAATCCATCTCCCGCCCCACGGGGGATGCCCCTTCCAGCAGGCTTCTCATCTGCTGACAATGGGCAATCAAGCGCGCGATCTCCTCGGTGATATCGCACCTGTCGGCAAACAGCGCCACTTCCTGGGCCAGGCGCTGGGGATCCACGGTGACTTCGGGCATGCCGCTTAGGCGTTTCATGAGTTTTTCATGGGCCTGAGCAGGCTGATTGGGCGCTTCCGCCTGTAGGGATTCGGCCGCGTCCTCCAGGGCTTTCAGGTTTTCTGACAGGATGGCCCGCAGCTGCTCCCCCTCCCGCTTACGGTCGGCCAAAGCGGCCTGGCAGGCAGCGTCCAGCGCTTCATCCACCGCGGCCATCATCGCTTCAGGCTCCGCTTCCAGGGGCACCAGGGTCAGCACCTCAGGCAAGGTCAGCAGCGTGCTCAGCTTCATGTCCCCCTTCAGGTTGACCGCCTGGGCCACCTGCAAGGCTGCCTCATAATACTCATGGGCCAGGGGCAAATTGGCGCTGACCAGCGCCGCCTGCACGCCCCCCGCGTCGTGGGTAATCGTGAGGGTGACAGAGCCCCGGTCAAAAAATGAGGAGAGCCGCTTGCGCAGCGGAATCTCAAGTGCTGAGAGGGTTTTGGGCAGACGGATGGATAAATCGAGGAAGCGGTGATTCACCGTTTTGATTTCCGCTGTGATCAGCTGGCCTCCGTTGGTCGATTGGCCCCGGCCATAGCCCGTCATGCTGCGCATCCAAACACCTCCTTGCCCTCAAGGGAGTATAACACGCCAGATGAAATCTGCAAAGCACAGTCACAAATAATGGGTATTATCTCTATAGCAAAACAAGGAGGCCGCCACCATGCTTGAAGCAGGAATGAAACACGAAGTGACCATCCCCGTTGAGGATCATCTCACCGCAGCCGCTGTGGGCAGCGGCGGGCTTAAGGTGTTCAGCACCCCTTCCATGATTGCGCTGATGGAAATGTGTGCCCGGGACGCCATCCAGCCCCACCTGGAGGAAGGTCTGGGCAGCGTGGGCACCCTGGTCAATGTGCGCCATCTGGCGGCTACCCCGGTAGGGCTCAGCGTGCGCTGTGAATGCGAGTTGCTGGAGGTGGAGGGCAAGCGCCTGCTGTTTGCCGTGCGCGCCTATGACCCGGACGGCCTGATTGGCGAAGGCCAGCACGAGCGCTATATTATTGATAATGAACGCTTCATGAAGCGCGCGATGGGGAAGTTAAAAAAGGCGTAAAATTTGGCCAGGATGCCCTTCCCTCAGTTGACATTTGCCGGCTAAGGGGGGTATACTCTCACACATCCGTGGTTGATGGGGAACACACCGCGGGACACCGCCCCCAAGAGAGGCGCGCCAGGGCTGAGAGCGCGCCGGGCAGGATCCCGACAGGCACCGCCCCCGGACATGGACGCGGGATGCGCGATACAGCATCGCGAAGCGGCTGGGCAACCGGCAATGCGGGTGGAACCGCGGAGAGAAACATCCGTCCCGATTGGGATCAGGATGTGTTTTTTATTTGAGGAGGAGAAAATGATGCTGATTAGCTACGAAGGAAAACAAAAAGAGTTTGATCAGGGCACCAACGCGCTTGATATCTTTAAAGAATTAAACCCTGACGCCGTTAAAAGCGCCATCGCAGCCAGGTTCAACGGGGAACTGGTGGAGCTGATGCAGCCGCTTCATGACAGCGGTGAACTCGCACCCATCGGCTTTGACGATGACGATGCCCGCCATGTGCTGCGCCATACGGCCAGCCACGTCCTGGCAAGCGCCGTAAAAAACCTGTACCCGAATACGAAGCTGGCCATTGGCCCTTCCATTGACAATGGCTTTTACTATGACTTTGACATGGCGGAGCCCTTGACGCCCGATGACCTGATCAAGATTGAAAAAGAGATGCAGCGTATCATCAAAAAGAATGACCGGGAAGTGCGCTTTACCCTGCCCAGGGATGAGGCCATCAAGCTGATGGAGGAACATAACGAGCCTTATAAGGTGGAATTGATCAACGATCTGCCGGAGGATACGGAGCTGTCCTTCTACCGCCAGGGCGATTTTGTCGACCTGTGCGCCGGCCCCCACCTGCCCTCCACCGGGCGCATCAAGGCCTTTAAGCTCACCAGCCTGGCCGGCGCCTACTGGCGGGGCAGCGAGAAAAACAAAATGCTCCAGCGGGTATACGGCACCGCCTTCACCAACAAGGAAGACCTGAACACCTACCTTGAGCAAATTGAAGAGGCGAAGAAGCGCGACCACCGCAAGCTGGGCCGCGAGCTGGATCTCTTTGACATCCTGGATGAGGGGCCCGGCTTCCCCTTCTTCTACCCCAAGGGCATGGTGCTGCGCAACCTGCTGGAGGATTACTGGCGCGAGATACACCGCGAGGCCGGCTATGAGGAAATCAAGACGCCGGTCATCCTCTCGCGCAGCCTGTGGGAGCAAAGCGGCCACTGGGAAAACTACCGCGACAACATGTACACGCTTAAGATCGACGACGAGGACTACGCCATCAAGCCCATGAACTGCCCCGGCGGCATCCTGGCCTACAAGCGCCGGATGTGGAGCTACCGCGACCTGCCCCAGCGGGTGGGCGAGCTGGGCCTGGTGCACCGCCATGAGAAGAGCGGCACGCTGCACGGCCTGATGCGGGTGCGCTGCTTCACCCAGGATGACGCGCATCTCTACATGACGCCTGAGCAGATCAAGGACGAGATCAAGGGCGTCTATGCCCTGGACGACATGGTCTACTCGGCCTTCGGCTTCCCCTACAAGGTGGAGCTGTCCACCAGGCCGGAAAACTCCATCGGCTCTGATGAGATGTGGGAGCTGAGCACCCAGGCGCTCAAGGACGCGCTGGACGAAATGGGCATGCCCTACACCGTCAATGAGGGCGACGGCGCCTTCTACGGCCCCAAGATAGACTTCCACCTGCA
>CAZSSU010000181.1:2094-3406 GCA_964609415.1 uncultured Christensenella sp. | reverse complement strand
AATATACACAGAAAACAGCGGGAAGAAATACTTCATAAAGTTGCCCATGCCAGGTGCCTGGGCGCCGGCGGCGCCAGAGGTGGTGGCGGGGGCGGTGGTGGGTTGCCCAGCCATCTGGGGGTTCACCTTGGTCATGAACAGCTGGGACAGGCCAGCCATCACCGGCAGAATCAACAGGCCGTTAAAATGCTTGTACACGGTGACGGAGAACAGGAAGAAGTTCATGTTCGCCCAGCCCGGCAGGGGTTGAATCTGCGCCAGGTAGGAGGGCATGGCCTGCATGGCGGTGAGGATACTGGGAAGTGAGGCTTGCAGCGTGTCTTTGGTGGTGAAATCCAGCACGCCCGCAAACTCCGGCACATGCTGCTGGATGTTCTGCACAATCAGCTCAATCTGACCCGGGTTCAGCGTGGCAAACACCTTCTGCCAGACATCGTTGGTAATCATCTGGATGGTTCTGGGGTCAGGGGCAATGGGCGTAAAGAAGCTGTCGGCCATGAAGATGTTCTTCACCCACAGCCAGGATTCGTAAACCGGCGTTTCCCCCTGAAGGAAGGTGAACACCTGCTCCACGATTTTTTCGTTGGCCACAGCGCGCATGGCGCCGAACATGGCAAACAGAATGGGCATCTGGATGAGCAGCGGCAGGCAGCCAGACAGGGGGCTGTAGCGCTCCTTGCGCATCAGCTCTGACTGCTTCTGCTGAAGCTTTGCCCGGTCATTGGCGTATTTCTTTTGCAGGGCGTTCAGCTGGGGCTGAATCTTCTGCATCTTGCGCATGCCCTTGCGGCTTTGCACATCCAGGGGCACCAGAATCAGGCGGATAAGCACGGTAAAGATGACGATGGACCAGCCGTGGTTGCGGACGATGGTGTAAATCCATTCGATAACGGCCAAAAGCGCGTTGGTGATTGCTGACACTGGGGTCAATCCCTCCTTATTACTGCATCGGGCAATTCCGGCACCGGGTCGTATCCCCCCTTGTGCAGTGGATTACACCGAAGAATGCGTTTGAACCCCATCCATCCCCCGCGCAAGGCGCCGTAGCGCTCAATGGCGGTCATGGCATACTGGGAACAGGTCGGATAGTAGCGGCAGGCCGCCGGCAAATGGGGGCTGATAGCCCGCCTGTAAAAACGGATCAGGCCCAGCATCAGGCCTTTCACGGGCTGCCCTTCATGGCGCCGATTTTGGTGAGTAAGCGGGCCATCTCCTGGTTGATCATCCAGTAATCGGCCTGTGCTGCGCCATCCCTGGCGGAAAACACATAGTTGCCCCGGCACAGCTGCGGCATCATTTGGCGGAAACTCTC
>CAZSSU010000181.1:0-2084 GCA_964609415.1 uncultured Christensenella sp. | reverse complement strand
AGCTTGTTCATATCCTGCTCCAGCGCAGCATAGTCAGCCTGGGCGGCCGCTTCCCGCGCCGTAAAGACATAGTAGCCTTTTTCCAGCTGCAGCAGCTGCAGCCTGAAACTCTCCCGCATGCGGCGCTTGATGCGGTTGCGCACCACGGCACAACCCACCTTTTTGCTGACGGAAAACCCCGCCTGCATGCGCCCGGCCTTCACATAATAGGCCACCATGGTCTGCCCGCTCGCCTTTTTCCCTTTGCGGTAGACGTAGCGGAAATGACCATTTGTTCTAATCCTGTGGGCCTTCTGCATTCTGATACCGCCTTACCCGCAAGTAAAACCCGCCCCCTGCAACAGGTATGCCATCAGATGGGCGGGTTAAACGGGCATACGGACGATACGCCTTAGGCTGAGAGAACCTTGCGGCCCCGGCGGCGGCGGCTGGCCAGCACACGGCGGCCGTTCCTGGTGGACATTCTGGCGCGGAACCCATGTTCCTTGCTGCGCTGGCGTTTCTTAGGCTGATAAGTACGAAGCATCTTTGTTACACCCCTTCATTCCTAACCGGGCATACGCGTGAAGCGATGCAACCGGAATATTAACCAGTTTATTATAGTTTGCGCGCTCCCGCCTGTCAAGCACGGGATGAGAACCAGGGCGCGACGCCTAATTCCCTCAGTTTTTCTGCCACCTTGCCGTAGTCCCCCTCAAAATGCACGGACGCCATGCCGATTTTTTCAGCAGCCTTCACATTCACTTCCATATCGTCCACAAACAGGCATTCCTCAGGCAACAGGGAAAAACGCTCGCACAGCAGATGGTAGATACGCGGGTCAGGCTTGACCATTTTCTCGTGGGCTGACACCAGCATCCCCTCAAAGCGGGGGTAAAAGGGATGGATTTCAAGCACCTTGGGGAAGCGCTTGCCGGCGTTTGACAATAGGTAGAGTTTAAGCCCCGCTTCCTTAGCCGTTCGGGTGAATTCATCCACCCCGGGGATAGGCAGCATCCAGGACGACCAGTGGCGCTGCAGCTGCCGCAGGTTATCATACAGCCGCGCTGGCACGCGCTTCAGGGCGGCGCTGAGCAATTCTTCCTCATCAATCAGCCCAGCGTCTATCATCCCCCACTCCGGGCTTAATAACAAGGCATCGCGCAAAATAGCGGCATCCTCCTCATTGTCACTGGCTTTCCGGGCCAGATCCATCGGCACCCAGGCAAGCAGCACATTGCCCATATCCAGCACCAGGTTTTTAAGCGCCATCGCGTCCACCCCCCGTCCGATTAACCTGTGTTACCCTAATGCAAGGCCGTAAATTAGTCAAGTATATCCGTCATTGTGTGCTTGTTCACAATTCCTTCACCACTCATTCATTTACCTTGCAATATTGTTCGGTATATTCATATTGCAGCCAAACCTGCAAACGCATTTGCCAAATGGCAGAAAGGTTAAAGATATGATGAAACAGAAACGCGCTTTGCCCCTCATCGCCCTGAGCCTCGCTTTGGTGCTGGCGCTGGGCGCCGGCCTTTCCCTGGCCGACACCAATACAGTCAGCCAGGATGAGATCGCAAAAATCGTGGATACCACCACCGACCAGTCCAAAATCCAGAGCCCGCTGCTTGATGTGGCGAAGTCCGCCATGGAAAGCGTGGTAGGCGTCAACAACTACAAGGTGTCAAGTGGATCAAACTCCTTTGGTTTTGATTTCAACTTCGGCTTTGGCTACCGCAGCCCTCAGCCCTTTGATAACACACCCCGCATCCGCGGCACCGGATCAGGCGTTGTGGTTTCCCCCTATGGCCATGTGCTCACCAACCAGCACGTGGTGGATGGCGGCGAAAAACTCACCGTGACCTATGGCGATAAGGAGCTGGACGCCACGCTGATTTCCAGCGACAAGGATCTGGACCTGGCCGTCCTCCTGGTGCCTGGCCTTGATTTGCCGGCAGCCCCCCTGGGGGATAGCGACGCGCTGCAAATCGGCGAATACGCCGTGGTCATCGGCAACCCCCTGGGCACCCAGTTTGAGCGCAGCGTGACGCTGGGCGTGGTGTCCTCCGTGGCTCGCACCATGTCCTCCTCCGGCCGTGACC
>CAZSSU010000180.1:0-3476 GCA_964609415.1 uncultured Christensenella sp. | reverse complement strand
TCCGTCCTCATGGTGGGGGATGAGCCAGCCACCGACATCGCCGGCGCCAATGCCTTTGGCATCGCCTCCTGCCTGTTTGACCCCAAAGGGAAACACCCGGCGCATGAGGCGGATTACCGGATTAGTGATTTAAAAGCGCTGCTTGATGGATAAACTAAAAAAGAGCGCCCTGTGCGGGTGCTCTTTTTGATTTGCTTGGGCTTGTTGACAAGAGGAACTATTATCTTCATCTCTGTCCCTCCTGCTGCAAGTATAGCACTATTTCCCAAACTTGAAAATTTGTTGAGTTTGGGAAATAGACATTTGTCGTTGCCATCAGATTGCCAGATACATCCTTGCTTTCAATCCTATGGTGTTGCTCGTCATCCCTCCAAAAAACTGGGCGCTTCCGAGTTCTCTTGCAGTTGTCCTTAGTGGTTTGCCATCCAAAAGATACTGGATTGCCTCGATTCGTTGTTCCTTGCTGTACTTTGCCAAAATAATGCACCCCCTCAGTTGGTCTTCGTCCAACTTTGGGGGTGCAGTTCACCTGTGCGGGTGCTCTCAGACTGGAAAAAGTATATTCTGGAAGGTATCGGAGGGCAGAGCCCTCTGATGGTAATCCGCCCCAGCGACATGTGCGGTGGGGCGGAAGGCCTTGCGTAGCAAGGGTTTCCTTGCCATCCGCCGCCCGGGAACGAAGTGAGAGGCGGATGGCCCATCGTTCTTCCTTATCCATCAAAAAACCGCAGTTTTTTGGTGGAAGTTTACTCCTTAGGCAGGGCGTACAGGCCGCGGTTGAGGGCATCGTTGATGGCGGAGATCATCTTGCTGGAGCGCAGGGTGGCGGCGGTGAAGGCGTCGGTGTCTTTGGCGATGTTGGCCGGGAAATACAGGTCATACAGCGCGGACACGTCTTTGCCAATCAGGTGGTCAGCCAGGGCCTGGTACTGCTCAGCAATGCCCATCATGGTCTTGTCTTCGGTCTTCAGGTAGCTCTGGCCTTTGTAGCCCAGGGCGCGGAACTTGATGGTCTCAAATTTGCCGTCCTTGAGGACGATTTCGATTTCCACCTGGGTGGGGTCGATGTAGCCGCCGCGGTAAGTGCCGTCAGGGTACTGGGTGGCGGGGGCTGCCATGGCCAGGCTGCTCACCAGAAGCGCTGCCAGGAGAACCAGGGTCAGAAGGCGGGTTTTGATCTGCATAGGGAATACTCCTTTTGTGAATAATACTCGAGGAGTATATCATTCCGTCAGGGTGTATGACAATACGCGAAGCTATCACATTTTTTTATAGGATTGCAAACGATTATCCCCCGATAATCAAGGGTTTAAGCACCAGCAATATCCCAAAAAGCAGAATGGTTAGCATTGTATAACTGGATAAATACATGGATACAAATTCCTTTTCCTGGGCGTTTTCAGAGTACACTGGCAGGACAAAGGGGGCGGGCAGAACCAGCATCATCAGCATGGCCATCATTAGCCAGCTGTCAAAGGGCAGGATCAGGAACAGAATCACCGTGACCACCGCCCCTGCCGCCGCCGTCACCCCCAGGCGGATCAGGATGGCCTGGGATACCTGGCGCAGCAGGGCCTTGTCCAGTTTGAACTCAAAGCCAATCGCCATCAGAATCAGCGCCGCTGTAGGCGCGCCCACAAAGTTGCACACGCTGTTAAGCAAGGGGCCCGCGGGGGAGGCCATGATGAGGCCGGCCAGCCCCGTCACCCCCAGCGCCAGCCCCGCCATCAGGGCCACCATCACCGGGTTTTTCACAATGTCAAGCAGGGCATCCTTCAGCCCCTTGTTTTCGCCGGTCTGACGCCTGAGCATGAACAGATACAGCGTGAACACAAACAGCACCTGGCCCAGGTCCACCTTGGCCAGGCTGCCCATGTTTTCCTGCCCCGCCAGGATCATGAACAGCGGGTAGCCCAGCATGCCCATCTCATAGCCCGCCACCGTGAAGGGGAGGAGCGGGCTGGTGCCGGGGATTTTCCTCCTCAGGATAAAGCCCGCCCCAAAGGTGATCAGGCATAGCGCCACCACCATCAAAAACACCACCGCCATGTCCCTGCCATAGTCGGCGGTGATAAAGGCCTGGAAAATCACAAAGGGCAGCGTAATGCGGCTCACCACTTTTTTAAGGGTTTGTGCCCCCGCTTCGTTCAGCAGCCCGGTTTTGCGCGCCACGACACCCAGCCCCAGGGTGACCAGAATGGGCAGCAGGCTGCCCAGCACATTTTGAAAGGCGTTCATCCTCCGCCCCTCCTGTCATGTTAATGGCTTATTATAGCATGCTGTCAAGGCAGCGCCTGGGCGTTTCTGTGCAAAAACCGCTCAAAACGGCCCAGGCAGCCCTGGGTGGCTTTGCGCAAGGCGGCGCTCTCCTTCACCCCCGGCTCATACCACAGGCCTTTGAGCGTCATGCGCCGGGCCTTTTTGTCATACACCGGCTCCGCCCGCCCGATGAAGCGCTCCCCCTGCAGGAGGGGCAGCACATAGTAGCCGTAGGCCCGCTTGGCGGCAGGCACATACACCTCCCAGGTGTAGCTAAAGCCAAACAGGGCTTCAATCAGCGCCCGGTCCCACATCAGGGGATCAAGCGGGGCGATGAGTTCACATCTGGGCGTCTGGGCTTCTTTTGATGCCAGCAGCAGCGGCACATCTTCCCTCAGCAAATAGAAGGGATCCCGCAAGCCCGCCACGCGGATTTCTGTCAGGGCGTCCGCTTCCATCATGGCCCCAAAGGCGCGCTGCCTGGCCGCCGCCGTAAACTCCGGAATGCCCAGAAAGGCGGGGCTTGATTTGTTCCACATCAGGCCCACAGCGCCGATGCGGCGCTTGAGCAGATACAGTTGCAGGCTCTCCAGCGTTTCATGGGGGTCAGGGGCCAGCACCCATGCTTCCGGCAGCAGGCGCTCCATCAGGTCATAGTGTTTGATGGCGCCCTGCTTGTGGTGGATGCCCAGGGTGCCGGCATAATACAGGTGCTCCAGCACCGCCCGGGACAGGCGGGACTTGCCCCAGAACCAGTTCACCTTGCCCCCGGTGTCCAGGTCTTTGGAGGACAGCGCGCCCCGCTCCCGGATGGCCGCCAGGATGGCGTCCCGGGCGCCGGCCACCTGCTCATGGCTGCGCATCCAGGCGCCCCGGATCTCCCGCACCCGGGCATAGTGGGGCCATTGGTCGGCGGGGAACACGCATAGCTCCTTGTCAAAATAGTCCACCAGGCGGCGCTCCTCATACAACAGCCCATAGAGCATCCCGGGCGCGTAGTTCGCCACCCGGGATTGCAGGGTGAGGTCGGCGTTGCGCCCGCACACGTTCAGCGGGTCAAACTGGATGCTGCCCGCCTGCTGGATATAGGAATACACGCCCTCCCGGCCGGCGAAGGCACGCTGGCCCATCAGCCCCTGCCGGATGAGCAGATACCGCCTGGCCTGATCAAGGGGGATGGTCAGTGGCTGGCCCATGCGCGCAGCGCCTCCTGTCTT
>CAZSSU010000179.1:0-3479 GCA_964609415.1 uncultured Christensenella sp. | reverse complement strand
CCTCCTCATGGACATATGGCGCCATGTCTTGCATGGCGCAAGGATGTGCCAATTTGGTATTATACCGGGGAAAGCCTTAAAGCGCAAGCATAAATTTTAACTTAGCCCCGGGGCCCCGCCGCCAGCACCTCAGGGGCCACATGGGTGAATTTGGCGCTGTTTTTAACAAACAAGGCCGCCAGCCTTTTGGCTGCTTCGTCATAGGCGTTCTGATCGCTCCAGGTGGCGCGGGGATCAAGCAGGCTGTCTGGCACGCCGGGGCAGGCGGTGGGGATGTCCAGGTTGAAAATGGGGTCATGCCGGGTGGCGGCCTGGCTCAGGCTGCCGTCCAGGCAGGCGGACACCATGGCCCGGGTCAGGGGCAGTTTGATGCGGCTGCCCACCCCATAGGGGCCGCCTGACCAGCCGGTGTTGATCAGATAAGCCTGGACACTGTGCTGTTTGATTTTGTCCCCCAGCAGCCTGGCATACACTGCGGGTGCCAGCGGCAGGAAGGGCGCGCCAAAGCAGGCGGAGAAGGTGGCTGTCGGCTCGTCAATGCCCCGCTCGGTGCCGGATAGCTTGGCCGTGTAGCCGCTCAGGTAATGGTACATGGCGGCTTCGGGGGAAAGAACGCTCACCGGCGGCAAGACGCCAAAGGCATCGGCGGTGAGGAAGATAATGGTCTTAGGATGACCCGAGACGCCGGGAATCAGGGCGTTGCTGATGTATTCCACCGGGTATCCTGCCCGGGTGTTCTCGGTGAAGAGGTCATCGGCAAAGTCAAAGGCGCGGGTTTCCGGGTCAAGCACCACGTTTTCAACCAGGGCGCCAAAGCGGATGGCGGCGTAGATGTCCGGCTCATGCTCCCTGGAGAGATTGATGCACTTGGCGTAGCAGCCGCCTTCGATGTTGAAGATGCCGCTATCGCTCCAGCCATGTTCATCATCCCCAATCAGGCGACGCTTGGGGTCGGCCGAGAGGGTGGTTTTCCCGGTGCCAGAGAGGCCAAAGAACAGCGCGCTGTCGCCTGCCTCCCCCACATTGGCAGAGCAATGCATGGACAGCACCCCCTGCTTGGGCAGGAGATAGTTCATCACGGAAAAGACGCTTTTTTTAATTTCGCCCGCATAGGCGCTGCCGGCGATGAGCACCATCTTTTTGCTGAAGCTGATGATGATGGCAGCCTCGCTGTTCACCCCGTCACGGGCCGGGTCGCACTTGAGGCCGGGGGCGGCGATGATGGTGAAATTGGGGATGAAACCATCGAGCTCTCCTGCCTCAGGACGCAGCAGCAACTGGCGGATGAAGAGGTTCTGGCAGGCCATTTCATTGATGACCCGGATGTTTTGCCGGTAAGCGGGATCAGCCCCGGCAAAGCCATCAAAAACAAAAACATCGCGATTGTCCAGATACGCGCAGATGTTGGCATGGAGGCGGTCAAACACCGCCGGGGAAACGGGCTTGTTCACCTTGCCCCAGTCGATTTGATCATGCACCTGGGGTTCATCCACGATGAAGCGGTCATCCGGTGAGCGGCCGGTGTATTTCCCGGTTTTCACGCTGAAAGCGCCAGTTTCAGACAGCAGGCCTTCCTGGCGGATCAAGGCCTGTTCCACCAGGGCAGCAGCGGGCAGGTTATGATAGGTGTGCCGGGGGTTTGTGATGCCAATGGCGCTTAAATCAAGACGGGCCATGATGTCCTCCTGTGCTTGGGTGATAGGGTGCATCATATCACGATTTCTGGCCTTCTGTGAAGCGGGGAACAAGGCCAGTGCAAGGGTTTTGGCTGGCTTGCTCCTAAAATGAGCCCTGTGCTATACTCGGGAGGAATTTGCTGGGAAAGGCGGGGGAGCGTTTGGATCACGCTGGCCACCGGGAACGGCTCAAGGCGCGGTTTGCCCAGGCGGGCCTCGCCGGCTTTGCGCCCCATGAGGCGCTGGAGCTGCTGCTCACCTTTGCCATTCCCCGGCGGGATGTGAACCCGCTGGCCCATCAGCTGATCAGCCACTTTGGCAGCCTGCCCCGGGTGCTGGAAGCCTCGGTGGAGGACTTGCAGGCGGTGCCGGGCATCGGCCCCCACGCGGCCTCCCTCATCGGGCTTATGCTTCCGCTGTTCCGTCTGTACCGGCAGGGGCTGGTGGAGGAGCAGGAGCGGGGCAGCGGCAAGGCGGATGTCCTGGCGCTTTGCCAGGCGCTGCTGATGGGGGAGAAGGTGGAGCGCTTTTACGTGCTGGCGCTTGATAAAAGAGGGAAGCTGCTGGGGCACAGCCGGGTGTCCTCCGGGGATGACGGGGAAACGGCGGTGTACCCAAGGCTGATTGTGCAGGCACTATTGCGCTATGGGGCGGGGGCCTGTGTGCTGGCCCATAATCACCCCTCGGGGCTGCTTCAACCATCCCAGGCTGATTTATCCCTCACCCAGGCTTTGGCAGAGATGATGAAACCGCTTGGTATCACGCTGGAGGATCATGTGATTGTGGGCGGCGACGGGGTGTTCAGTTTCGCCCGGGAAGGGCTGCTGGCTTCCCCCAGATAGGCAGGAGAAAATGGCAAGAAGAAAAGCGAGAAGCGGGTGTTTTGGTTTGGTTTTGAAGTTGATCTGGACGGTGGTGCTGCTGGGCGCGCTGGCCTTCGCGGTGCTGTTTGGGCTGTTGGTGTACAGGGAAAACACGGTGCCCAAGCCAGGCCCGGCGGATGCGATGATTGTGCTGGGCGCCCAGGTGAACCCGGACGGCAGCCCCAGCGTGCAGCTTGAGTGGCGGTTGTCAGCGGCCCTTGATGTCTACAAACTGAAAAGAACCCCCATCGTCGTGACGGGGGCCCAGGGGGCCAATGAGCCCCGGACAGAGGCCAGCGTCATGGCCGACTGGCTGGCGGAGCGCGGCGTGGCCCGGGGGGATATCCGGCTGGATGAAACCTCCTTCAACACCAAGGAAAATATTGCCAACGCCCTGACCTATATGCCAGGCGTCAAGGATGTGCTGATTGTGACCAGCGACTACCACCTGCCCCGGGCCATGCAGATTGCCAGGGATCAGGGGCTCAACCCCTCCGGCATCGGCAGCCCCATCAAGCAGGAGTACTGGTTTAAAAACCATTTCCGGGAGACGCTGGCCTGGGGGAAATACTACCTGCAGAAATTTATTCCAATACCGTAAACATCTCATGGCTCAGGCAGCGGGTGAGGAGGGAGCGGCGGTTTTCCAGATCCCCCAGCGCCCACATGAGCTTGGTGACGGCGGCCTCGGTGGTCATGTCATGGGCACCATAGATGTTCTGATCCATAAACCCGCGGCCGACTTCATAAATGGTGAAGTCGGCTTTTTCATACAGGCACTGGGTGGTGACCAGCGTGATGACGCCCGAAGCGCTCAGGGCCTTTAATTTTTCAATCAGGTTGCGCCGGATGTAGTGGAGGCCGCCCAGGCCAAAGGCTTCCAGCACCAGGCCCCGGTATCCGGCCCGGCGGATGTGCTCAAAAATCTCGGGGTCCGTGC
>CAZSSU010000178.1:0-3528 GCA_964609415.1 uncultured Christensenella sp. | reverse complement strand
AGGCCTCCTGGATTTTGCGCTTATAGCTCTGCTCGGAGGAGAGCAGGGTGTTTTTTATGAGCTGCTGGGTGATGGTGGAGCCCCCCTGCTGGGAACCGGAGACAAAGTTGGTCACAAAAGCGCCGATGATGCGCTTCACATCCACCCCCGGGTGGGTGTAAAACCGCACATCCTCCGCTGCCACAAAGGCATTGCGCAGGATGTCGGGCATGGTGTCGATGCTGACCACAATGCGGTTTTCCGTGCCCTTGTAGTCGGTGATGAGATTGCCATCCCGGTCGTAGAAGAAGGAGGTCTGGTCCTGATCACCAATTTTGGCGATGTCAAGTACAGGCGCTGTTTCCACATAGCCCTTGGCGATGCCCACCACAGCGCCTATCCCCGCCAAGCCCGCCAAAAGCACCACCAGCATCAGCATCTGGAAGGTGTTGATGATCACCGCCAGCACAAAGCTGGGCTTGCGGGTGCGGGGCTTGAACAGCCGGCGGCGCCCGCCTTCAGCGGGCGAATCGGCCGGCGCTTCCTCATAATAGGGCTGGTGTTTAAAAAGCCTGTTGATGGTCCTGCCTCCTGCTCATTGGGATGGGCTGATTATACCATATCTCGGACACCCCGCAACAGAGGCCGGAGAAGGCCGGTAACAATTGGCGAAACGGAGCCAAGATGCTTGACACTGCCTGACACATGCTGTAAAATGTCTGTAATAATTGGGTTCCGGCCAAAGCGCGCAAAGCGCTGGAAGGAGGGATGGGCAAAGATGAATGCCCTGATAGCACATAAACACCGTGCGATAGCCGCCTGCGTGGCCCTCGTCGTGCTGCTGTTGTCCCCTGGCGCCTTTGCATCCACAGCGGAAGCAGGGCTTAATTTCACCCTCAGCGTAGAGCCTGCCAGCCTGACTGCCCCTGGCACCGTCACGGTGTCAGCCCGGGTGTCAAACGCCGGCACCGAGGACATCACCGTGCCCCTGTCGCTGAAGGATCCTGACGGGAAGCTGGTCACCTCCTTTGGGGATGGCGGCTCCCTTTTCCCGCTCAAATCCGGGCAGAACATGCCCTGGCAGGGCCAGTATCAGGTCAGCCAGAAGCAGCTGGATGAAGGGAAACTGGTCTACACCCTCCACTACAACAAAACCGATGCCCAGGGCAACATCGTGGAGCACAGCCTGCCCGCCACCGCCACCATCGCCTTTACAGGCGAGCAGGTGGCGCTGAAGGTCACCCGCACCATCACCCCGGAGGTGGTGAGGCGGGACAGCGAGGTCAAGATCATCTACGACCTGTCCAACCAGGGCAACGTGGCCCTCATCCACATCAACCTAAAGGAAAACCGTCTGATCTCAACCAAGACCCAGACGATTGACACTCTGGCCCCGGGGGAAACCCAGCAGATCACCTTCAGCAAAAAGTCGCCCCCCGGCGACCTCACCAGCTCCGCCCAGATCACCTACCGCAAGGAAGGCGAGCGCACCACCAAGCAGGAAACCATCGCCCCCGTGCAGATTCCCCTGGCAAAGCCCGCCCTCAACTACACCCTGACGGCTGACAAGCAGCAGGTGGCCATCGGTGAAACCGTCACCCTGAAACTCACCCTGCGCAACGCCGGCAACATCTCCTATGACAATGTATCCGTCACCGACCCGGTGCTGGGCGAGGTGTTTTCCAACCTGTCCATCCCAGCCGGCCAGACGCTTGAAAAAACCAAGGAAGTCACCGTCAACCAAAGCACCACCTTCAAGTTCACCCTGAACCTGCAGGACAACACCGGCGTCACCAAGCAGGAGACGGTGCCCGAGTTCAAGGTGTCCGCCTATGCCGAGGGCCAGATGCTCCGGCTCAACCTGGTGCTTACCGCCAACAAGGAAGTGGTTTCCGCCATCCCGGGGGACATCAGCTTTAACCTGGTGGTCACCAACGACAGCAACAACACCGCCAAAAACATCCAGATTAAGCACGGCGCCCACGATATCTACACCATCAATGAACTGGCCCCCGGCCAGAGCGTGACGGTTTCCCGGGATTTCCAGATTTCACAGGCCGGCAAGTTCCGCTTCTCAGCCGTGGCCACTGATGTGCAAAACACCCAGATGACCTTTGAATCCAACACCCTGGAGATTGGCTATGCGGCGCCCACCCCCGCCCCCACACGGGAAGTGGTGATTACCCCAGCGCCCCTCGTCACCCACACCCCCCTGCCTGAGAATTTTGGGGAAGAGGGCAACGGCGGCGTGCGCAATGCGCTGTTCATCGCCACCCTGGGCGTAGGGGTGTTGTTTGGTCTGTCCCTGGTGCTGTTCGCGGTCAGCTCCATCATGCGCGCCCGGGCCCGGGCCAAGAGCAATGCCGCCTATGACTCCTTTGAGGTGTCCACCACCCGGGACTATACCGCGCCGCCCACAGAGACCCCCGCTGAAGAAGTACTGGAAGCAGCAGACCCTGCCAATGCCGATGAGCCCCTGGAGGAAACCGAGAAGATCACCCTGCCCCATGAGAAATATCTGGCCCAGAAGGAAGAAGTGCTAAAGGCCGATACCACCCCACTGACCCCGCCGGCATCTGAGGATGGGGGCAGCAGCTACCGCCTCACCCGGGAAGCGTCCACTGAGGCCGAGCCTGAAGAAGCCCCCGCGGAAGCGGAGGATGCGGAGCCCCGCAAACGCCGGGCCAGCCGCCGCAAGGACAGCGACGCCTGATTCATCACACCCAACAAAAAGCGGCCTGCATAGCCGCTTTTTGATTCCACACCAAGGAGGATCACCCATGAAGGAAGTCATCATTCTGCTGGCCGCCGCCTGGCTGCTTTTCAGCTTTTCCCCGGCCAAAGCCCAGGAAGAGCCCGTCATACCGCCCTACCCCACCATGGCACCTGAGGTGCTCAAATCCACCCTCTCTGAAGACGCCTGGCAAATCACCCAGGAGGCGGGCACGGAGTATCCCTTCACCGGGGAATACTGGGACGAGGAGCGCCCCGGGCTTTATGTGGACATCACCACCGGAGAGCCGCTGTTCTTCTCTTTTGACAAGTATGACGCTGGCTGCGGCTGGCCCAGCTTCACCAGGCCCATTGCAGCTGAACTCATCAAGGAGCTGGAGGACAAAAGCCATGGCATGATCCGGGTGGAGGTGAGGAGCCGCTCAGGCGACGCCCACCTGGGCCATGTATTTACCGATGGCCCCAAGGACAGGGGCGGCCTGCGCTACTGCATCAATTCCGCCTCCCTGCGCTTTATTCCCTATGAGGACATGGAAAAAGAGGGCTACGGCTACCTGATCCCCGCCTTTGACGCGGGGGCTAAGGCCCAGCCCTGAATAAACGGCATTCAGCGTGGTAAAATCTATTCAGGATATCACATGAAGGAGGCCTGCCTATGCAAAACTGGGAATACAACTACCTCGTCTTTAAACTGGAAAACGGCAGAAGCATCAAGGACACCATCCGCCTGGATCAACTGAACCAGGCCGGGGATGAGGGCTGGGAGCTGGTGGGCATCAACCCCCTGGGCAGCAGCTTCCTCATGTACACCTTCAA
>CAZSSU010000177.1:0-3578 GCA_964609415.1 uncultured Christensenella sp. | reverse complement strand
TTGCCGATGGACCAGTCGAACCACAGGCCCCAGCCGCCGATCAAATCGGCGATGACGTTTCCGACGCCGCAGCAAACAAGCGCAGGCAGCGGGCCAAACAGGCCGCCGACAAAGCAGATGACACGAAAACCGGAGTGGAACAATCAGGCGGCAACATCATCACCTTGGCCTGGAATGGCATTGTGAACTCCGATCCGCCAATGTTGTCCATCTCAATTCGGCCGGAGCGGCACAGCCACGCGCTGGTCGCGGACGGTGGAGAATTCGTGGTCAACCTGAAGTAAACGCCCCCGATAGCGGGCTGCTGCGGCCAGATGCCCGGCAGCCCTAACTTTTTTTATCCTTTGCCCGTCTAATTAGTGAGGGCGGCAAAAAGACCGCCACAAACAACCGCAGCGGAATTGAAAAAGAAAGGCCCCTGATAGACAATGAAAAAACGCTGTCTTTGTTTGCTGATGCTATTAATCTGCATGGCCCACTTACCAGCCTTCGGAGAGGCGCGGTACACCGCCCGGAGCAACATTGCGTTTAACCTCCGGGACAGGCCTGATGATGCTGCCAGGCGCATTAGGCTGGTTCCTGTGAAGATCTCTCTTGAGATCCTGGAGTATGGAGAGCAGTGGTGTCATGTGCGCATCGAGCGCACGACAGGCTATGCCCGCACCCGCTGGCTATCGCTCCTGCGTTCCCTTGACCCGGTGCGTTTCCCCGTACCAGGCTATCCTGCCCAGATTGGTATCGTCCGGATGAAGGCCAAAGCTTTTCTATCGGTGCCCAGTTATGATGGAAATGAGCTGACGGTAGGCGACCTGGTCTCAGTCAGGCGTATGGACAAGGGCGACGCGGTGGTTAACATGATGCGGGAAGAGGCGAAAATACCAGCGGACAGCTTTGACTTTCTGCCCTTTGTGCCCTGGCGGGATGCTGAGCCCGGGGACATCATCGCGGGATTTACCTCCTTTTATAACCATGCTACTGGCGGAAGGCTTGCGGCAAACCGTAGGCTCAATATCATGCTGGGTGCAAGCCGGATTGATGGGGCTACCCTCATGCCAGGAAACAGCTTTTCTTTCAACGCCCTGTGCGGTCCTTACCGGAAGTTCAATGGCTATGCTATGGCGCCTAATATCAGTGAGGATGGGGTGGGTTATGGCGGGGGCGTGTGCCAGGTGTCCACCACCATATATCTGGCGGTGCTTGGATTGCCGGTTCAGATAACCGACTGGTCGCTGCACCGGGAGCGGGGAGTGGACTATGCGCTTCAGGGCTTTGACGCGGCTGTTGGCAGTTATAGCGACCTGCGGTTTAATAGCATGCTGCCCTATGAGATTAGCCTGAGAGTGCTGGAGCAATCGGGGGTGTTTACGGTGTTGGTGGCGCGAAAATAGAAAAGAATTTTTGTCGGATGAAACAAAAGGCATTTGTCATTCGTCTAATAGGTAGAAGCGTTTGCGCTTCCCAAAAGGCCGGCCCATGTGCTGCTACCGCATGGGCCGGCAAGGACATGGAGGAAAAACGACCATGAAGCATATCATTACACGGCTGACAGTGCTGGCTTTTGTGGCCATCCTGCTGACAGGCACCGTGGCCCCTGTGGCGCTGGCCGCTACCAACCTGAACGGTCTGATCCCGGGCAACCCCGCTGATCAGAACGCCAGGCGCTACACCGCCCTTGCGATTGAAGGCGCAAGCATGCCGGTTTATGCCTTTAACGACGCCATGGGCTTTACCCAGTACCGGGTGTATGGCAGCCTGGGCGGCAAGACTGGCTTTTTTGAGGCGGAGCTGTTAGCCCCCACCCAGCCGGGCGGGGAGCCGATGCTGAACGTGAAAGGCCTTGCACCTATTTACGACCGGCCGGAGAACTTCGCCCAGTATTCCGCCCCCGCCATCCGCGCACAGACGGTGGTGCCCGCTGGCTTCCAGCAGGGGAATGGCTCAGGCATTGTGTACATCCGCAACTATTTTAACCAGTTGGAGTACTTCCTGTATGCCAGCCGGGATCAGATGACCTGGCAGTATTTCCACACCGATGGCTACAGCCACGCCATGCGGGGCGGGCTGCCGGTGGTGACTGAAAGCGTGCTGCCCCGTGTCAAGCGCTATCAGACCTATCTGCTGCCCCAGGTGTACCGCCAGGCGCACCACCTGCCGGCACAGTACCTGGTGAACAGCAGCGATGGCCAGCCCCTGGTGGTGAACGGGCAAACCCCGGTGATTCCGGAGAATCAGCTCCCGGTTTACTATGCGCCTACCCCGGCACCCACCCGGCGCCCCGATTCACACCTGCCCCTGAGCCAGGGGAGCCATGGGCAACTGGTGCGCAATGTGCAGGGGCGGCTAAACGCCCTGTGGTACAGCGCAGGCTATGTGGATGGCATCTATGGACGCCAGACCGCGGCCGCCGTATCCGGCTTCCAGCAGATGAACGGCCTCACCCTCACCGGCACGGTGGACAAGCGCACCTATGACCTGATGATGTCATCCAGCGCCATTCCCAACACGCATGTTCCCACCAAGCCGCCTGTGATTACCCCCAAGCCTGAAGCCAAGTATGAGGGCAGCTACACGGTGAAGGTGAACACCACCGGCGGCGTGCTGAACCTGTGGAGCATCCCCAACCCCACCAAGCGAGCCATGTACTCCATCGCGAAGATTCCCAATGGTACCATCCTGACTGGAGTGGCCAAGGGTAACAATGGCTTTAGCAAACTGGTGTATGAAGGCCTTGAGGGCTATGTGGATTCAAGCTACCTGATTTTCAACTATCCCATGCCTCAGCCGCCGGTGCCGCCGGTAACGTCTAATCCCACCACCGTTCCCACGACAAAGCCCACCCCGGCGCCTACACCAGCCCCCGTTTATGAGGGGAATTACAACGCCCAGGTGCATACCACCGGCGGGGATCTGAACCTGTGGAGCATCCCCAACCCCACCAAGCGCGCCAAGTATTCCATTGGCAAAATCCCCAATGAAACCATGCTCACCGGCGTGCAGAAGGGCAACAATGGCTTTAGCAAGCTGGTCTATACAGCGTCTGATGGAAAACTGCTGGAAGGCTATGTGGATAGCGATTATCTGAACTTCAACGTGCCTCAGCCCACCCCATAACCAATTCCAAAGCAAAAAGGCCGCTCAAACGGGCGGCCTTTTAATATTGTCTTATCTGTAATACCTGCTTTTGTACTCCAGCTTCTGCTTGACCTTGGGCTTGGGCTTGCGGGTGAGTAGCCTGAAAATGAGGTGGGATAGCAGCACCACGGCGAAAACAGGGATCAGCACAATGAACAAAAATTCGATTGAGAAGCGGGGGAAGGGATTGGGATCCGCGTCTGAATAGGCGTAGATTTCTTCCACGGTGGGGGCAAAGGAAGCCCGGCGCGCCACCGTTCTGGCGGCCACCAGCTCATACTCCACCGGCTCCGCCTGCCCGCCCGGGGGGGTATAGGTCATGATGCCGACGACCTCCCCTGCCTCGACCTGGCCACCGTCGTCGACAGGATCACCGCCATGATCGACGAGGCGCAGGTCCAGGCCCTCGTCGGCGAACACCGGAGCGAGCCGGGGGAACTGCTCGA
>CAZSSU010000176.1:0-3601 GCA_964609415.1 uncultured Christensenella sp. | reverse complement strand
CGCTGATTTCTTCCTGACGGTTGTCCGGGTTTACCCGGATCACCTTGAAAACCTCTGTTTCATCAGCGCCGGCCTTATGGTTTAAAACCGCATCGGCATAGGCCTGGATGCCATGGTGATGCAGGGCATCAATGGCGGCTTTCAGCTCATCCTTGCTGCCATACTTGGTGCGCACTGAGCCCTTTTGATCAAACTCGCCCAGGTCGAACAGATCATAAACGCCATAGCCCACATCATTGGTGCCGGTGGCTTTGCAGAAGGGGGGCATCCATACGCCGCCCACCCCCAGACTTTTCAGATGTTCCGCATCTTCCTTCAGGCGTTTCCAATGCTCCCCATCATCAGGCAGCATCCATTCAAAGTACTGAATCATCACCTGGTTATCGGGCTGATGTTCCTGGGGCGCAACGGGATTTGACAGCGGCACGCCCTTTTCCTGGGCGGTCTCTTCAATTTTTTCTTTCAGCTGCGCTTCCTGTTCTTCAGGCAGCGTATCCCACACTTCTTGATGCAACAGGGATGACAATTCCTGATCAGGGCCCTGTACTTGTTTTTTCTTCCGTGGCATGCTTATCCTCCTGTTTGTCCCCAATGGGACGCCTTATTATACATTATTATTTGAGCAAATGAAATTGCTGACAGAAATACGCCTTATCAGAGAAATCAATAAACAGATGGGATGACCCTGCTTGTTTATGGTAAGATGATTTCCCCACGCAGTATAATGAGGTGAAACCATGGAGTATGAAAAATGAGCGAGATGGACAGGAATCGGCTGTGCAGTGTATGGCTGGCATCAAGCCCGAGCCTGGGTTTTAAAGCCCGGGGACGCTTAATTGAGGCATTTGGCAGTGCGGAAGCGGTGTTTGAGGGCTTTGGCGCTGAGGTGCAACAGCTGGTGGGGGAGAAGGCCTATCTGGAGCTTGAGAAAATGCATGGGATGGGGCTGGAAAAACTGGCGCGGGCCATGCATCGCATAGACGCCAAAGCGACGCTGCCAGGGGATGAAAGCTACCCTGCCATCTTAAACGACATCATCGATCCGCCAGACCTGCTTTTCTATAAGGGCACCCTAGCCAATGACTTTGGCCGGGCTATTGCCATTGTAGGCTCCCGGCGGGAAACCCGCTATGGTCGGGAACAAGCGCATAAAATTGCCCGGGGGTTGGCTGAACATGGGGTCACGGTGGTGTCAGGCCTGGCCCGGGGCATTGATACAGCGGCCCATAGAGGCGCTATTGATGGCGGAGGCCGCACAGTGGCTGTGCTGGGCAGCGGCATCAATCGCCTTTATCCGCCTGAAAACAAGGAATTAGCAGGCAAGATCATTGAAACTGGTGGTGCCATCATCAGTGAGTTTGCGCCTAATGCGGAACCCATGGCCTTTCACTTCCCATACCGGAATCGCCTGGTGTCAGGTCTTTGTCAGGGGACACTGCTCATTGAAGCGCGGGAGAAAAGCGGCACGCTGATCACCGTGGGGCATGCCCTGGCGCAGGGGCGGGAGGTGTTTGCCCTGCCTGGTCAGGTGGATATGCCTGGCAGTGCGGTGCCTCATAAAATGCTCAGGGAAGGTGCGCGATTAGCCACCTGCTATGAGGATATACTGGAGGATATGGGCTGGGGCCCGGCTGCGCCTGATGCTGAGCAGATTCATTTTATACCGCCCGATTTGACAAATGAACAAAAACAGATATATGATGCGCTTTGCGACGAACCTTTGGAATTTCAGGAGCTGATTGACCGGCTGTCCATCCCTGCTCCTGATTTGAACGCACAGATTACGATGCTGGAGCTCTCAGGCCTTATAGAGGCGCTGCCCGGGCGGCAGTTCCGGCGCGTGAAGTAAATTATCTGGAGGCACCGATTCTTGCAAGCAAAGCATAAACTCGTTATTGTTGAATCCCCCGCCAAGGCTAAAAGCGTGGCTAAGTTTTTGGGGCGCGGCTATAAGGTGACTGCCTCTCAGGGGCATGTCAGGGATCTGCCCAGGAGCCAGTTTGGCATTGATCCGGATAAAAACTACGCCATGAAGTACATCACCATCCGGGGACGGGGCGAAATCCTGGCGGAACTGCGCAAGCAGGTCAAAGGGGCCAGCAAAGTTCTCCTCGCCACTGACCCTGACCGCGAGGGGGAGGCCATCTCCTGGCATTTGGCCCAGGCGCTGGGCTTGGATGACAAGGCGCCTATCCGCATTGAGTTTAATGAGATCACCAAGCCTGCCGTTCAAGCGGCGGTGAAGGCGGCCCGCACCATCGACATGGATAAAGTCGATGCGCAGCAGGCCAGGCGCGCGCTTGACCGGGTGGTGGGGTATAAAATCAGCCCGCTACTCTGGGCCAAGGTGAAAAAAGGGCTGTCTGCCGGGCGTGTCCAAAGCGTGGCAGTGCGCATGGTGGCCGACAGGGAGCAGGACATTGACGCCTTTATCCCCGAGGAATACTGGGAAGTGACAGCGGGCTTTGAAACCGGCGGGAAGAAGCTGAAGGAGCCCCTTAAGGCCAGGTTGGCCACCCTGTCCGGCAAAAAAGCGGAGATCCGTGATAAAAAAGGCGCTGACAAGGCGGTAAAACTCATAAAAGACGGGGAGTTTACGATTACCTCTGTCAAGAAAAAGCAGCGTAAGAAGAATCCCGCGCCGCCTTTTACCACGTCAACCCTTCAGCAGGAAGCCAGCCGGAAGCTCAACTTTACCTCCTCCCGCACCATGCAGGTGGTGCAGGGGCTGTATGAGGGGATTGACCTGGGGCCGGAGGGCACCCAAGGCCTTGTCACCTACATCAGAACCGATGCTGTGCGCGTGAGCGAACAGGCCTTGAGTGCTGTCAGGGAACAGATTAAGGCCGACTGGGGCGAGAACTATCTGCCCAAAACTGCCAAAACCTACAAAAGCGGCAAGCGTGCCCAGGATGCCCATGAGGCCATCCGCCCCACCGATGTGAGCCGCACACCGGATAAAATCAAAGCGCGCCTTAGCCGTGAGCAGTGGCAGCTGTACCGGCTGATTTACAACCGCTTCATGGCCAGCCAAATGAATGAGGCCTTGTTTGACACGGTGACCGCTGAAATCACAGGGCAGGGGGTAGGCTTGCGCTATTATGGTGAGCACAAGGTGTTCGCTGGGTTTACAGCGCTATATGAAGAAGGCACCGACAGCGAAGAGGCCCAGAAGTCCGTGGTGTTGCCCGATTTTAAGGAAGACGCCAAGGTGAAGATCATCAATGTGGACGCGCTGCAGCGCTTCACACAGCCGCCCGCCCGGTATACAGAGGCCTCCCTTATCCAGGCCCTGGAAGAAAAGGGCATTGGCCGCCCGTCCACCTACGCGCCTACCATTGGCACCATTGTGGGACGCGGCTATGTGAGCCGGGAGAACAAGCGGCTCTACCCCACGGAACTGGGCAAGATGGTCAATGATATCATGATGCAGTATTTCGAACCCATCATGGACCTGGATTTCACCGCTGAGATGGAAGACAGGCTGGATGCTGTGGAGGAGGGCAAAGAGCCCTGGACTCAGGTGCTGGCCGGCTTTTACCCGGATTTTATCAGCATGGTGGATAAGGCGGAGTCAACGCTGGAGAAAATTGAGATTCCT
>CAZSSU010000175.1:0-3603 GCA_964609415.1 uncultured Christensenella sp. | reverse complement strand
GTCATCCTCTTCAAAGCGCAGGTCCCGGTTGGTGAGGATGCCCACCAGGCGCATGCTGCTGTCGGTGATGGGGACGCCTGAAATGCGGTAGCGGGCCATGAGGGCTTTGGCATCGCTGACCAGGTGGTTGGGGGACAGGTAAAAGGGGTCGGTGATGACGCCGTGCTCAGAGCGTTTCACCTTATCCACGTGGCTGGCTTGCTCTTCCCGGGTCATGCTCTTATGAATCACGCCCAAACCGCCCTCCCGGGCGATGGCGATGCCCATGCGGGAATCGGTCACCGTGTCCATGGCGGCTGAAAGCAGCGGCACATTCAGCCGGATGCCCCGGCACAGCTGCACACTCAAGTCTGCCTCCTTAGGCAGCATGTCGCTTTTGCGTGGCACCAGCAGCACATCGTCAAAGGTAAGTCCTTCCCGCAGCGGTTGCTTGAGCATCATTACACCTCCGGATTTTTTAGCGATTGTAAGGGCTTAGGCGCACTATGTCAAGAAAAGGAGCAGCTTATTGCTCCTCCTGATCGTTTCTGGGCTTGAACTGGGTAAAGAAGTTGTGTTTGGCGTAGTAATACAGCGCGATGATGGCCAGCACCACCCCTGTCCAGAGCAGCCACAGGTGAATGGGGTAGCCCCAGGCGGCAAAGCGCTCGTGAAAGAAAGAAAGGATGAGCGCCGCCACCGTGACAAACTGGGCAATCTTGCCAATGGGCTTGGAATAGACCACAAAATCTTTCTTAGTATATAGCAGAAGCCCGCCAAGCATCATCAGCAGTTCTTTTAAAATGAGCACTGCGATGGCAGCAACAGGTGTAATCCCCTTGAGTGTGAGGGACACCATCACCGCGATCACCATGAGCTTGTCAGCCAATGGGTCCATGAGCTTGCCAAAGTCGGTGATCAGGTTGTGCTTGCGGGCGATGTAGCCATCCACCAGGTCGGTGACGCTGGCCAGCACAAAAAGCGCCAGGGCCTGCATCATCCTATCCTTACTGATGAGAAAACACACCACCGGGATTAATATCAGCCGCAGGATGGTGAGGGCATTGGGAACGTTTAACAGTTGATCGGGCTTCTCGCGGTGCATAACATACTCCTCTTGCATAGCAATATGCCAACGCCTGAATTATAGCACAGCCGCCGGGGCTTGGCTAACCTGCTGAGGGATGTTTAATGATTCTTAAGGAAAGGCCACAAGGCATAAAGCGGCCTCAATTCGGTACATTCCTTGCATTTGTTTGACGCCGCCCCGTTTTTTATGCTATCCTGCCGCAAAAGCGGCGGCATATCCGCCGGGAGAGGAGCAGGCAATGCCTAATTTTGTGTTTGTGTCGCCCCATTTCCCTGCGAACTACTACTTGTTCTGCAAGGCTTTAAAGAAAAATGGCGTGAACGTGCTGGGAATCGCGGACGCGCCTTATGACAGCCTGCCCTGGGAGCTGAAGGACGCCCTCACCGATTATTACCAGGTGTCTACCCTGGAGGATGGGGACGCGATGCTGCGGGCAGTGGGCTGGTTTACCCACCGCTGGGGCAAGATTGACTGGCTGGAAAGCAACAACGAGTATTGGCTGTCTCAGGACGCCTGGCTGCGCACCATGTTTCACATTGACACAGGGCCCATGCTGGAGCAGATGGAAAGCTATAAGCGAAAAAGCCAGATGAAGGCCATTTATGCCCAGGCGGGGGTTAAAACAGCGCCAGGGGAGCTGGTCAGCACCCGGGAAAATGCGCTGGCCTTCGCGGCGGCGCATGGCTACCCCCTCATCGCCAAGCCTGATGTGGGCGTGGGGGCCAATGACATTTATAAGCTGTACAACCAGGAAGACCTGAACCGTTTTTTTGACAAACAGCCCTATGAGCCCTACTTGCTTGAGGTGTTTGTGAAGGGACAGGTGTGCTCCTATGACGCGCTTCTGGACAGCCAGGGGAAGCCCCTGTATGAAACCGGCAATGTCACCCTGACCTCCCTGGTGGATGTGGTGAATGAGCGACTGGAAAGCGCTTTCATGATCCTTTCCCAGCCGCCTCAGGACGTGCTGGACGCGGGGCGTAGGACAGCTGCGGCCTTTGGGGTGAAGCGCCGGTTGATTCATTTTGAGTTTTTCCGCCTGCTGGAGGACCAGGAGGGGCTGGGCAAGGCCGGGGAGCTACTGGGCCTGGAGGTCAACATGCGACCTTCCGGCGGCGTGACGCCGGATATGATCAACTACGCCGGCAGCATCGACATATACAAGCTGTGGGCGGATATGGTCTGCCATGACCGGGTATGGCTGGAGGAAGGGCGGCGCACCTTTATCAGCGCTTTCATCGGCCGCCGGGACACCCGGGTGTATCAGCTGGATCATTCGGACATCATGGCCCGCTACGGTCACCGCATCGTGCAGCAGGGCCGTATCCCAGAGGCACTCTCAGGCGCCATGGGGAACTATTACTACCTGGCCCAGTGCATGGACAGGGCAGAAGCGGATGCCTTTGTGGATGCCGTTTCGGAAAGGGCTTGAGATGGCAGGACGCTATCAGCATTTTTACAGCCATATTTTAAACCGTGACACCCATGCCATGGTCTACGGCCATGGAGGAAAACCCGTTTTGGTGCTCCCCTCCCAGGATGGCACCGGGCGTGATTTTGAGGGCTTTGGCATGCTGCCCTCCTGTGAGCCTGCCCTGCGCGAGGGGCGCATCACCCTCTACTGTGTGGACAGCATCGACCGGGAAACCTGGTCCAACTACGATGTGCATCCCAGAGCCCGCATGGAGCAGCACGAGCGCTGGATGGCACACCTCACCCAGGAATATGTGCCTTTTATGAAGGCTGACACTGGCTGGCAGGGCCGGGTGATGGCGACTGGCTGCAGCATGGGCGCCACCCATGCGGGGAACCTGGTGCTCCGCTTTCCTCAGCTGTTTGACAGCCTCATTGCCCTGTCTGGTGCCTATGACGCCTCCTGGCTGCTGCATGGCTACATGGATGACCTGGTCTACCTGAATTCCCCTGTTCACTATATGCCCAACCTGCCGGATGACCCATATTTCATCGATACACTCAACAGCTGCCGCATGGTGTTTTGCGCGGGTCAGGGCGCCTGGGAAGAGGAAATGCTGCGCACCATGCATTTGCTGAAAAACGCCTTTGACCAGAAGGGCATCCAGGCCTGGGTGGATATTTGGGGACAGGATGTGAACCATGACTGGCCCTGGTGGCGCAAGCAGCTGGCCTATTTCCTGCCCAAGGTGCTGGAATAAAACAGAAAAATGAGACCCGCTGGGATCATCCCGTCGGGTCTTTTACTGTATATGGGTTTTATTTCACGGTCACTGATGGCACGGCGTTCCCGTCTGTCACCTTCACCTCAAAGCCTGTTCCCTCCTGGGGTAGGATCTCCAGGCTGTCACCGGGGGTGGCGCGGCCTTCGATGAGGGCCCTTGCCACCTGGGTTTCCACCTGGCTTTGGATGAGGCGCTTCATGGGCCGGGCACCGTAGACCGGGTCATAGCCCTGCTCCATCAGGCGGTCTTCCGCTTCGGGGCTTAAGGTGAGGGCTAGCTGACGATCCAGCAGCCTGTCCTGCAGGCGCTTGAACTGAAGGCCGATGATCTTCCTGA
>CAZSSU010000174.1:0-3615 GCA_964609415.1 uncultured Christensenella sp. | reverse complement strand
AGAAACCCGGCTGATATTTGAAAGGACATCATGATGCTGACATTTGTGTGTTACCCCGGCTGCTCCACCTGCCAGAAGGCCAGAAACTGGCTGGACCAGCATGGTATGGCCTATGCCTTCAGGGACATCAAGGCAGACCATCCAAACGAGAAGGAACTGGCCGCCTGGCACAAGACGAGCGGTCTGCCCCTGCGCCGCTTTTTCAACACCAGCGGCCTGATATATCGCTCACTGGGGCTGAAGGACAAGCTGGACGGGATGAGGGAAAAGGAACAGCTGGCGCTGCTTTCCTCAGACGGCATGCTGGTTAAGCGCCCCCTGTTGATTGGGGAGGACTTTGTGCTGGTGGGGTTCAGGGAAAAGGAGTGGGCGGAAAAGCTCTAAATCGTCCAAACTCAGGGTGTTTCCTCAGCGCTCCAGGCCATCAGCTGACCCAGCGGCATATCAAAGCCCAGGGACGCATACATGCCCTGGTCGCTTTGTGAGCTGCCCACCCAGAGGCTGCGGATGCCCTCACTGGTGCAATAGGCCTGCACCCAGCGCATCAGTCTGCGGATATGTCCTTTCTTTCTGAAGGAGGGCTCAATGAACACATCCTCCACAATGCCCATTGGGGCGCAGGCATAGGTGGAGAAAAGCCTGCTGAGCGAACACATGCCAATCGCATGGCCTTCGCACTTTATCAGAAAAAACTGTATATCCCCGCATCCAATGGCTGATATCAGACGGTCTTTTTGCGCTGGACTTAATGAGCCGTCCTCGCCGATTTCTTCCTTGTATTTGCCAAGGAGGATAAAGAGAGTTTCAGCCTCCGATAAGGCCATCTTCCCGCAGCAGATGTCTCCGCTGTGGTCTTCCACTTTCTGTAGTGTCTTGCCTTCCGGGGCTTTGTAGTGTTGAAATGCTTCATGTTTCACAGCGCTTTCTTCCTTCCTGTCACTTTCCCATCCAGCTGGTCACTTCCTCGCCGATATCCATGCCGATTTTGCGCTGGAGGGCCAGGGAGGCCTCGTTGCCCACAATCACCTGGCCAAACACCCGCTCGCCAGCGGCCAGCACCCGGTTGATGAGGTGGCCCTCCAGCTGCCAGGCGTAGCCGCGGCGCCGGAATTGGGGCAAGACATAGAGCATGCCCAGGCTGCCTTCCTCATGCCTTCCGATAAAGCCCACCAGTTCACCCGCCACATAGCCGCCCAGCATGTCCCCCCTTTTCAGGTGATCTGCCAGGCCTTCATCCCCAATCAGGTCGTAATAGGCGCGCACCAGGGGGAAATCCGCCATGGACAGGGGTTTCAGGACAAAATCCGGATCCACCGGCACCGGCGTTTTTTTGTTATACACGGTGTTTAATACCGGCGTGTGCCAGGTGAACTGGTAGCGCTCCCTGATGTACGCGTCCAGGCTCACCTGCTCAAACACCATGGTTTCGCAGTCATCAAGCGTTTCTAAAAGGGAGCGGGCGCTCTCATCGCTATCGGCGCAGAGATAGACAATGTCGCTTGACTGGTCCTCAAACAGCAGGCCATCCTCCCGCTGCGCCAGGATGTGCACCGCGCCTCGGTCAAAGGCAAAAAGCGGCGCTACCCGCAGCAGCGGCTTGGCGTTTAAAAAGGCCAGGGCATGCTCTATCATCTTTCCTCTCCTGATAAAACGCGGGGCCGCGGCAATGTGCCAGCAGCCCCGCATGGTTTTGATTGTCTTAGGCGCTTACTGTGGCCTTGATTCTTCTCACGCCCGCGGAGGAGCTTTCCTCTTTCTGGATTTTGAAGCTGCCCAGCTCCCCGGTGTTTGCGGCATGGGGGCCGCCGCAGATTTCCTTGGAGAAGTTGCCCATGCTGTACACCCGCACCTTGTCGCCATAGCGCTCTTCAAAAAGCCCGATGGCGCCCTGGTTTTTGGCCTCTTCCACGGTCATTTCCTCCATGGTGATGGGGGCATTGGCCTGGATGGCCTCGTTCACCAGGCGCTCCACCTCCTTGACTTCATCAGGCGTCATCTTGCGGCCAAAGGTGAAGTCAAAGCGCAGGCGCTCAGCGGTGATGTTGGAGCCTTTCTGGCCCACCTCATCCCCCAGCACCTTCCTGAGCGCCGCCTGCAGCAGGTGGGTGGCGGTGTGGAGGCGGGTGGTCTGCTCGCTGCTGTCGGCCAGGCCGCCCTTGAAGCGATGCTCGGCGCCCGCCTGGCTGGTTTTCTGGTGCTGGCGGAAACGCTCCTCAAAGTCCTTCTCGTCCACCTTCAAGCCCCGCTCTTTGGCCATTTCCATGGTGATTTCCACCGGGAAGCCATAGGTGTCATACAGCTTAAAGGCATCGCGGCCGGCGATGGTTTTCACGTTTTTCAGCCGCTCATCCATCTTGCCCTTGAAGGCCTTGATGGTGTCAACAGCCTGGCCCACTTCCTTCAGTTCCTGAATGAAGGCCTGGGCTTCGGGGGTGGGCCTTAGGGTGGAGCCGATGTTTTTCATGGCCTCCCGGGCCTGAGCCAGGCGGGTGAGGTCCTCTTCCTTAAAGAGGGTGCTGCGCAGCTCCTCCTTGAGGCTGTCCATTTTCTTGATGGAGTCCTCCATGCGGAAGAGCATCTTTTCAAATTCCTTCACGCCCTGCTTGAGCGTCCGGGCGAAGCGTTTTTCCTCCAGCAGCAGTTGCTCCAGCACGAAGGAGCGGTTGTCCCTCAGCTCCGGATACACGCTCTGGTACTGGCTGATAATCACCATGGCGACATCGGCGGTGAAGCCTTCGGGCATTTCCAGGCTCATGCCGTGGCGCACCGCGCGGCGGATCAGTCGCCTTAGGACATAGCCCTGGTCCACATTGGAGGGGGACACGCCCCGGGTGTCGCCCAGGATGAAGGTGGCGGTGCGCAGGTGGTCGGCGATGATGCGGAAGGCTTTCACCGTTTCCTCGTCTCCACCCTGATAGCGCTTGCCGGAGAGCTCCTCAATCTTCCCGATGATGCCAGAAAACAGGTCGGTTTCATACACCGTATCCTTGCCCGTCAGCACGGAAATGGTGCGCTCCAGGCCCATGCCCGTGTCCACGTTCTGGTGCTTCAGCGGCACATAGCTGCCGTCCGCCAGTTTTTCATACTGCATGAACACGTCGTTCCAGATTTCCAGGTAGCGCCCGCAGTCACAGGCCGGGCTGCAATCGGGCCCGCAGGGCTCCTGATCCCTCACGATAAACATCTCGGTGTCAGGCCCGCAGGGGCCGGTCTGGCCGGCGGGGCCCCACCAGTTGTTCTCCTTGGGCAGGAAGAAAATCTGCTCCGGCTTGGCACCCGCCTTCACCCACAGCTCAAAGCTCTCCTGGTCCCGGGGGGCGTTTTCATCCCCTTCAAACACGGAAAAGGCCAGCCTGTCCGGGTTCAGGCCCAGGTATTTGGGGCTGGTTAAAAACTCCCAGCTCCAGGGGATCATTTCCTTCTTAAAATAGTCGCCCAGGCTCCAGTTGCCCAGCATCTCAAAGAAGGTGAGGTGGCTTTTGTCGCCCACATCGTCAATGTCGCCGGTGCGTACGCACTTCTGCACGTTCACCAGGCGCGTGCCGGCCGGGTGGGGCTGCCCCATCAGGTAGGGCACCAGGGGGTGCATGCCGGCGGTGGTGAACAGCACCGTGG
>CAZSSU010000173.1:0-3678 GCA_964609415.1 uncultured Christensenella sp. | reverse complement strand
TCGCCAAATTGGAAGAGCGGCTGCGCAGCCGCTTCCTCTCCGGCCTCATCGCTGATATCCAGCGCCCGGACATGGACACCCGCTGTGCCATCCTCCGGCAAAAGGCCAATGAGGAAGGGATCCAGGCCGGTGAAGACGTGATCCAGATGATTGCCCAGAACGTGGACAGCAACATCCGGGAGCTGGAGGGCAGCCTCACGCGCCTGGCAGCCTATTCTTCCCTGTCCGGCCAGGAAATCAGCCTGTCTCTGGCCCAGGAAGCGCTTAAGGAAATCATCAGCGACCATCAGCCCCGCAGCGTCACCTGCTTTGATGTGATGATGGCGGTGTCCGGCTACTATGGGGTGAGCGAGGATGACCTGCGCGGCCCCCGGCGCAGCCGCAATGTGACCGTGCCCCGGCAGATGACCATGTACCTCTCCCGCAAGCTCACCGAAGCCAGCCTGCCCAAAATTGGCGAAATGCTGGGCGGGCGGGACCACAGCACGGTGCTGCATGGCTGTGCGAAGATTGAGGAAATGAGCCAGTCGGCTCCGCCGGTGAAGGCTGCCATCAATGACTTAACCAAGCTGCTGCTGAGAAATTAACATAAGAAAAAAACATGGCCGTCACCCATCTGAGTGGCGGCCATGTTTTTTTATCAGTCTATCAATAGTTTCTAAGGGTGGATGATTTGACCAGTTCCATCCTGACTGCGTTTTCAAGCGCTTCTCTGTCCTTGCGCTTTAAGGGGCGGTACCAGTCGCCCCGGGGCAGATCAGAACTGGTATTGCGCCGTGTTGATTTTCTCATGATAGGGGTCCTCCTTCTCCTGGTCCTGCGCCGGATCGTCCTTTGCGGGGGTGATGGCGCCGATATCGCTTGACACCTGCATCAAGGCATACTCCTGCTCTGGCTGGCAGGTGATGGCTCCGCAATCCCGCAGGGTCAATTTGTCCAGGATATCCTGGGCGGAAATGCGCTCATCCAGGGTCACCACACCGCAGTCCTCAACGCTCAGCCCTTCCGGGTGCTGGGTGAGCAGTTCGGGGGTGATGTGCAGCTTAACCTTGTCTTCAATCACGAGCCCTTTGTAGGTGATCAGTTCCTGATATTTGGGCTTGATTGCCCTGAGGGTGTCCAGCATCGATGCGGGCAGTTTGATGTTACCGGTTACCTGCAAGCCCTCCAGCTGCTTGAGCGCATCTTTCTGATCCATGGGGATTACCAGTTGCCCGGCAACAAACAGACGCTTGCCATAGCGGCTGATGAGGTCGCCGCTCAGCGTGCTCTTTCCCCCCACAAAGGCAAAGCCTTCGGGAATCGGGGTGATGGGTGTTTTCTCGTCAATCATCGCCAGGGCATCTTTAATGAGCTTCTGGGCGATATACGCGTGTCTGGCCGCAAAACGCGTGCCTTTGTCGGCCAGGGCCTTGGCATCCAGGCTTTCATCGGCCAGGATAAGGTCTCCTGTTACGAAATACAGGCTATCCCTGGCGCGCAGGGCGAACAACTCATCCACCACAAGCTTGCCATCCACCAGAATGGCCTCATCGGGGTAGGGGAGGGAAGAGCCGTTGACCTGCACCTGGGACAGGAGCGCGCCCATGCTTTTGGGGTAGAGCATTTTCCCGTTGACGGAAATGCTCACATAGCCCTTGAGGGCTTCCTCGCTGCCCGGGTGAATGATCAGCTTGCCGTTGACGATGAGCATGGTGGGTTTGGCGGGCGCTTTGTCGCCAGTGATTTCGGCTTTGCCGTTTTGGGTGCTGAACACCGTGCCTTCATCAGCGTGGAGAATCTGGGCGGCGTTCATGGTGAGGGGGATGTTTGCCAGGAGCTCTTTCACCCGGCGGCTGAGCACGATGGTGGCGGCGTTGATTTCAATGGCCTCATAAGCGCTCAGGCTCTCCTCGTTGGCCTGGGTCATGTCGCAGAGTGCGGTGTTGATGGTCAGTTTCTTTTTCCTTGTTTCCATGTCAGTCTCTCCTTTGCTGATCGTATTGCTGTTTGAGTATCATCCGGCATTTGGCAAGCCTTGAGCGGATGGTGGAAGCGGGGATGTCATAAAGCGCTGCCAGCTCTGTGGCGTTCATCCCTTCAAAGTGGCGCAGGGTGAACAGGGCTTGATCCTCCGGGGGCAGGCTGGCAATCATCTGGGCCACATAGACTGCGCTGGTGTCATCCTCAGCCTCTTCCCCGGGTGACGGCAGCTGGTTTTCCAGCTTTTTTCGCCGGGCCTGGTCGATAAACAGGTTCCTGGCGGTGCGGTAAAGCCAGCTGCGGCACTAGGCGCTTGACATGTCCAGAAATTGATCCGCATGTGCCATGGCCCGCATGAAGGTGTCCTGGGCCGGGTCCTCCGCTTCTGCTCTGTTCCGGGTGAGGGAGAGCAGGTAGCGGCTGATTTCCTGGAAGAAGTTGGCGTACAGATCCGTGATCATTCCTGCCTCCTTTCATCTGTATAACGAACGGCAAAGGGCAAGTGTTGACGATGGACAAAAAAATAGCGCCCAGTTTTTGTCAGGGCGCTATAAGCGCTTAATCAGTCAGCGGCGTAGGGCATCAGCGCAATGGCACGGGCGCGCTTGATGGCTTCGCTCAGCTGGCGCTGATGCTTGGCACAGGTGCCCAGCATCCGCCGGGGGCTGATCTTGCCGCGCTCATTGATGTAACGGCGCAGGCGGTTGACATCCTTGTAGTCGATATACTCGACCTTGTTGGCGCAGAAATCACAGACCTTGCGGCGTGGGCGCCTGCCGCGGGGGCGCGGCCTTCTCTCGGTTTGTTCAGACATGTTATCGTCTCCTTAATCTTGTGTCAAAAGGGCAGGTCATCTTCGTCCACCCGGACGAAGCCGCCGGCAGAGGTGTCAGGGCTTGAAGCGGCGGGGGCCCTGCTGGGGGCGTCGCCCGCCTCACCCCGGGGGGTGAGGAATTCCACCTCATCAGCCTGCACTTCCAGGCTGTAGCGCTGCTGGCCGTCATTGCCGGTGTAGTTCTGAAGGGTCAGCGTTCCGCTGACGCCCACTTTGCGGCCTTTGGCCAGAAAGCGGTTGCAGTTCTCGGCCAGCTGGCGCCAGGTGGTGACGCGGAAGAAGTCCGCTTCAGGCTGGCCCGCCTCGGCGCCTTGGCGCCGGCGGTTTACCGCGACGGTGAAGGTGCAAACAGGGATACCCGACTGGGTGCTGCGCATCTCCGGGTCACGGGTCAGGTTGCCGATGAGAAAAATCTTGTTCAAAGAAAGCCTCCCTTAAGCCTCGTCGGGGACGATTTCGGCTGTCACGCTGCCGGCTTCTGCGGGGGCTGCCGTCGGGGCAGGCCGCTGAGCGCGGGGCTTGACATTGGACCGCTTATGCTCCACACGGGTAATCAGGTAGCGCATGACGTTATCGTCGATTTCCATAACGCGCTCCATCTCTTTGGGGAAGACCGGGTCTGCGGAGAAGTTAACCAGAACGTAGAAGCCTTCGGGTTTGTCATCCACCAGATAAGCCAGGCGGCGCTTGCCCCACTCTTCTACCTTCTCCACCTTGCCGCCGTGCTGGGCGATCAGCGCGTTATAGCGCTCAATCAGCTCCTTGCGCGGTTCTTCCTCAACGGCCGTGTCGATGATGTAAAGCAGTTCGTAATCCATCTCTTTCACCTCCTCATGGACATATGGCGCCATGTCTTGCATGGCGCAAGGATGTGCCAATTT
>CAZSSU010000172.1:0-3696 GCA_964609415.1 uncultured Christensenella sp. | reverse complement strand
CGCAAATGAACTTTCCCCAAACCGGCATCGCCAACCAGCAAACTCAGCTGGCGCTGACCGCCTTCGCCCGCAAGTGGGTGATGGAGCACACCGAGTTCTGGACGGTGGACGGGGCCGTCAACTAAGGAAAGAGGAACGCATGCAGGATCAGCTGATTATTCTTAATTATGACAATCAATATGCGGCGGCTTTGGCTAGCCGCATGCGGGCGGAAGCCGTTTATTGCCGCATTCTGCCGGGGAATAGCGGGGTGGAGGACATCCGCGCCATCGCTCCCCGGGGCTTGGTGCTGGCAGGCGGCGTTTCAGGCCAATTCACAGGCGAGATTGATCCAGCGCTATTGCATCTGGGCATCCCGGTGATGGCGCTGGGGGACGCGGCGCCTGTGGCGGCCACGCTTCTGGGCGCTGAAGCCTGGGAAAAGCGTGCTGTCAATGATGTGGGCACGGTCAAGTTCTTTCCTTCACCCGTCACCGGCGAAATGGACGAGATTGAGCGGCAGTTGCAGTTTGTAAGCCCGCTCACCCTGCCTTCAGGCATGGAGCCCCTAGCCCAGTGGGAGGACGCCGTCATCGGTGCCCGGCACCTTGAAAAACGGGTGTACACCCTCCAGTGCCAGCTGGAGGCCAATGACATGGACATGATGGGCCTGCTGCTTCGCTTTGCCACCGATGTGTGCGGCTGCACGCTATGGTGGAGTGAAGATGCCTATATCAACATCACCAAGGCCGCTATCGCCCAGAAGGTGGGAGATGGGAAGGCCGTATGCATTATGTCAGGGGGGCTGTCAAGCGGGGTCAATGCCCTGTTGGCTCACCGGGTGCTGGGGGAGCGCCTCCAGTGCCTGTTTGTGGACACCGGGCTTCTCAGGGCGCAGGAGACGGAGCGCTTTGTGGAGTATTACCGGGACCGGATGGGCCTGAATCTGCAGGTGATTCACGCCAAGTCCCACTTCCTGGAAGCGCTCTCCGGCCTTGAAAAGCCGGAGGACAAGCAGGTGGTGATCATGCGCACCCTGCAGGAAATGCTCCAGCAGGCCATGGAGGCGCTGGATTATGATGTGCTGATCCTCCCGGGGAATGCCAGCCAGCTGATGGAAGGGCCGGACACGGTGATGCCCACGCCCCGCATCCAGCAGGACAAGCCTGTGATGGTGCCCCTGGGCGAGCTGTTCAAAGAGGAGATCCGCTTTGTGGGCGAGGCGCTGGGCATGCCCCAGGAGATGACCCAGGCGCAGCCCTTCCCCTGGACGGGGCTGGCCCTGCGGGTGATTGGCGAGTGCACAGCGGAAAAACTGAGCATGCTGCGCCAGGCGGATGCCATTTTCTGTGAGGAAATCAGGGCGGCGGGGCTTCACCGCAAGCTGTGGAAGTTTTTCGCGGTGCTCTACCACCTGCCCTACCGCCAGGAGCACAGCGCAGCCGTGCTGGTGCTGCGCGCGGTGACGGCCAACCATCAGGGCGGCGAGGTGTTTGCCCTGTCGGCGCGTTTGCCCTATGATTTGCTGGAGCGCTACACCGCCCGGGTGCGGGAAGCCTGTCCTCAGGTGCGCAAAGTGGTGTATGATCTGACGCCAGGCCCCGGCAGCCTGCACGACAGCGACTGGCAATAAGCATCCCCGGCGAGGGGACAAAATGAGTTTGCTTTAAAAGAGGAGTTTCCATGCGACTATCCCACCCAAGCGCCCCCTTTTCTGGCGTTCCCGCTGAGGACGTTTTTTTTGCCGCCAATGACCAGTATGTGCAGATGGGCGTTGGCTATGTGGTGCTCAGCTTCCAGGAGGAGGCCACGCCTGAGCGTCCTCTTCAGCTGTATGTGGACATCAAGTCCCAGCCCTCGGCCAGGAACCTGTTGCTGGGCGCGCTTCTGGGCCGCAGCGAGCAGATGCGGGCCGCCTTCCCGGGCGTAAAAGGCCGCCTCTATACGGAGCTGCCGCCCACTCAGTTTGATATGCTGAACTTTTACACCCAGAATGGATTTGCCGCTGATGACGCCATGGAAGAGCACCTGATTCAGCTGCCCTCCGGCCCCGCCCAGCCGCCCATGGGCTGCGAGTTTGCCTCGGTGCCGCTGCAAAGCGTTCAGGATCAATACGCCTTTTTACAGCGGCTGAATAAATACCGCCTCTCGCCCATCGCCCATGACTATTTGACCCTGCAAATGCAGCAGCCTTATTTCCTGGCGCTGGGCTTTTACCGGGGCGGGCACCCCATTGCTGAAATGATGATGACAGGCGCCAGCGCCGACACGGCAGCCCTGGTGATGGTTTATGTGCAGCGGGATATGAGACGGCGCGGAGTGGCCCGGTCCCTGCTGACCTCAGGCGCTGAGCTGCTGCGCCAGCGGGGCGTGTCCCAGGCGCTCACCCATGTGTCCAGCGGCAGTGCCCAGCAGATGGGCCTCATCCGCATGATGGATGGCACCCGCCGCAAGATTATCAGCATCCTGCCCAACCTGACTTTTGGTTGATAATATAAAATGATAAAAGCTGCCGCATCCTTACGCGGCAGCTTTTTTTGTAGCAGGTTTAGGCCTATTGTTCTCCAATCAGCGCCCGCTCCCGCTCCAGCTCGTCCAGGGGCTTTTTGGCGATGATGAGGAAGATGTAGCCCAGCAGGAAGAGGATGAGCAGGCCAAGCGCCCCAAAGGAGGAGCGGCCGGTGAGGTTGCCCACCACGGCATAGAGCAGAGGGCCTATGACGGCGGCGAACTTACCGAAGATGTCAAAGAAGCCAAAGTATTCGTTGGAGCGTTTCTTGGGCACTAATTTCCCGAAGTAGCTGCGGCTGACCGCCTGGATGCCGCCCTGCATGGTGCCCACCAGGATGGCCATGCACCAGAAGAGGATGGTGGAAAAGCGGATGGCGCTTTGATAGCTTGAAATAACGGGCTTATGGTCAAATTGAAAGGCTGTGAGCCCGGCTTTTGCCTCGGCTGCGGCCTGGATGACCAGCTGGGCATCAGGCACGGACAGGCCACTGCCATCCTTGATCTGGATGTCCTCAAGGGGGTGGTTCCCGGTTTCTGTCAGCGCGCGCTGGGCGTTGTTCAGGTAGGCATCCAGGGTGCTTTCCGCCCGCTCCCGGTCCTCAAAGGCGTAGTTGGGATAGGTGGCTTCAATCTGCGTCCTGGTTTCCGCAAAGGCGGCTTGATAGGCGTCCTGATGGGGCTCCAGGGTGAAGCCCATGACAAAGCCCACGAAGCAGATGAACATATAGACTGCGATGGCGATGCGAATCGCCTTGTGGGTGCTGATTTTCTTGGCCATCCGGGCAAAGAGGATGGAGGAGGGCATGGCAACAATCTGGGTGACCAACAGCGCCAGGATCATCCCGGTGGCGCCCAGGCCCAGGGCTGCGCCATAGGCGGTGGAAATGCTGATCACCGTGCCCACGCCGTCAATGTAGAAGAAATACGCGATGATGAACAGCAGCAAGCCCTTCTGGGTGGCGATGTCCCGGGCGGTTTGTAGGATGCTGCCGAAGATATCGCCCAGGGTGAGGCGGGCGGGCTTTTCGATGTAGTGCTCCTGCTCCACATTTTTGAGCATGGGGATAGAGAAAAGCAGCCACCACACCGGCACGATGAGGATGGAAAAGCGCTGTGCCAGGGGGTTCCCGTAGCCCATGGTCATGAGCACGGCGATGGAAATCACAAAGGGGATGGTGCTGCCGCCGATGTAGCCCATGGCATAGC
>CAZSSU010000171.1:0-3714 GCA_964609415.1 uncultured Christensenella sp. | reverse complement strand
TTTGGCCTGTTCAACATCCTGGGCATGGAGAAAAAGCACATCGGCCGCGTTCTGGCCATGGAAACCGCCCTGGTGGGCCTGTTTTCCACCCTGGCGGGGGCGCTGCTTGGCGTATTGCTGGTGAAGCTCATGTTCCTGGTGCTGCTGCGGGTGCTGGGGGTGCAGGGCCTGCCGCCCCTTGCCATCCCGGAAAGCGCCCTGCCCCTCACCCTGGTGGTTTTCCTGGCCATTCACAGCCTGACGCTCCTCAACACCCTGCGGGAAATTCACCTGAGCAGCCCCATGAGCCTATTGAAGGGCGACAGCCTGGGCGAGCGGGAGCCCCGGGGGCGGATCTGGCTGACGCTCATCGGCATCCTCTGCCTGGGTGCTGGCTATGCGATATCGCTCACAGCAAAGCAGGTGATGGACACCATCCCCCTGTTTTTCCTGGCGGTGATTCTGGTGATCCTCGGCACCTATACGCTTTTCATCTCAGGCTCCATCACCTTGCTCAGGGGCCTCAGGCGCAACAAGGCCTTCTACTATCAGCCCCGGCACTTCAGCGTCATCGCCGGCATGATTCACCGCATGAAAAGAAACGCCGCCGGCCTTGCCACCATCTGCATTTTAAGCACCATGGTGCTGGTGATGGTGTCCACTACGATTACCATTTTCGCCGCCAGCGAGAACTTTCAAAGCAAGGTGCTGATGGACCGGGACGCCCTGCTGTCTGTGCGCCCGCTGAATGAAGAGATGGCAGCCCAAGCCAAAGCCGCTTTGCTGGAGGAGGCTGAAAAATCGGGGGTGCCGGTGAATAAGCTCAGCATCTACCGCAAGGCCCTGATTCAGCTGAACCTTGGCCAGCAGCCGGGCACAGAAGAAGCCCTCACTGATATCTACCTGGTGCCCCTGGAGGATTATCAGGTGCTGAGCAAAAGCAGCCTCAGCCTGGCGCCGGGCGAAGCACTTAGCCACAGTACCTATGGCGATCCCCTGCCCCAGCAGATGTCGCTTGGAAACCAGGCCCTCAAGCTGCGTGAGAACCTGAAGACCATCGCCCCCCTGGAAGAGTATGCCCACATGATGCAGCCCACCTACACCCTCATCATGAACCGCAGGGATATCGCCCTGGTGATGCGCGATGTGTTGGGCCTGTCAGAGGGGGAGATTCCCTGGGAGTGGGTCTTTTCCTTTGACACGGGCACCGGCCTGTCAGTGGATCAGGTGGAGCCCTTTTTCTCCCGTGTCAGGGAGCGCATCGTCAATCTGAATTCTGAGGGCAGGCTTAGCATGAGCACCCAGCACTGGGCGTCGCTGCAGGCTGATTTCAGGGCTGTTTATGGGGGGCTGCTGTTTGTGGCGGTGTTCCTGGGCCTGGTGTTCATCATGGCCATGGTGCTGATCATCTATTACAAGCAGGTATCCGAAGGCTATGAGGACAAAGCCCGCTTTGACATCATGCAGAAGGTGGGCATGAGCGATCAGGAGGTGCGCCAAACGGTGAAAAGCCAGGTGTTATTGGTGTTCTTCATCCCCCTGGTGATGGCGGGCATCCACCTGCTGGCCGCCTATAACATCATCAGCAAAATCATGATTTTTACCGGAATGCTCATCAACCGCACCGGCCTTGTGGCGATGGTCAGCCTGATCACCTATGTGTGCTTCGCCCTGTTTTATGTCCTGGTGTACGCGAAAACCTCCAACAGCTACTATAAAATAGTGAAGGCATAATGCAAAACAATATTTCAGACTATTGCCTCATTAAGCATTGATGATTGTGTTTGGAATAAGGAAAGAGGTCAGAAAATGAGTGTGACAATGAAAAAGAAAGGCATAAGCAAGCTTTGGTTAATCGGGCTGCTTGTTCTGATGATGACTGGCGCCGTAATAATTGCAGGCATGGGCCTTGGCTGGTGGCGGCGCGACATCCCCAAGGATCCGGTGCTGGTGGAAAACAAAAGCGGCGTACCCTTCCAGTACATCGGCTTGGTCTGGGATGGCCACTGTCTCCTGTATAAGGCAGATACTTCCCCTGTTCATCAGGCGGTTTTCCCCAAATCCTTGCTGGGGGGTGCTAAATCCGTGGGGCTGATGGCCATCAGCGATTCCAAGCAGGTGCTGGTTTCGGGTCTTGTTCCGGTGGAATTTGGAAAACCGCTGGTCATCACAGGCGCATCCAGCGGACGGCTGGAAGCCGCTAACGCCGCATTTGAAGATACCGCGCTGCCGTTTTCCAAACTGCCCAACCTTGAAACCTGGGAGATGGATAAGGAAGATAACCAGTCACGGGCAAAGTTCCTGGCGGAAGGAGATGCAAGCTATCAGCTCCATGTGTTGGGCCACGGCGGCCAGCTAGCCTCTTCCGGCTGGACTTCACAGGGTGAAACAGCACAGGTCAGCTGGGAGCTGGGGCATGGCCCCCTGATGTCCTGGCTCATGATTAAACAAGAATAATCCCAGGGGTGCATGTTTCCCTGTCCGCCATCCGTTATGATATGATGAACAGGAAAACAATGACACAAGGAGAGGCCATGAAACGCATCCTTGCCCTGGCAATAGGCGCAATCATCCTGATGAGCCTGCTGGCCCCGGCCCTGGCGGCCCAGGGCCAGCAGGCCTATCCCGTCCTGGGCACAGGCGCCTCCGGGGAGGCGGTGCTGAGCCTTCAACAACGCCTGACGGCGCTTGGTTTCTTAAAGGGCAAGGCCGATGGCCTCTATGGCCAGCAAACCGCAGCCGCTGTGCGCGCCGCCCAGCAATACCTTAAAAAACAGGGGCATAGCCTGGCCGCAGACGGCGTGGCCGGGCCCCAAACCCTATCCCTGCTTTATGACGATGTGGCCATGCGGGGGGTGCTGGATGTTAAAAAGGGGGACAGCGGCAGCAAGGTGATTGCGCTGCAAACGCAGCTTTATGACCTCAACCTGCTCCCAGACCGGCCGGATGGCGCCTTTGGCCCCCGCACAGAAGAAGCGCTGAAGCAATTGCAAACCCTGCTTTCACAGCATGGCGTCCCAGGCGTTGCAGTTAACGGCATTGCCGACAAGCCCACCCGGGATGCCCTGGCGGGCGACCTGTCCGGCCTGGGCCTGGCGGCCCCCACCCTCTTTGATGACACAAAGCCCCAGGCGCTAACGCCTGATTATCTCTATGCCCGCAGCGCCCTGCTGCTGGACGCCCAGTCCGGGCAGATTCTGCTTGAAAAAAACGCGGATGCGCGCATGTACCCCGCCAGCACCACCAAGATGATGACGCTGCTGATCGCCCTGGAAAAGGGCAAGCTGGACCAGGTGGTCCGCCTGCCCCAGGCCACGGGCGAGGTGCCCAAGGATTCGTCGCTGGTGCCCGTGTTCCCCGGCGAAAAAATGAGCCTGCGGGATCTGCTCTATGGCCTCATGATCAGAAGCGGCAACGACGCCGCCAACGCCATCGCGGTGATTGTGTCAGGCTCGGTAGACAAATTTGTGGCGGAGATGAACAGCAAAGCCCAGCAGCTGGGCCTGACGAACACCCACTTCACCAACCCCCACGGCTACCACCACAAGGAGCACTACACCACCGCCCGGGATCTGGCGGCGCTGGCCAAATACGCCATGGGCAATCAGGATTTCATGCGCATCGCCACCACCCTCAGCTATGCCCTGCCCGCCTCCTCCCGCAGGCCAACGCCCGAAATTACCAGCAACACCGAGCTGCTAATCCAGGGCGACCCCTATTACTACCCGGGTGCCT
>CAZSSU010000170.1:0-3716 GCA_964609415.1 uncultured Christensenella sp. | reverse complement strand
GATAAGTGGAAGATTTGAGGGAATTGCGGAACTAAGTGAATGATATGATAAAGTAAACTTGGTTTAAACATAGATAAACATTTTTGATTCAGCCGTATATTGCCTGCAGACGGATTTATTTCATTGACCATCATTTGCATAAGCACGCTTTTCCCGCACCCACTGTCGCCCCTAATTAAATATTTACCACCTTTCTCCAAGCAAAAATTGACTCCGCTAAAAATCATTTGTTTGTCTGCTTGAAAGGATAACTGACTAACACACAGGCTAGTAAATTTTTCACTATCAGATAGGTGCTGTTTTTCAATTATTATGGGCTGTTCATTTCCATTGCTCAAGACCTTAAACTGTTCAAGCAAAGGCTTTTTCTCATTCATGTCGTGAACCATATAAGCAATCGCTTCCATCGGAGCACTTACAATATTGCTTATTTGTAGGGCGGCCAGCAAATCTCCAATGCTAGCCATCTGTTTGGAAACTAAGAATACGCCCATAGTAATCACAAAAACATCTTGTACTAAGTGCAAAGCTCCACTCGTGCTCTCTACAAAAGTGCGTAAAGCAATCATTTTTTCTTCATGGGTTTCTATGTCTGAATTAATATATTTGATACGTCTGGCAGCTCCAAACGAAAATGAGTTTTGCATAATGACGCTTAAACCGCCCAGAAATGAAATCAATTGTAGGTTAAAGCTTGATAATGCAGCGGTGTATGATAAGTTTGCTGCTTGGGCTTTGCGTTGCAAAGCCCCTGGTACAACTATAATTAGCAAACTAATAACAAGAATGATCATCGCAAAAAGCCAATGAAGATAGATCAATGCTAAAACCGAGAAAAGGATTAAGGAAAAACATTGAACAATCCCGATTTCGCCAATATAAATGCTTTGTACAATCGACGCAACATGGTTGTTTACAAATGATACGATGTTTGCATTTTCTTTGCGGGAGATTCTGCCTTTCTTCAAAGCGGCCTGAAAAATTTCTTGCCGCATGATTCGCTTTTCTTTAGCTGAAAACCAGCCTTTTTGCCAGTAATCTAATGTTGAAAGCAATATTTGAATCATATATGATATGATAAACAATATGAGCAACCATAACCAATCATCAACAGTCCTCACCACCCCGTCAACCAGTTGTGCACTCATCATCGGGGAAATAATTGTGGATGCAGAAAACAATATTGAAATAATTAAAACGTTGATATACAATCGTTTTAAATAAACATATCGTACTTTCACTTGAAACTCCTCACAAAATGGCGACAAAAGATGGAAAATGATTTAAAAATATCATATTAAGTGTACTTTAGATTTCTTTGAATGTCAACAAAAATTATTTCGTTTACATATTTATCGGGTGCACTATTCCTGCAACACTTTTCCTTGCTTGTATTTTACACATACGTTTTAAAAATCACACGAATTATCAATATAAATTTAAAACAAGCGTACTATATAAAGAAACGCATCTCCCTTTCCCACAAATCTCCCCGCCCCAGCCCAATCTGTGCTAAAATGAACCCACACAATCACAAACTGCCGAAAGGAGCGAATCCATGGCATATCAATGGAAAGAACAGTTGGATCGGCTGATGAAAAAGGGGGCGGCGTACGCGGATGTGCGCTTCTACCCCAAGGATGAGTCCCTGAGCATGGCGATGCTCAACGGCAACATGCGCAGCTTCAGCCAGGAGAAGGAAAGCGGCTTTGGCGTGCGCGTGCTGGCGGGTGGCGCCTGGGGCTTCGCGGCCTCCAGCAACCTGGGGGACATCACCGGCACCTTTGACAAGGCGCTGTCAAACGCAAGGGCCGCCGCCAAGCGGCTGACACGCCCCATCCATCTGGCGGATAAAGAGGTGTTAAGCGGCCACTTTTCCTCCCCCTGCGCCCAGGATACCCTGCGGGTGCCCCTGGACGAGCAGGCGGCTTTTTTGAAAAAGATGGATGCCGCGATGAATCAAAAAGGCGTCACCCAGCGGGTGGCCTATCTCAACGCCCTGTCCCGCACCGTGGAGTATTACGACACGGAAGGCGCTGAAATTCATAAGGAAATCAAGGAGCTTTTCCCCTCCGTTTTCGTCAAGGGCAAGGATGTGGGCGGCGAAACCCAGGGCCGTAAATACAATCCGCCCCGCCTGGGGGCTTCCCGGGGCTGGGAAATCATGCAGGAAAATCATTGGCTGGGGGAGGCTGAGCGCATCGTCAGGGAGTTGAACGAAACCCTGGTGGCGCCCCGCTGCCCCCACGATGTGCGCAGCGTGATCCTGATGCCTGATCAGATGTTCCTCCAGGTGCATGAAACCATCGGCCACCCGCTGGAGCTGGACCGCATCCTGGGCTATGAGCTCAGCTACGCCGGCGGCTCCTTTGTCAGGCTGGAGGACTTTGGCAGCCTCCAATACGGCACCGCCAAACTCAATGTGCGGGCGGATGCGCTCCTTGAAAACAGCCCCGGTTCCTTTGGCTATGACGATGACGGCGTGGCCGCGCAAAACTATATGCTCATTGAGCGAGGCGTCCTGGTGGGCGCCATCACATCCCGGCAGATGGTGACGGAGGCCAATGAAAGAGCGGGGCGGGAGATTTTCGCCGCCTCCGGCGGCACCGCCCGGGCCACCAGTTTTTACCGCACGCCGCTTGAGCGCATGACCAATATCAGCGTGGATCCCGGGCAGGATGGCTCCCTCCAGGATATCATCGCCTCCACCCAGAAGGGCATCGTGCTTTCCGGTGAAAAATCCTGGTCCATCGGCTCCAACCGTGAGCAGTTCCACTTCGCCAATGACTATGCCTATCTGGTGGAGGATGGCCAGGTGAAAGAGGTGGTGCGCTCCGCCGCCTATAAGGGCGATACGCTGCCCTTCTACAATTCCCTGAGCGCTGTGGGCGATGAAAGCACCTGGGAAGTGCAGTTTGTGCCCAACTGCGGCAAGGGCATGCCCTCCCAGGTGATGCAGCTGGGCCATGGGGTGCCTGTGTGCCGCTTTGACAATGTAAAGGTGGGTGAATAAAATGCCGATGACTAAAGCCATTGAAAAGCTCCTGGCTGTGCGGGAATATGCCCTCAAGCAGGAGGTAAAAGCCGCCCTTTCCCTCCACCAGGAGGATAGCCACCTGGTGCGCCTGGCCAATTCCGGCGTCTCCCTCAACACCAGCGAGGCGCTCAGCCGTTTTTCGGTCACCGCCTATGGCGATCACAAAACGGCCACCGCCCAGGTGATGTGCGATTTGGATGACCAGGCCTCCCTCTTCCAGGCGGTGGACCAGGCCAAGGGCATGCTGGCCCATGCCAGCCCGCTCACCTACCAGCCCACCTTCCCCGAAATCGCTGAAAGCAGTGTTAGCCGCCGGGGCTATGATGAGCAGTTGGCCCGCCTGTCCAATGAGGCCATGCTGGCCTACATCAACAGCGCCACCGAGGGCCTGGAGAGCGAGGACGTCCAGCTGTCGGGCAATTTCTCCGTGGGCGCCACCCTCACTGTGGATATGACAACCGCCACCCCCCATCATGTGGTCTGGCAGGCCACGGACGCCCAGATCACCCTGGTGCTGGCATCTCTCAAGGACAAGTGGGAGATCAACGCCGAGCAGAGCGCCACCAGCCTGGGCGATTTAGATCCCCTGGCCATGCGCCAGCGCCTGGCCTTCCTGAAGGATAAATATCAAAATTGCCAGGCGCTGCAGCTGCCCCTGGGCCCCTGCCGGGTGGTGTTT
>CAZSSU010000169.1:2172-3719 GCA_964609415.1 uncultured Christensenella sp. | reverse complement strand
GCCAAACTGAAGGAAGGCACCGCTGAGAAGCCCGTCGTGATTGGCGTGCTGAGCCAGGATGCCACCAGTGAGTCCATCACCGGCCGCACCTCCGGCTTTGTCAACAAGTTTGTCGAGCTGGCCGCCGCCTACGGCACCGTCGAAGTGCAGGGCCACACCAACTGGGCCACCAAGGCCGAAAACCCCACCATCGTCCTCCATGTGGAAGTGGGCGCCTCCCCCAAGATTGACGACATGACCAACGCCGCCAACGCCGTCCTGAACAAGGACAACCTGGCTGCTCTGTTCATCTCCAACGAAGGCGCAGTGGCTGGCGTGCTGGCTGCTACCGCTGATGGCTCTGAATTCGGCGAGGGTGGCCGCTTTAACGGCATCCTGGTGGCTGGCTTTGACGCCGGCGCCCCCCAGAAGAACGCCGTGCGCAATGGCTGGTTCGTAGGCTCCGTCACCCAGGACCCCTACAACATCGGCTTCCTGGCAGTTGAGCTGGCTGTGAAGGCCGCCAACGGCGAAGAAGTGTCCGACGTGGACACCGGCGCCCAGTGGTACACCAAGGACAACATCGACGACGAAAAGATCGCGATGCTCGTGTACGATTGATCGCTAACTAACAAACAAGCAAGGGGCCGAGCGCAAGCTCGGCCCCTTATTTGTTATGGGAATGCGTGATCTAGCTGTTCTCCTGGTGGAGCTGCCTTTTCTTCCAAACCAGCCAATCTTTGTCCAGCACTGTGGCCTTGTCGCGTTTGATGATATCCTCGCAGGGGAATTCATCACACAGCCCGCAATAATCAATGCCTTTGCTGCTCACACAGCTGGCGGTAAAGCAGCCCCCGTTTTTGTGGGCTTCCCGGCAGCCGGCGCACTGGCCCTTGGCGTAGGTGGGGCAGCTGCCGCAGTAAAAGCCGCAACACCCGATGAGGTTCTGATTATTCATCTCACATTCTCCTATTGTCTGACCACCTGGGCCATGAAAGCGGCCTTCAGCGCCTCCTGATCCTCGCCCGGCCGCAGGGCCCGCAGGGCCACGGCCAGCCGTTCGGTGTCAATGGGGCCATGGCAGGTGACCAGGGTAAGCAGCTGGTCGTCCTCCCGCACATCCACCGGGAAGGACAGGGAGGAACGCTGGCGCAGGGTGTTCACATAGGCTTCTTTATCCTGGGCGCTGTCAAAGCTGGGGGCGATGATGCCGATGTAGCGGCTGTCTTTGGGGTCATTGGAAAACACGGTGACCGCGTAGGGCACATACACATCCTGCTGATAGAGGGTGGCGAACTGCATAAAGGGCATGTAGCGGGCCATCTCCGGCTCCAGCATCCGGGCCAGTTTGCCAAACATGGTGCCATTTTTCATGTTGTGGCCGTGGAGGATGAGGTTTTCATCAAGCGGCCAGATGGCGTTGCTCTCATCCATGAAGATGGAGCCGCCGATGTTCTCCCGGCCGGAAAAGTCCCGGTTGAGGTAGTGGATGTTGTCCCGCTGCACAATGGGGAAATCTATTTCCGCAATGCCAGGATAGCTAAGCCAGCCCACCACATCCCGGTTTT
>CAZSSU010000169.1:0-2162 GCA_964609415.1 uncultured Christensenella sp. | reverse complement strand
GCGCCAGGCTGGGGGCGGGGGAATAGATCACGCTCACCGGGGCAGGCGAATCTGTGGGGAGAACAGCGGCAGCGGTGGGGGCAGGGGTGCTGGCCGGGGCTTCGCTGTGATAAAGGGCGCGCAGGTCCGCCTGCTCCTGGCGGGTCTGATTGGTTTGCCTGATATAGCCAACCAGCAGAACAACAGCCGCCGCCGCCAGCCCCATACCTAAAAAGGCCAGCAGCCTGGCATGGCGCTGCTGGCGCTTGCCCCGGCGGCTGGCTTTGCGGGTGGTGAGTCGGTCTTGGGGGGGCGTGGGCTTGCGCACTGAGGTCTTCCCTGCTTTCAATCTCTATTGCCGTCTGGCTGATTCATATATTGAGGATAAGTTTATTCACGCAGGGGAAATTTGTCAACCAGTCAGGCTTTTTTCGCCTTACCCTGCTTTTTGGCGCGCAACTCGTGGCTCAGTTCCTTTTTGCGCATGCGCAGGGACTTGGGGGTGACCTCCAGCAGCTCATCCTCGTCGATGAACTCAAGGCTTTCTTCCAGCGTGGGCGGCCTGACTACGGCCAGGCGCATGCTGTCCTCAGCCGCCGCGGCATTTCGGATGTTGGTGGCGTGCTTTTTGCGGCAGATGTTCACCACAATGTCCCCCGGACGGCTGGAGACGCCGCAGATCATCCCGGCATAAACGGGTGTCTGGCTGCTGATAAACAGCGTTCCCCGCTCCTGGGCGGCATACAGGCCGTATTGGGTGCTGTCGCCTGTTTCGTGGCAGATCAGAGCGCCCACATTGCGCCGGGGAATATCGCCCTTGTAGGGCTCATAGCCGTAGAACACAGCGTTCATGATGCCTTCGCCCCGGGTGTCGGTGAGGAACTCGTTCCGGTAGCCAAACAGGCCCCGGGCAGGCACCAGGAAGGACATGCGCACCCGGTCAGTCCCTGCCATGGAGAGCAGTTGCCCCCGGCGGCTGCCCAGCTTTTCAATCACAGCGCCGCTTGCACTCTGGGGCACGTCCACCCGCACCAGCTCCATGGGCTCGCAGGTTTCCCCGTCGATTTCCTTGAGGATGGCTTCGGGCATGGACACCTGGAACTCATAGCCCTGTCGGCGCATGTTTTCCATGAGGACGGACAGGTGCAGTTCACCCCGGCCCTTCACCAGGAACTGGTCGGGCGTTTCCCCGTCAGCCACGCGGAGGGACACGTCGGTTTGCGTTTCTTTATATAGCCGGGCCCTCAGGTGGCGGCTGGTGACGAATTCCCCCTCGCGGCCAGCAAAGGGGCTGTCGTTGATGGAAAAGGTGATGGTCACCGTGGGTTCGCCCACCGAGACAAAGGGCAGGGGCTCAATGGCAGAAGGATCACAGACTGTATCGCCGATGTTCAGGTCACTCAGCCCTGACAGGGCCACGATGTCCCCGGCCTGGGCCTCCTCCACCGGCACCCGTTTCAAGCCATCAAAGGTGGTGAGTTCGCTCAGCCGGAAGCGGTCGTTGATGCTTTTGTCCAGGGCGTTGCAGCGCACCAGCTGGCTCATCACCTGGATTTTGCCCCGCTGGATGCGGCCAATGCCAATGCGGCCCACATAGTCGTTATAGTCAATGGTGGAAATCAGCACCTGGCCAGGGCCATCCGGGTCGACCTCGGGGCCGGGGATGTAGCGCAGGATGGCTTCAAACAGCGGGGACAAATCCTTGCCTGGCTGCTTGGGATCGGTGGTGGCGGTGCCGTCGCGGCCTGACACGTAGAGGATGGGGTGCTCCAGGGTTTCCTCGCCCGCCTCCAGGTCGATCAGCAGGTCCAGCAGCTCGCCCACCACTTCCTCATTCCGGGCGTCTGCCCGGTCCACCTTGTTGATCACCAGCAGCACCGGCAGGTTCAAGTCCAGCGCTTTTTTCAGCACAAAGCGGGTCTGGGGCATGGGCCCTTCAAAAGAGTCGGTGAGCAGCAATACACCATCCACCATCTTCAGAACCCGCTCCACCTCGCCCGAGAAATCGGCGTGGCCAGGGGTATCCACAATGTTGATTTTCACCCCGTCCCAGTGGACGGCGGTATTTTTGGCCAGTATGGTGATGCCGCGCTCCCGCTCAATGTCGCCTGAGTCCATCACCCGCTCCGCCACCTGCTGGTTTTGCCGGAACACGCCCGATTGCCTAAGCATCTGGTCCACCA
>CAZSSU010000168.1:0-3722 GCA_964609415.1 uncultured Christensenella sp. | reverse complement strand
AACAGGGTCACAAACTCATTTTTGCGGATGTAGAGGTTCACATCTGACAGCACATCCACGCCGTCATACTGCTTGGACACGTTTTCCAGCTTGATCAACTGCCGCTGTTCTTCCATCGATAACCTCCGGATACTGTAATAAGAGACTAAAACGAAGGGGGCGTCGAAGCCCACAGAAACTGGGCCTCCCGCTTCCCATGGTTTTCCACATAGTGAGGGGCTTTGGGGTGAATGCAAAAGCTCTCTCCCCGGCTGATGGTGTAGCGGGCGTTACCCAGCACCAGTTGAATGGTGCCGGATAGCACATAGGCGAACTCCTCCCCCTCATGGGCGGGGATTTCTGCCGTTTTGCCGCCTGGCCCCAGGCGCACCAGCATGGGCTCCATCATGTTCTTCTGGGCGCTGGGCACCAGCCACAGGATGGAACCCCTGAGGCTTTCCTCATCCACCTTTTCAAACATATCGTCCTTGCCAAACACGACGCGCTCCTGCTGCCTTGCGCTGAAGAACTCCTCCAGGCTTGAGCCCAGGCACTCAATCATGTCAGACAGGGTGGCGATGGAGGGCGATGTTAAATTGTTCTCCACCTGGGAGATAAAGCCCTTGGTCAATTCGCAGCGGTCCGCCAGGTCTTCCTGGGTCAGATTCCGTGCTAATCTCAGGCTTTTCAAGGTGCCACCAATGTCCACCGTCTTTCTCCTCCTCAACCCGGAGTTTAGATTTACTAAACATCCAGGCAGGTGTTATTAAACCATCCTATAGCCCCAATGTCAATATACATCTGTGCATTTTCTGGTAAAATGCAGCTGTGAATGGATGACTTACAAAAAGCCGCCATTGCGGCGATATGCTGAATATGAGAGAATGACACCATCAATCCTATATTGATGAGGGATAAGATGAACATAAGTTTAGCCGGAATGAATGAGCTGCCTGACATCAAGGCGATGTATGCCAGGATTATTGCGGATATGAGCAGGCGTGGGCTTGATATCTGGGATGAGGTCTACCCCGCCTCCGTTTTAGAGGAGGACATTCGTCAGAAAAGACTCTATGTACTGCGCCAGAGCGATTCCATGGCCGCGGCCTTTGCCCTGTGTGATAAAAGCGCTGGCGAAGCCCAGGTGCAGTGGGCAAACCCGCGGGCCAAAGCACTTTATCTTGACCGCCTAGGGGTAGATGTGACAATGGCAGGAAAAGGCTGGGGAAGCCAGGCTTTGTCCTGTGCGCAGCGGATAGCCAGGCAAATGGGCGCTGAATACTTAAGGCTTTTTGTGGTGGATGCCAACCTCCCCGCCATCCATTTCTACCAGAAAAACGGCTATCAGCGCGCACATGGCGTTTATAATGAAATAATTGACGATACGCTGACCTTGCGGGAATACGGATTTGAAAAGGCGCTCAAGCCTGATGGCTGAAGCGCCTGTGATTCGCTTAAACTACGCCCTTCCAGGCAGTTGCCTTGGGGCAGGTGGACAGCTTCCGGTACATCTCTAAAACCTGGGGCTCATTGACCGCTACCACCTGGGCCTGGCCACCCGCCTGTTTCACCAGGCGGCTATCAAACAGCCGCAGCATAACGCTGCCGAGCACCATGCCACAAATGGCGCCCAGCACCATCACCAGCTCCGTGGGGCGGATCACATAAGCAAGCGATAGGCCGCAGATAAAGCCAAAGGCCGGCACCAGGTAATTCAGGTATGCCGGGCGCTTGATCTTGCCCTCCGGCATCTGAATCTGGGCAATATCCCCCACACTGGCCTTGCCCAGGGCAAACACCGTGGTGGTTTTTTGGTCCCGGGCGCAGGCGCCGCAGCCCGTGCAGGAAGTGGGGCGTTCAAAGCGCACCATCACGCCTTCCCCCTCCACCCGCACCACCTTGCCAATGCGTGTCTTCATAAAGCCTATCCTTTCCTCCAGCATCAAACGCTTTTATTTCCCCACGCAGAAGCTGGCAAACACCTCATCCAGCAGCGCCTCATCCACATTTTCCCCGGTAATTTCGCCCAGGGCCGCCAGGGCCTCGTTCAAATCCACCGCGCACAGGTCAATCGGCACCTCTTCCCCCATGGCGCTGGCCGCACTGCGCAGGCTTTCTGCGGCGCGCCTGGCCAGGCGCAGGTGACGAGTAAGGGTGAGGGCATTCCCGCCGGGCTCGCCCGCCTTCTCCCGGATAGCCGCCCGCAGGGCTTGCATGCCTTCCCCGGTCACGGCGGAAATGCGCAGCAGTTCCCCGGCGCTCACCCCCTGCCCTTTCAGCCAGGCATCCACCGCTGGCTGCGGGGGCAAATCCTGCTTGTTGAGCACAATCAGTCGGGGCAGGTTTTGAAGCGCTGACAATATCTCCGCGTCCTGGCAGTCCGGCACCTCCCCGGCGTCCAGCACCATCAGGCACAGGTCAGCGCTTTGCATGGCCTCCCGGGCCCGGCGGATGCCAATCTGCTCTACCACCTCATCGCTTTCGCGGATGCCAGCGGTGTCCTTGAAGTGGACCGGGATGCCATCCATCATCACGCTGCCCGAAACCAAATCCCGGGTGGTGCCAGGCAGGTCGGTCACAATGGCCTTCTCCTCCCCCAGGAGGGCATTGAGCAGGGAGGACTTGCCCACATTGGGCTTCCCGCAGATCACCACCTGCAGGCCTTCTTCCAGAATCCGGCTGCCCCGCTCATCACAGGCGGCTTCCAGCTTGTCAGCCAGCGCCCTGAGGCCGGGCACCATGTCCCCCACCGCCTCCTCCTGGTCAATCTCCTCCGGGTAATCAATGGCCGCCACACAGCCCGCCATCAGGCGTATGAGCTCCGCCTGGGCCTCCTGCACAAAGCGCAAGGCGCCCCCTTGCAGCTGCCTGAGGGCGGCGCTGGCAGCCTTTTGGCCGGTGGCGGAAATCAGCTGCATCACCGCCTCAGCCCGGCTCAGGTCGATGCGGCCGTTTAAAAAGGCACGCCGGGTGAACTCCCCCGCTTCAGCCGGCACCGCACCGCGCTGATACAACGCCTCCAGCGCCGCCCGCACCACATATTCCCCGCCGTGGAGGAACAATTCCGCCACATCCTCCCGGGTGTAGGTGTGGGGGGCTTTCAGGTACACCGCCATGCACTCATCCAGCACCTTCTCCCCATCCTTCAGGTGCCCATACATCATCATCCTGGGCGCAAAGGCAGACCCAGGGTTTTTAGGCGCAAACACCGCCCTTAAAATTCCCAGGGCCTCCGGCCCGCTGATCCGGATCACCGCCAGCCCACCCTTGCCAGGTGGCGTCGCCAACGCCGCGATGGTGCTTTGTTTCATGCTCACCCTCCTTGCGGACAGTATAAAGTGGACGTGAAGGAAGGGCAAGGGAGCGCTGGGGATTTCTTGAAAGAAATCCCCAGACCCCTTAAAACTTCATTATAAATTACATCCCGTTTTTGGCATTCATTGAACCCCACCCCCTAATCCGATATAATAGATGAACACCAAGGAGGAAAAACATGGCCTTTACGCACCTGCACCTGCATACGGAATACAGCCTGCTGGATGGCGCCTGCCGGATCAACCCGCTCATGGCGCGGCTCAAGGAGCTGGGGATGGACAGCTGCGCCATCACCGACCATGGGGCGCTGTATGGGGTGATTGATTTTTATAAGGCGGCCAAAAAGGCGGGCATCCATCCCGTCATTGGCTGTGAGGTGTATGTGTGCCCGGACATGGATGAAAAATCCAGCCAGGCCCGGGAATACA
>CAZSSU010000167.1:0-3741 GCA_964609415.1 uncultured Christensenella sp. | reverse complement strand
GGGGAAAAGCGCCCCGGCATCGTGCACCGCCTGGACAAGGACACCAGCGGGCTTATGCTGGTGGCCAAGAACGACCAGGCCCACCTGGCCTTGTCCCAGGCGCTGGCCAGGCGGCAGATTGATAAACACTACCTGGCCCTGGTGGCCGGGCAGATGAAAGAGCATCACGGCCAGATGGATGGCCCCATCGCCAGAAGCCCAAAAGACCGGAAGAAAATGGCCGTGGTGCCAGGCGGGCGCGAAGCCCTCACCCAGTGGCAATTGGTCAGCCAGCACGAAAAAAGCGCCCTGGTGCTGGTTCATCTTGTCACCGGCCGCACCCACCAGATCCGGGTGCATTTCTCCCAGGCCCATCACCCGGTGCTGGGCGATCCCCTCTACGGCCACAAAGGCCTGCCCCCCGCGCCCCGGTTGATGCTCCACGCCTGGTCGCTGAGCTTCACCCACCCGGTGACAGGTGAACGCATGGCCTTCACCGCGCCGCCTGAGGCTTGCTTTGGGCCTGTTGATGAAGCCCGCTTAATGGAGCTTAGAAAAAATGACTGACCGCTTGTTGTATGACCTGCTGGTAAAGGATGACCCAGCCGCCAGGCAGCTGAGGGTGTCAGGCAGCTGTCATATCGGGGATTTTTCACAGACAATCCCCTATCAGGCCATTGATTTTATGCCCCAGGACATTTTTGTGGTGAGGGACTTTTATCCCCAGCCCACAGACCCGAGCCTGCCCTGTGACTTTACTGTGCGGCTGCATTCCCCCCGCAAAACCGCCCTGGCCACGGGGAAACTCATTGATGGCGCTTTCAGGGAGCAAAACGTGTGCAGCTTTGCCCTGGTGCTGTCAGACCGCTTTTCTTACCTGACAGACCATTATCAGGACATCGACCTGCGCTGCCTCTATTACCCGGAAAACCCCACGCTTGCCCGCACGGTGCTGGACCACGCCAAAAGGGACCTGGCGGCCTGCGAAGCGCTGTTTGGCTTCTTCCCCTACAAAGCCCTCACCTTCACCCCCGCCGCCACCAAATGGCGGGGCGGCTGCCCCCTGGCCACTGGCGTCCTGGGCTTGCATCACAAGCCGGAGGATCAGGTGCTCATGGGAAACAACTGGATCATCACCCATGAAATCTGCCACGAATACTGGGGCGACTATGTGAAGGACGCTGAGCCCACCGGCTGGTTGGGCATTGGCCTGGGCCTGGCCACTGATTTCGAGCTATCCCAGGATAAAGCCCTGCACCAATTAGACCTGGAAATGTACCGGAAAGCCTGTGCGGAAGGCCGGCGCAGCGCCATTGATATTCCGCTATCTGAGTTTGAGCAGCTGATGGCCAGCCCTGAGGTTTATGACTACAACTCCTCCGTCATCCACGGCAAATCCGGCGCCATCATGGCCATCATCCGGGAGAGAATCGGCAAAGAGGCCTTTTTTAGCGCCCTGTCCAGGCTGCTTCATGACCATGCGGGCAGAAGCATTGACCGATTCTCCTTCCTAAAAGCCATTCAGGCTGAAAGCGGCCAGGATTTTTCCCGTGAGCTGCGCCACTGGCTCAGCACAGACCAATACATCATAGGAGACACGCCATGAATACTACCGACTACCGCGTCCTGGGTGAAGAAAACATCCCAAGCCCAGCCCTGATTTTTTATCTGGAGAAGATTGAGGAAAACATCCAGGCCGCCATCCGCATGACGGGCAGCGCCAGCCGCCTCTGGCCCCACATTAAAACCCATAAATCAGCCGACATGACCCGCCTCCTCATGGCCCATGGCATCAGCCGCTTTAAGTGCGCCACCATCGCCGAGGCCCAGATGCTAGCCGATTGCGGCGCCGCCCACATCCTGATGGCCTATCCCCTGGTGGGGCCCAATGTGGCGCGGTTTTTAGCCTTGATAGGAAACTACCCCAACAGCCAGTTTTATGCCATCGGGGATGATGAAAACACCCTCCATGCCCTGTCAGACACCGCGCTCACCGCGGGCATTCAGGTCAATACCCTGCTGGATGTGAACATGGGCATGAACCGCACCGGCATCGCCACCCATGAGGCCCCGGCGCTGTATGCCGCCTGTGCCCGGATGCCAGGGCTTAAACTATGCGGCATTCACGGCTATGACGGCCACCACCACGACCCGGACTTTGCCAAGCGCTGTGAGCGGGTGCAAACGGCCATGGCGGCGCTGAACAAAGCCATCCAGCAGATCAGGGATGAAGGCTTATCCTGCGACATCCTGGTGCTGGCCGGCACCCCCTCCTTCCCCTGCCATGCCCTGCACCAGGAAGGCTTCCTTTCCCCCGGCACCGTGTTCCTGATGGACCATGGCTACCAGTCCAAGCACCTGGACCTGCCCTTCAGCCCCGCCGCGGCGCTCCTCACCCGGGTGGTGAGCCACCCGGCGGAGGGCCTTTTCACGCTGGATTTGGGCAGCAAGGCCATCGCCACCGACCCCGCCGGGCAAAGGGGCATCATCCTGGGGCTTCCCCAGGCGGAGGTGGTCTCCCAAAGCGAGGAGCACTGGGTGTGGCGCATGCCCCAGGGGGAAGCCCGCCCGGCCATCGGCCAGGTGCTGTATGTAATCCCCACCCACATCTGCCCCTGCGTGGCGCTGTATTCTGAGGCGCTGGTGGCACAAGCCGGAAAACTTGTCGATGCCTGGCCCATCACCGCCCGGAACCGGCGGCTTGATATCTGATATTCTTCGCATTGACCCCATCAAACCCGCGCACAAGAGCAGACCAAGCAGCCTATGGCGATAGCCTACATTGAAGCGCAGCTGGTGGAGGGGATTGTCCCTCAGCGCTTAAGCCAGCTTGCAGGCTGCCCCGGGGGCTTTTCGGATGCATTTTTTCAACATTAAGCGCAATGTTTCAATACCTCCCCCCGATACACTTCTCACTTCAAATCAAAGGAGAACAGACGATGGACATTTGTATGGAGCATAAAGAGGGGTTCCAGATGGCCGGCCTCACGATGGCAGCGCATCCGGACGCTGATTTCACCCAGGCATGGAAAGACCTGTTTAGCCAATTTAAAGAAGCACAGCTGATGACCCTGGGCAGCGGCCAAAGCTTTGGCGCTTGCTATGACATGAGCCAGGATGGTTCCTTCCGCTATATGGCGGGCTTTGATCTATCTGACCCAGCAAAAGCCAGCTCCCTGGGGCTTGAGGTGCTGGAAGTGCCCGCCGCCCAGTATGCCATCGTCCAGCTTCACGGCCCTGTACCCCAGTGCATTCATGAGGGCTGGAAATATGTGCTGGGCACCTTCTTTCCCCAGGAGGGCTTCCGCCATGCCGGAACGCCTGATTTTGAAGTCTATCACCAGGGCGACCTGCACAGTCCGGATTACACGATGGAACTGTGGGTGCCGGTGGAAAAAGCCTAAATCAGGGTGATGCTGTGCCGGTCAAAGGCAATCAGCCCTTCATCCCGCATTTTCTGAAGCGCCCGGGACAGGGAAGTGCGCTGGACGCCAAACTGGGCGGCCAGCGCCTTTTTGCTGGCTGGCAACAGGATGTGGCGGCTGCCCTGCTTTTTCTGCTCGGCCTTGAGGAAGTTGAGGAGCCTTGCGCGGATGGGCAGGTTGGTGAAGTGGGTGAGCTTGTCCTCCAAAAGCCCCGCGTTGTCGGCCACATAGGCCAGATAGCGCGCCAGGAAAACGCTGCACTTAGGATTAATTATTTGCTTGACTTTCCTGGCTGCACTACGTTTGGATTGTTACTAAAATCAAAAGTGCTATAATC
>CAZSSU010000166.1:0-3876 GCA_964609415.1 uncultured Christensenella sp. | reverse complement strand
GTAAACTGCTCATCGTATCCCTTTCTGTCCCCTGCCGCCAAGGAGCAGCCGGTGGAATTTAAATCATTTAAGTCGTATAGCGTTCATTTTTGGATTTTATTGCTGTCTCAATTATGGGTTCATTTTGGACTTTTTTATTTCACGTTTCTTCAGCCGGGTCTGGGGTTTAGCTTACTGGTTGTTCTCCACCAGCTGCCGGATCAATTGATCCGTATTGGCATCGGTGATGAAAGGCAGGGTGATGTGGTCGTCCCCGGCCATGATCTCGTTATATTCCAGGGAGGTGGTGATGGCATTGGCATTCCTGGCCCAGGCCCGGCGGGCTACCCCGCCCATGACGTCCCAAGGCATGGCGGACTTCAAAACCTGGTCGATCCGCTCGGATCCGTCCAGGACGCAGCCGAAGCCGCCGTTGATTGATTTGCCGATGCCCACGCCGCCGCCGTTGTGCAAAGCCACCAGGCTCATGCCCCGGGCAGCGTTGCCGGCAAAGCATTGGGTGGCCATGTCAGCCATGATGTTGGAGCCGTCTTTGATGTTGCTGGTTTCCCGAAAGGGGGAGTCGGTGCCGCCGGTGTCATGGTGATCGCGCCCCAGCATGACCGGGCCAATGTCGCCATCGCGCACCATTTGGTTAAAGCGCAGGGCGATGTCCCGCCTGCCCTCGGCATCCTGATAGAGGATGCGGCACTGGGTGCCCACCACCAGCTGGTTTTTGCCAGCGTCCCGCACCCAGACCCAGTTGTCCCGGTCCTGATAGCGTCGGTTGGGGTTGATGGTGTCCATGGCGGCCTGATCGGTTTTTTGCAGGTCTTCCTTTTTGCCCGACAGGCAGCACCAGCGGAAGGGGCCATAGCCATAGTCAAACAGCTGGGGGCCCAGGATATCCTCCACATAGCTGGGGAAGACAAAGCCGTCCAGGTCGTTTTCGCCATTGCGGCAGATGGATGTTTCCCCGGCGTCAAATACCGCCTTGAGGAAGGAGTTGCCATAATCAAAGAAATAGCAGCCCTTGTCGCTATGCTGGCAGATCAGGTCATAATGATGTTTCAGGCTCTTGTCCACCAGCTGGCGGAACTGGGCAGGGTCATTCTTGAGCATGGCGGTGCGGGCTTCAAAATCCAGCCCCTGGGGGCAATAACCACCGTCATAGGGGACGTGGCAGCTGGTTTGGTCGCTCATCAGGTCTACATGGATGTCGTTATCCAGCAAATACTCAAGTAAATCAATGATGTTGCCGTGGTAGGCCACCGCACAGGGGCTGCCTTCCTGCTGATGAGCCTGGGCGATGGCGCAGGCTTTGTCCAGGGAATCGGTATAGTCAGTCACCCAGCCCTGACCCAGCCGGGTCTGGATGCGGGAAAGATCCACCTCCGCGATGATGGAAGCGGCGCCAGCGATGACAGCCGCTTTGCCCTGGGCGCCGCTCATGCCGCCCAGGCCAGAGGAGATGAACAACTTGCCTGCCAGGTTACCCTCCTGGGGGATGCCTAGCTTCAACCGGCCAGCGCCCAACAAGGTGTTGAAGGTGCCGTGGACGATGCCCTGGGGGCCGATATACATCATGCCGCCGGCAGTCATCTGGCCGTAATTGGCTACGCCAAGCGCGGCTGCGCGGTTGAACTGCTCCTGCATGTCGAATTGGCCAATCATAAGCCCATTGGTGATCAGCAGCCTGGGGGCCATCTCATGGGAGCGGAAAAGGCCCAGGGGATGGCCTGACATCAGGGTCAGGGTTTGCTCCCGGGTGAGCCGCTTAAGGTAGTGCTTTATCAGATGGTATTGCATCCAGTTCTGGCAAACCTGGCCGGTTTCGCCATAGGTGACCAGCTCGTAGGGGTAAAGCGCCACCTCGGGGTTCAGGTTGTTATCCAGCATCACCTGGATGGCCTTGCCCTCTATACACTGGCCTTCATATTCGTCAATGGGTTTGCCATATAGCGGTGCCTTTGGCATGAAACGGTAGCCATAGATGCGGCCGCGGGTTTCCAATTCGTTCTTGAACTCCGCCGCCATGAGGGCGTGGTGCTTCTGGGGCAGGTAGCGCAGGGCGTTTTTAATTGCCTGGCGCTTGTCATGGTCGCTCAGGTGGCTTTCCCGCATGGGGGCGCGGCGAATGGCCGGGTCAAACACAGGCCTTTCCGGCAGCGTATCAAACAACAGATGAATAGGATCCTGCATCTCAGCCCTCCCTGCTTTTGGCGGCCTGGATCGCTTCGCTTTCCAGGCGATGCGCTTCAGCTTCCAGATGGTCACAGGCTTCCCGCATCCTAGCGGTGAAGGCCTCGTCCCTGATGCCTGACAGGTTGATGCGCACATTGCTGATGGCGCCAATCATGGCACTGCGGGCCAGCAGCGCCCCCACCAGGCCGTCTGACATGGCGTTGGTGTTGCCGTGCTTCACCATGTCAAGGGATAACTTCAATACCTGGTGGATATCCTGGGCAGAGGCCAGGGGCACCTCACAGGCGCTTTTGAGCCCGGCCTGCATGGCGGCTTGGCGGGCCTGCTTCTCCTCCTCAGTGTTTTTGGGCAGGCTCAGCGCCTGCATAAAGGAGTCAAAGGAAGCGCTGTCCTTGCGGATGCCATCCAGCAGCTTGAGCCGGAGGGATTCCGCCTGGGCATCGGCGGAGGTCATGATGTCCTGCACCGTTTCGTACTTGGCGCGGCCGATGGTGAGCTTGGCCACCATGCACACCAGGGAGGCGGCATAGGCCCCGGTCATGGCGGAAATGCTGCCGCCGCCGGGTACTGGGGAGTTGGAAGCGGTGAGGGCTGAGAGATCAGCCACCGTCATTTGTTGAAAGTCTTGCATGGATGTCCTCCTTTAGAGTTGGGTTTCCAGAATCTGTTCGAACTTGAAGTTTTCAAGCTGCAAATAGAATTCGGCGCAGTCGGCCAGGGCTTTCATGGGGGCCAGGCCAAGGAGCTCGCTTCCCACCACGTTCACCCCATAGCGCGCCGCTTCCCGCTTCACTGCCTCAAACACCCGGAAGATGCTGGACTGGGTGTAGTCCGTCAGGTTCATGGACACCTGGGCCAGGTGGCGTTCTTCCAGCATGACGCCCATGGCCTTCACATAGCGGAAGCCGCCGTTTGAGTGGCGCATCACTTTGGCAATGGCTTTGGCAATGTCCAGGTTATCGGTTGACAGGTTGATGTTGAAGGCCACCAGGGGCATCCGGGCGCCGATGGCGGTGACGCCGCCGGTGGGGTGAATGGTGTTGGGGCCATAGTCGGGCTGCCAGAGGGGGTCTTTCATTTTTTCGGCCATGCCTTCAAACTGGCCCCGCCTGATGTCGCTCAGGTTCTCCCGGTTGGGCTTGGTGGCGCTCTTTTCATATAAGATGGAGGGCTGGCCGAAGCGTTCAGCAATCTGCTGGGCTACGTGTTTTGCCACCTGATCAGCTTCTTCCAGGGAGACATTTCTAATAGGAATGAAGGGGATCACATCCACAGCGCCCATGCGTGGGTGTTGACCCTGATGACGGGTTAGGTCGATGTTGTCCATGGCAAGGCCCACAGCGGCAATAACCGCATCTCCCAGGGGTCCTGGTTCACCCACCGCGGTAATCACGCAGCGGTTGTGATCCTTATCCGCGCTGTAGTCCAGCAGCTTGACGCCCGGTTTCCCGCGGAAGCAGCCGGCGATCTTCTCGACGATTTCCAGGTTCCGGCCTTCAGAAAAATTGGGAACAGTCTCTAAGATTTTTTCCATTTTTCTCCTCGCTTGGTTGTTTTGGTCAATTCTCATCCATTCTAACCTAAAAAGATACAAAAGTCATGAAAATTTGCCTTTTTTTATGGTTGACTTATTTCGCTTCCTTTGTTATATTATTCGGGCACCCCAAACGGGGCTGCGGGGACCTTGAAAAC
>CAZSSU010000165.1:0-3905 GCA_964609415.1 uncultured Christensenella sp. | reverse complement strand
TGATGTCTGATGGGTTGGCACCCAGCTCGCTCACCTCCACCTGGTATTCGCCCTGCCCGGCGAGGATGTAGTCAGCGGGCACCTGAGCCGGGTCAGGTATCACACTATGATAGCCTGCCTCAAGCTGGCGCTGCTCGCTGGCGAATTCCTGCTGGTTCTGGTCAACATAGTGGATGGTCACCGTGGCCGGGGCAATCGCCTTGTCATAGGTAAAGGTGATGTCAGATGGATTGGCGCCCAGTTCGTTCACAGTCACGGCAAACTCGGTCTGCCCGGTCAGGGTGTAGCCCTGGGGCACCCTGGCCATGTCCGGCGTCACGGTGTGGGGGCCGGGGTCAAGGCTGCGGTCCTCGCTGGCAAACTCCTGCTGATACTGATCCACATAGTGGATTTTAATGGTGGCAGGCGCCGCGGGGACAGGGGGATTGGGCTGCTGGGCGGACAGGCTGATATATAGGAAATAGGAGGCCAGGGTTTCACCATTGGGGCCCAGGGCCAGCACCTCAAGGGGGGCGGTGGACAGCTCGCTCCCTGCGTCCGTGTAGAAAAGCTGGCTGAGCAGCGTGTCTTTCTCCATGGAAAAGCCGCTGGGGTACTGGTTGAGGTTGTCGGTGATCAGCAGCCTGGCATTCCCGTCAGATAAGGCCTGGGGATCCAGGTACAGCCAGAAGCTGGTGGCATAGCCATCATAGGTGATGGGCATCGCCTGCTGCTGGACGGGGTTGCCCTGGCCATCGGTGTAGGCCAGGGTAAAGCTGACAGGCTGGGGCATGCTGCCCAGGGCAGTCAGCGGTGCCAGGCATAACAGCATGGCGGTGATCAGCGCCGCCAGGCGGCTGATGGATGGATGGGTGCGATTTTTCTTCATAAACCTGGCCTCCTCTTGTGGGCATGGTATTCGTTACAATTTTATTACAGAATCTTTACCGTGTCAATCAAGGGCGAAAGGCAGATGCCTTTCTGGTATTATAACGTGGCGGGTGGGGGTTTTCTTCCAAAAGGACACTTAATATGTTATAATTTTGGATGCCCTGATGGGCAGAACAAGGCGTGACGCACGCCAAAGTGAGGAGTTTTTTATTTTGAGTACAGCAAGGTTCGCGATTTTCGTCGACCTGGAAAACTGCGGCGCCAAGGTGGAAACCTTGAACAACATCCTGGAAAAGGTCAAAATCCGCGGCGACATCCTGATGGGCAAGGTCTATGGGTATACGGATAAATTCGGCTCCCTGAAGGAGATTTTGCTCTCCAACACCTTTACGGTGGTGCCCTCCCTCCGCTATGGGGTGGCGCAGAAGAACAATGCCGATATCCTTTTGGTGCTGGACGCCATGGAGGTGGCCTACACCAACCCCCTGATTGATAGCTTTTGCATCGTGTCAGGTGACAGCGACTATACCCCCCTGGTGGGCAAACTGAAAAGCATGGGCAAGTATGTGCTGGGCATTTCCCGCAGTGAAGTGGCCAGCACCATTTTTATCAACGCCTGCAACGAGTTCCAGTTCCTGGAGTCGGTGACGGTGAGGCGTCAGCCCAGAACCCCCCAGAAGGCCAAGAAAACCGGCGATGACAACGGCAGCGGTGGCGAGGCGGAGCTGCTCAAGCAGATTGAGAGCATCCTGGATGACCACACGGAGGAGGAGATTTTCGCCAGCGAACTCAAGGGCATCCTCCTGCGCCTGCGGCCTGACTTCAATGAGAAGAACTATGGCTGCGCCACCTTTGGGAAGCTGCTGACAAAACTGTCCCAGAAGTATGACACCATCCGGGTGCGCTCTGACAATTACAACGTTATGGTGTCCCTGGCAGCTGAATCGGCGGATGAAGGCAAAGGGGCTGCACAGCTTAACCGGGACAACTGGATTGAGGTGTTCCGGGAGCAGCTGAGGCATTATAAGGAAGATGGCTTTGAGCGCATCAACCCCAGCATCCTCAAAGCGGACATCCAGGGCCTCTACCCCGATTTCCAGGAGAAAAACGTGGGCTTCAAGCGCTTCAGCGACCTGCTTAAGGAGCTGGAGAAGGAAAAGGTGCTTGCCCTTGAAATGGATCAGCAGAAGAACATGCTGATTAAAATGCTATAAAGAAATTTCAGGAGGAAAGGTGATGAACCCGGTTTATTCGGTGGTGATACCCTGCTACAACGAGGAGGAATCCATCTATGAAACCCATCGCCGCCTAAGTGCTGTGATGCAGGGGATGGGGGAAAGCTACGAGCTGGTCTATGTAAACGACGGCAGCCGGGACCAGACGCCCCAGCTGCTTGACAAGCTGGCCGATGGCGACAGCCATGTGCGGGTGCTGCACTTCGCCGCCAACCGGGGCCATCAGCTGGCGGTGTCAGCGGGCCTGGACTATGCGGTGGGGGATGCCATTGTCATTATCGACGCCGATTTGCAGGATCCGCCTGAGGTGATCCCGGAGATGGCGGCCAGGTGGAAAGACGGCGTCCAGGTGGTGTATGGCAAGCGCCGCAGCCGGGCGGGGGAAACCAAGTTCAAGGAGTTCACCGCCAAGGCCTACTACCGCTTGCTCAGGAAGATCGCCGGGGATATTTTCCCAGAGGACACGGGGGATTTCCGCCTGGTGGATAAGCAGGTGGCGGATGTTTTGCGGGGGATGCCCGAGCACGCCCGGTATCTGCGGGGGATGTTTGCCTGGGCAGGCTTCAAGCAGGAGGCGCTGCTGTATGACCGGGACAAGCGTTTTGCCGGGGAAACCCACTACCCGCTGAAGAAAATGCTGCGCCTGGCAGCCCATGGCATCATGAGCTTTTCGGAAAAGCCGCTTTTGTGGGCTTTGTGGCTGGGGCTTTTGTGGCTGTTTGTGAGCGGGCTCTTGTTTTTGATCACGCTTATTCTGTTGCTTGCCGGGAAGGCCGCGGGCGGCGTGTTGCTGTATGCGGTGATCAGCCTGGCCTCAGGCAGCGTGCTTAGCGCCCTGGGGGTGCTGGGGGCTTATCTGGCCCGTGTGTATGATGAAGTCAAGGGGCGGCCCCTGTATGTGGTGGCCCGCACCCGGGGATATGAGGAGGACGACGATCGTGGCTGAGCGCCGCGTGTTACTGACCCTGCGGGGTCTGCACAAGGTATTTGACACCCAGGAAGCCTTAAAAGGCATCGATCTGGACGTATATGAGGGGGAGTTTCTCACCCTGCTGGGGCCTTCGGGCTGCGGCAAAACCACCACCCTGCGCATCATTGCGGGCCTGGAAATGCCAACGGAAGGCGCTGTGCTGCTAAACGGCGAGGACATCACCCGTCTGCCGCCTGAAAAGCGCCAGGTGAACACGGTGTTCCAGAGCTATGCGCTGTTTCCCCACATGAATGTGGAGAAAAATATCGCCTATGGCCTGCGCATGCGGGGCGCTTCCAAGCAGGAGATGAAGGAAGCGGTGGCCAAGATGCTGGACCTGGTGCAGCTGGAAGGCTATGGCAAGCGCAGCCCCGGGCAGCTTTCAGGCGGCCAGCGCCAGCGGGTGGCCATCGCCCGGTCGCTGGTGCTCTCCCCCCGGATTCTGCTGCTGGATGAGCCGCTGGGCGCCCTGGACCTTCAGCTGAGGAGGCAGATGCAGCAGGAGCTTAAGCGCATGCAGCAAAGCCTGGGCATCACCTTTATCTATATCACCCATGACCAGGAGGAGGCCCTGGGCATGTCTGACCGCATCGCCCTGATGCGGGAGGGGCGTTTTGTGCAGATCGGCAGCCCGCAGGAACTATACGAGCGGCCGGCCACTGCCTTTGCCGCCAGCTTCATTGGCGAAACCAACCTGCTCAGGGGGCGTGCCGCCGCGGTGAAGGATGATGGCGTGCTGATGGATGTGGGGGGCATCACCCTGCCCTGTGATACTGACCTCTGGGTGAGCCCGGGGGATCCCCTGTGCCTGAGCATCCGGGCGGAGCGGC
>CAZSSU010000164.1:0-3954 GCA_964609415.1 uncultured Christensenella sp. | reverse complement strand
CCAGCGCCACGCTGCCCGTATTCAACCTGGTGGTGGGGCTGAAGGACAGCTACCGCCCCCATTGAGCAAAGTAGAAAGGCAAAGCATGAACCAAACAGTCCGCACCCGTTTTGCCCCCAGCCCCACGGGATACCTGCACCTGGGGGGCTTGCGCACAGCGCTTTACACCTACCTTTTCGCCAAAAAGCACGGCGGCAAATTCATCCTGCGCATTGAGGATACCGACCAGGAGCGGGAGGTGCCAGGCGCGATTGAATTAATCTATTCCTCCCTGCGGGAGGCGGGGCTTCATTATGACGAAGGCCCCGATGTGGGCGGTGACTATGGCCCCTACATCCAGACCCAGCGCAAGGACACATATCTGCCCTATGCCCTAGAGCTGGTGGAAAAAGGCGCCGCATACCCCTGTTTTTGCACCAAGGAGGAGCTGGACGAACGCCGGGCCAAGGTTGAGGCTCAGGGCGGCACCTTCAAATATGACAAGCATTGTTTGAATATTCCCCGGGAGGAAGCCAAGGCCCGGATGGCGTCCGGAGAATCCTTTGTCATCCGCCAAAACATCCCGGAAACGGGCACCGCCTCCTTTGATGACCTGCTCTTTGGCCATATCCAGGCCGACTGCGCCACGCTGGATGACAATGTGCTGATCAAGGCCGATGGCCTCCCCACCTACAACTTCGCCAATGTTATTGATGACCACCTGATGGCCATCAGCCACGTGACCAGGGGCACGGAATACCTGTCAAGCGCCCCCAAATATAACCTTTTGTACGAGGCCTTTGGCTGGACGCCCCCCATTTACATCCACCTGCCGGTGGTGATGAAGGACGCCAGCCGCAAATTGTCCAAGCGCCACGGAGACCCCTCATTTGAAGACCTGCTGGCGATGGGCTACCTGAAGGAAGCCATCATCAACTTCATTGCCCTGCTTGGCTGGAGCCCGGGAACCGACCGGGAGTTTTTCACCCTGGAGGAGCTGGTGGAGGCCTTTGACGCCAAGGGGCTTAATAAGTCCCCCGCCATCTTCAACATGGACAAGCTCACCTGGTTCAACGCCGAGTATATCCGCCAGCTGCCCTTTGACAGATACCTGGCCCTGGTCACCCCCTGGTTTGACCAGGCGCTGGCTGGCACCCAGATTGATTACCACCGCCTGGCCGAACTCATGCAGGGCCGCACCGAGGTGTTTAACCGGGTGCCCGATATGGTACGCTTCTTAAAGGAGATGCCCGAATTTGACCGGGAACTGTACCTGAACAAAAAGCAGAAGAGCACGGAGGAAAGCCTGCTACCAGCGCTGAAGCTGGCCCGGAATCTGCTAAGCCCCCTTGAGCCCTGGACAGAAGCGAACATCCATGAAGCGCTCATGAATGGCATCAAGGATGCCGGCATGAAAAACGGCACCGTGCTCTGGCCCCTGAGGGTGGCCATCTCAGGCCAGGCCTCAACGCCCGGCGGCGCCATTGAGATCGCCTGGCTTTTAGGCAAGGAAGTAACGCTGCGCAGACTTGACGCGGCGATTAACGCACTAACAGACTGACAAGAAAGGATTGACCCATGAACTTCAAAGACATGCCCTACAAGCGCCCCGACTTCGATGCCCTGTACACCCGGTTTAAGGAACTGCTCCGGCAGATGGAGGAAGCCAAGAGCGAGGAGGCCTTTTTTGACGCCTTCCTCACCCTGGATAAAGAGTCCGGCAGCCTGGGCACCCAGGCCACTTTGGCCAGCATCCGCTACACCATCAACACCAAGGATCCCTTCTATTCCGCAGAAAATGACGTGATGGACGTGAGTCTCCCCCGCTTTGAGGAGATTTCAGCGGAAATGGCGCGCATCATCCTCTCCTCCCCTTACAAGAACGCTTTTGCCCAGCGCTTTGGCCATCATATGCTGGAAAAGATGGAAGTGCAGATGAAAACCTTCACCCCCGCCATCGTGGAGGACCTGGTGGAGGAAGGCAAGCTGAGCAGCGAATATCAGAAGCTCATCGCCTCAGCCGAAATTGATTTTGAAGGGGAAAAACGCAACCTCTCAGGCCTGATGCCCTTCATGCAGTCCACCGACCGGGACATGAGAAAACGCGCCTACACCGCCCACTGGGGCTGGCTGGCCGACCACAGCAAGGAGCTGGACGAGCTGTATGACAAGCTGGTCAAAGTTCGCCACCGCATTGGCAAGAAGCTGGGCTATGACAATTTCGTGCCCGTAGCCTATGCCCGCATGGGCCGCACGGACTGGGGCATGGAGGATGCCCGCAGCTACCGCAAGCAGATTGTGGAGAGCGTGGTGCCCCTGGCCCAGAAGCTTTACAAGCGCCAGGCTGAGCGCATTGGCGTGAGCGATATGAAGGCCTATGACCTGGCCCTGGAATACCTCTCCGGCAACCCCCTCCCCCAGGGCGATGAGGAATACCTGGTGGGCAAGGCCAAGGAGATGTACAAGGCCCTCTCCCCTGAAACCGATGAGTTTTTCACCGTCATGACCAGCCAGGGCCTGATGGATCTGACAACCAAGCCCGGAAAAGCGGGCGGCGGCTACATGACCTTTATCAGCGACTACAAGGTGCCTTTCATCTTCAGCAACTTTAACGGCACCTCAGGCGACGTGGATGTTCTCACCCATGAGGCAGGCCATGCCCTCCAGGGCTACCTGCAGCGGAATGTGTCCCCCAGTATGCTCAAGCACTACACCATGGAAGTGGCGGAAATCCACTCCATGTCCATGGAGTTCTTCGCTCACCCCTGGATTTCCGGCTTCTTTGGCCCGGATACCGAGAAATACCTGGACAGCCACATCGCCTCCGCCATCAAGTTCCTGCCCTATGGCGCTTCGGTGGATGCCTTCCAGGAATGGGTCTACCTAAACCCGGAAGCGACCCCCGAGGAGCGCAACCGCAAGTATCGGGAAATTGAAAAGGAATTCCTGCCCCACCTGGATTACACGGGCTTCCCCTACCTGGAAAGCGGTGCCCGCTGGCAAAAGCAGAGCCATATCTATGGCATGCCCTTCTACTACCTGGACTACACCCTGGCTCAGGTCTGTGCCTTCCAGTACTTCATCTGGAACAGGAAGGATCATGACGCCGCCTGGAAGAGCTACCTGAACGCCTGCCGCAGGGCTGGCCGGGTGCCTTTCACCGAGCTGCTCCACGAGTGCGGCCTGGACAACCCCTTCAAGCCCGGCACCATCGCCAAAATCACCCCGGAGCTTGAGAAATTCATGGACGGGCTGGATCAGTCGAAGATTCATTGATAAAACAAGCTGGTGCCTTGTAGGAAACGGCAGATTCCGCTATAATGCACCCAGCGATATATAGGAGGATGACACATGAAATCTGTACCGATTAAGCTGAGCTTTGCCGAAGAGGTTAAGACGTTTGTCAACGTGGCCAACCGCTATAATTATGACATGGACCTGCGGGCTGGCCGCCACGTGGTGGATGCCAAATCCATCCTGGGCATTTTCTCCCTGGATCTGTCCAAGCCCATCACGCTGGAGATTTACGCGGACGAATGCGATGACCTGCTCAACGATCTGAAGGCCTTTGTGGTCTAAGGCATTTTAGCAAAGAGGCCAGGGCTTCCCTGGCCTCTTTGTGTATTCAGAAAAAAGGAGAGACTGTTGCGGATTCAACAAGAGAACATCGTGCTGCGCAGCGCCACGCTTGAGGACGCACCGCTGCTCAACGCCTGGTGGAACGACGGCACAGTGATGGCCCACGCGGGCTTCCCCAAAGGCTTGGGGCAGAGCATGGAAGAAACCCGGGACGCGATTCGCCGCTATGAGGGCAAACTGAGCCAACTGCTGATCATCGAAATCGATGGCCAGCCGGTGGGTGAAATGAGCTTTGGCATCGGGGACAATGAGGCGACCCCGGGCTGGAAAATTTGCAATCCGGCTTTTCAAAACAAGGGATACGGACGCAAAATCATCCGGATGACCTTTGACCAC
>CAZSSU010000163.1:3140-4053 GCA_964609415.1 uncultured Christensenella sp. | reverse complement strand
CATCTATAACCGCTACACTGTGTAAAGGAGAGAACCATGCAGGAACTGACGCTGAAATACGGTTGCAACCCCAACCAGACCCCGGCTAAGCTGATGATGACAGACGGGCGGGCGCTGCCGGTGACGGTGAAAAACGGCGCCCCCGGCTATATCAACTTCCTGGATGCCCTCAACGCCTGGCAATTGGTGAAGGCGCTGAAGGAGGCCACCGGCCTTCCGGCTGCCGCCTCCTTTAAGCATGTGAGCCCGGCAGGCGCCGCGGTGGGGCTGCCGCTGCCGCCGGAACTGAAGCGGGCCTGCTTTGTGGATGACACCCCAGGCCTGGACGATTCACCCCTGGCCTGCGCCTATGCCAGGGCAAGGGGGGCTGACCGGCTTTGCTCCTTTGGGGATTTTATTGCCCTGAGCGATATCTGTGACCTCACCACCGCCCAGGTGATTGCCCGGGAGGTGTCAGACGGCGTGATCGCCCCTGGCTACGCGCCGGAGGCGCTGGCAGTGCTTAGCGCCAAGCGGGGCGGCAAATACAGCGTCATCCAGATTGACCCGGACTATGTGCCGGAGGCGGTGGAGCGCCGCCAGGTCTTTGGCATCACCCTGGAACAGGGCTTTAACAGCGCGGTGATTGACCGGGGGCTAATGCAAAACATCGTGACAAAAAATAAAGAATTGCCTGAAAGCGCCGTCCGGGATTTGCTGGTGGCGCTGATAACCCTCAAATACACCCAGTCCAATTCCGTGTGCTTTGCCTATGGCGGCCAGGCGGTGGGCGTGGGGGCGGGGCAGCAGTCCCGGGTGCACTGCACCAGGCTGGCCGGTGACAAGGCTGATTTGTGGCTGCTGCGCCAGCATGAGAAAACCCTGGCGCTGCCCTGGCAGGCGGGCCTTCCCCGCCCGGCCCGGGACAACGCGG
>CAZSSU010000163.1:0-3130 GCA_964609415.1 uncultured Christensenella sp. | reverse complement strand
TTATCTCTTAAGCCGCCAGGGCCTGGCCCTGGGCAGCGATGCCTTCTTCCCCTTTGATGACAGCATCATCCGGGCCCATGAGAGTGGGGTTAGCTACGTGGCCCAGCCGGGCGGCTCTGTCCGGGATGCGGAAGTGATTGCCCGCTGTGACGCATATGGTATGGTGATGGCCCTGACCGGCCTGCGCCTGTTCCACCACTGAGGAAATAGCGATGAAAGTATTGGTGATTGGTTCTGGCGGGCGGGAGCACGCGGTGGTTAAAAAGATTGCCGAAAGCCCCCTGGCGGAAAAGGTATATGCCCTCCCCGGCAACCCCGGGATGAAGGAAGCGACATGCATCCCCGGGAGCGTCATGGATATCCCCGGCGTGGTGCGGGAAGCGCTGGCGCACCAGATTGATTTTGCTGTGGTGACGCCCGATGACCCCCTGGCGGCGGGGATGGTGGACGCCCTGGAAGCAGCGGGCATCCGCTGCTTTGGCCCTGACAAGAAAGCGGCGGAGATTGAATCCAGCAAGGTGTTTTCCAAGCATTTGATGAAGAAATACCATATCCCCACCGCGAAGTACGAGGCTTTTACGGATTTGGAGGCGGCGCTTGACTATGTGAGGCGTCATCCCCTGCCCCTGGTGGTGAAGGCGGATGGCCTGGCCAAGGGCAAGGGCGTGGTGATTGCTGAAACCCTGGCGCAGGCTGAGCAGGCGCTGCGGGACATGCTGGAAGGCCAGGTTTTTGGCGAAAGCGGCAGCCGGGTGATTGTGGAGGAGTTCCTCACCGGGCCCGAGGTGTCCGTGCTGGCGATGGTGGATGGGGAGCGGGTGGTGCCCATGCTGTCCGCCATGGACCACAAGCGCGCCCTGGCGGGGGACAAGGGCCCCAACACCGGCGGCATGGGCGCTGTGGCGCCTAACCCTTTTTACACAGAAGCCCTGGCCCGCCAGGCCATGGCGGAGATTTTCCTGCCCACGGCCCGGGCCATGAAGGCGGAGGGGAGGCCCTTTAAGGGCTGCCTGTTCTTTGGCCTGATGCTGACAAAGGAGGGCCCCAAGGTGCTGGAATACAACGCCCGCCTGGGGGACCCGGAAACCCAGGCCGTGCTGCCGCTGCTCTCAGGCGACCTGCTGGCCGCCATGCTGGCGGTGCGGAAGGGAACCCTGCGGGAGGATCAGCTGCCCTTTAAGCCGGGCCATGCCTGCTGCGTGGTGCTGGCGTCCGGTGGCTACCCCGGCGCTTTCCCCACCGGCTTTCCCATTGTGGTGGCGGGGCAGCCCGCCTCCCAGGTGTATTACGCCGGGGTGGCGGAAAAAGAAGGTCAACTGGTGACATCCGGCGGCCGCGTGATGTGCCTGACCGCCACCGGGAAGAGCCTCAAAGAGGCGGTGGACAAGGCATATCAGGATATCAGGCTGGTGCATTTTGACGGGATGATGGCCCGCCCCGACATCGGGGCCCGGGCACTGGAGGCATAAGATGGTATATCGTATTTATGTTGAGAAAAAAGAAGAGCTGGCCTTTGAGGCCCAGGCGCTGACCCGGGAGCTGGCGCAGTTTGCAGGCATCAAGGGGCTGGAAAAAGTCCGGCTAATCAACCGCTATGATGCGGAAGGGCTGACGGAGGCGGAGTTTGAAGCCGCCATCCCCACTGTTTTTTCAGAGCCCCAGGTGGACAGGGTTTACCGCACGCTTGAGATTCCAGAGGGGGCAGCTGTCTTTGCCCTGGAATACCTGCCGGGCCAATTTGACCAGCGGGCGGATTCCGCCGCCCAGTGCATCCAGATGCAAACCCAGGGGATCAGGCCCCGGGTGAGCACGGCCCGGGTCTATGTGCTGTCCGGGGATTTGAGCGCCCAGGAGGTGGCAGCGGCCAAGGCCTACCTGCTAAACCCCGTGGAAAGCCGGGAGGCGGCCATGGAGAAGCCCCGGAGCCTGGCTTTAAGGGCCGAGGAGCCGGGGAAAACCCCGGTGCTGGACGGCTTCCGGAGCATGGATGCCGCTGGCATGGCGCGCCTGCGGGCGGAAGAAGCCCTGGCCATGGATGACGATGACCTGCAGGTGCTGATGGATTACTTCAAGGAAGAAGGCAGAGATCCCAGGCTAACGGAGCTGAAGGTGATTGACACCTACTGGTCTGACCACTGCCGCCACACCACCTTCCTGACGGAAATCACCGATGTCACCTGCGAGGACCCGGTGATCACCAACACCCTTCAGGAATACATGGATGCCAGGCGTTTCCTGAACCGGCAAAAGCCCTTCACCCTGATGGATGTGGCCACCATCGCGGCCCGGGTGCTGGGCAAGCAGGGCAAGCTACCGGAGCTTGAGGACACGGAGGAGAACAACGCCTGCACCATCCGCATCCAGGCGGATACGGTCAACGGGCCTGAAGAATGGCTGCTGTTTTTCAAAAACGAAACCCATAACCACCCCACGGAGATTGAGCCTTTTGGTGGGGCTGCCACCTGCATAGGCGGTGCCATCCGGGATCCCCTTTCCGCCCGCTCCTATGTGTATGCGGGCATGCGGGTGACAGGCGGCGCTGACCCCACCCAGGACCCTCAGGATACCCTGCCCGGGAAACTGCCCCAGCGGCGCATCTGCCAGGAAGCGGCGGCGGGCTTTGCCAGCTATGGCAACCAGATTGGCCTGGCCACCGGCTGCGTGCGGGAAATCTATCACCCGGGCTACGCCGCCAAGCGCCTGGAAGCGGGCGCTGTGCTGGGCGCTGCCAAGGCCGCCCATGTGCGGCGGGAGCGGCCGGCGCCTGGGGACGCGGTGATCCTGGTGGGCGGCGCCACGGGGCGTGACGGCTGCGGCGGGGCCACCGGCTCCTCCCAGGCCCACACGGTGGAATCGGTGGATGTGTGCGCGGCCCAGGTGCAAAAGGGCAACGCGCCGGAGGAGCGCAAGCTCCAGCGCCTGTTTTTAAACCCGGAGGTGTCCAGGCTCATCAAGCGTTGCAACGACTTTGGCGCGGGCGGCGTGTCGGTGGCGATTGGCGAACTGGCCCCCGGCCTTGATATCGACCTGGACCAGGTGCCGGTGAAGTACATTGGCTTAAACGGCACGGAGCTGGCCATCAGCGAATCCCAGGAGCGCATGGCCGTGGTGGTGGCGGCGGAGGACGCGG
>CAZSSU010000162.1:0-4078 GCA_964609415.1 uncultured Christensenella sp. | reverse complement strand
CCCACATTGGGCAGCCCCACAATCCCAAGTTTCATCTTCGTAAACTCCTCTCAATTGGCAAACTCATTATACTGTGCAAAGGCTTTCCTTGCAATCAAACCGGCGGCAGCCACACAATGAAAAAGCCGCCCCACTTCTTCGGGGCGGCTTTTGCGCGAAAATTACCTTAGGCCTCGGTCTCCACCACGCGCATCCTGGGCAGGGCACGCTGCACATTGCCGCTTCTGAGGCAACGGGTGCACACGTTCAGCCGCATGGGGCGGCCTTCCTTCAGCACACGGATGTTCTGCACGTTGGGCGCCCAAGTGCGGTTGCTCTTGCGGTTGGAGTGGCTGACTTTATGCCCGCTCATCAGGCCCTTTTCGCACACTTGACAGAATTTTCCCATCTCTTATCCCTCCCTGTGGGGTCAAACTTCCGCGGCCTGCCGCCGCAGGATGATGACAGCCCAAGTAATATAACACAGGGATAAAATAATGGCAAGCAAAAAATAAAAAATGGCGTTATTGGGATAACTTTCCTACCCCTTTGGCTTCTTGGCATCCCACCTCTTGTGTGGTATACTCTACATAACCACTACATACAAAAGGGGGAATGTCCCATGATACAAGTCATTCACGGTAAGAAAGGCTCCGGCAAAACCAAAAGAATTATCGACATGGCCAACGACGCGGTCGCAGATCCGCATGGCGATGTCGTTTTTGTGGATGATGACAACCGCTACATGTTCGACCTGCGCCACGAAATCCGTTTTGTGAACGCCGGGGAGTATGAGATGGCGGGCCCCGAGATGTTCTACGGCTTTCTGTGCGGGATGCTGGCCCAGAACTTTGACGTGACCACCGTTTTCATCGATGCTTTCCTGAAACTGGTGCACGCCAAGCCCGATGAGACCGAATGGTTCTTCAGCAAGCTGGAGTCCCTGGGCGACAAGCGCAACATCCTCTTTGTGCTCTCGGTGAGCTGCGACGACGCGGAAGCGCCTGAGTACATCAGGAAGCACTTCATCTGATTTTTTCATGACATGGATCTGCAAGGTCTGCGGCTACATCCATCAGGGGGAGCAGCCGCCAGCGGCGTGCCCTCTTTGCAGGGCTGACAGCAGCAAATTTGAGCGGCAGCTTGAACAGCCAGCCGTCCCCAGCGGGAAAGGGCTTGCCCCCTCCCGCTGGATTTGTAAAGTCTGCGGCTATGTGCATGAGGGGGACGCACCCCCCGCCATCTGCCCCGTGTGCAAGGTGGACAGCAGCCACTTTGAGCGGCTGGCAAGCCAGCGCCTCTTCCCCGCCGGCCACCGCCCGGGCATCGCCCGCGGGGTGGACAGGCTCGTGTATGAAGGGCTAAGCGCCCAGCACCGGGCTGCCTGCGAGGCCGTTGGCCAGCATCTGGCCATGGCCCGCGCCGCTGAGCGGGAAGGCTGCCCCGAGGCTTCCCTGATGCTGCGCCGCATCGCCCAAGAAAAAGCCGACCACGCCGCCCGCCTGGCTGAGCTGCTGGGGGAGGGGGTCTCCCCTGACACCAGCCAGAACCTCCGCCTGCTGGCCGATAACGGCCTGGCCCTGGCCCTGAGCGCTAAGGCCCTCTCAGACCAGGCCAAAGCGCTGGGCTTGGAGGAGATCGCCAGTGCCCTGCTCGACCTGGCCCGGGATCAGGCCCGCCATGGAAGCGCAATTGAAGGCTTACTCAAAAGAATATAAGCCCCTGTCAAGCTTTAAACCCCGGGGAGTTTCGTCAGAAACTCCTTTGTTTTTTATTCCCTGCCCGCATTGACAGCCCTCAGGCCTCTCTATATAATGCGGTCTACGGAAGACTCACCCACAATATCTGGTATCTATACCCGAAAGGACAGCAGATGGACACACGCAGCGGCATCCCTACCCAAATCACCAAGCGCAGCGGCCACCAGGAGGCCTACAACCCCCATAAAATCAGGGAGGCCATCCGCAAGGTCTTTCTGGGCACCAACACCCCCGTCACCGACAGCCAGCTGGATGCCCTGGTCGCCCAGGCGGAAGCCCTCATCATCCAGGGCCTTGAAAAAGGCCAGGCTTTCAGCGTTGAATTTGTGCAGGACAAGGTGGAGCAGGCCCTCATGGAGGCCGACTACTTTGCCCAGGCCAAGGCATACATCCTCTACCGGGAAACCCGCCGCAGGCTGCGCGAGGACCGGCAGCGCCTGCTGGCCTTTTTCCCGGATCTCCCGCCCCTGTCCGACACCCTGGCCAGCATCGCCCGGGATTATCCCCAGGATAACTATTCCCTGGGAAGCCTCAACCGCAAGTTCCAGTCCCTCTATAAGGAAGACCGGGAGCTGGAAGAGCGCATGGCCCTGCTGGTGCGCGCTGCCCTTGAACTCACCGACAAGGAAGCCGCCCAGTGGGAGATGATCGCCGGCCGGCTCTACAGCTGCCTGTATCATTTCCGCCTGAACGAGCGCGCCCAGGCCCTCGGCATCACCGACTACACCGCCAAGATGCACTACCTGGACCAGCAGGGCTTCCTGGCAAAGCAGATGCTGGCAACCTATTCCGACCAGGATCTGAAGGACGCCCATGCGTTTATCGTTCCCGAACGGGACCACCTCCTGCCCTATTCCGGCCTTGACCTGCTGGTGCGCCGCTATGTCATCCACGATCACCAGCACAGGGGCATGGAAAGCATCCAGGAGATGTACCTGAACATTGCCCTCTTCCTGGCCATCCCCGAAAAGAAGGAAAACCGCCTGGCCTGGGTGAAACGTTTCTACGATATGCTAAGCCAGCTCCTGGTCACCATGGCCACCCCCACCCTCACCAACTCCCGCAAGCCCTATCACCAGCTGAGCTCCTGCTTCATCGACACCGTGCCCGATGACCTGCAGGGCATCTATCACAGCATTTCCAATTTTGCCAACGTCTCCAAGTTTGGCGGCGGCATGGGGCTCTATTTCGGCAAGGTTCGCGCCCATGGCTCTGACATCCGGGGCTTTGAAGGCGCTGCCGGCGGCGTCATCCGCTGGATCCGGCTGGCCAACGACACCGCCGTGGCTGTGGACCAATTGGGCGTGCGCCAGGGCGCTGTGGCTGTCTACCTGGATGTGTGGCACCGGGATCTGCCGGAGTTCCTCCAGCTGCGCACCAACAACGGCGACGACCGCATGAAGGCCCATGATGTCTTCCCCGCCGTTTGCATGCCGGACTATTTCTGGCAGCAGGTGCGGGACAACATCGAAGGCGACTGGCACCTCTTTGACCCCCATGAGATCCTGGTCAAAAAAGGCTATGCGCTGGAAGACAGCTTTGGGCCTGAGTGGACCGCCAAATACCAGGACTGTGTGGGTGACGCCACCCTTAGTCGCCGGGTGATCCCGCTAAAGGACCTGGTGCGCCTCATCATCAAGTCCGCCGTGGAAACCGGCACCCCCTTTGTCTTCAACCGGGATCATGTCAACCGCTTCAACCCCAACCCCCACCAGGGCATCATCTACTGCAGCAACCTCTGCACCGAAATCGCCCAGAACATGAGCGGGGTCAGCCAGGTTTCCCAAAGCATTGAAACCGTAAACGGCGAAACCGTGGTGGTCACCACCACCAAGCCCGGCGACTATGTGGTGTGCAACCTGGCCAGCCTCAACCTGGGCCGCATCCAGGTGGAGGATCAGCAGGCGTTGGAGACCCTTATCACCTCAGCCGTAAGGGCCCTTGATAACGTCATTGACCTCAACTTCTACCCCGTCCCCTACGCCCAGATCAACAACAAGCGCTACCGGCCTATCGGCCTGGGCGTCAGCGGCTACCACCACATGCTGGCCAAGCGCTTCATCGACTGGGAAACTGAGGAGCACCTCAGCTTTGTGGACAAGGTCTTTGAGGACATCAACTACTACGCCATCAAGGCCTCAAGCGACCTGGCCCAGGAAAAGGAAGCCTACACCCTCTTCCCCGGCAGCGACTGGGAAACCGGCGCCTACTTTGACAAGCGGGACTACACTAGCCCCCGCTGGCAGGCCCTGCGCGCCCAGGTGGCACAGGAGGGCCTGCGCAATGGCTACCTCTTAGCCGTGGCCCCCACCTCCAGCATTTCCATCATCGCCGGCACC
>CAZSSU010000161.1:0-4099 GCA_964609415.1 uncultured Christensenella sp. | reverse complement strand
ATGTATGGCTGTGACAACTTCTGCTCCTACTGCGTGGTGCCCTCTGTCCGTGGGCGGGAGCGCTCCAGGCAGCTGCGTGACATTGTGCATGAAGCCAAAGGCCTGGTGGCAGACGGCGTCAAGGAAATCATGCTGCTGGGGCAGAATGTGAACTCCTACGGGACGGATGGGGCAGGCCCCCGCTTTCCGGAATTGCTCAGGGCCCTGCACGAGGAAACGGGCATCCAGCGCCTCCGGTTTATGACCAGCAACCCCAAGGATTTGTCAGATGACTTGATTGCCGAAATGGTGCGCAACCCGGCCATCTGCCCCCACCTGCACCTGCCGGCCCAGTCGGGCAGCGACCGGATGCTGTCTGCCATGAACCGGCGCTACACCCGGGAGCGCTATGATGAAAGGGTACGCGCCCTGCGCCAGGCCATGCCCCATATCGGCCTCACCACGGACCTCATTGTGGCCTTCCCCGGCGAAACGGAAGAGGATTTTGAGGAAACCCTGGACCTGGTACGCCGCAGCCGCTTTGACAGCGCCTTCACCTTTATTTTCAGCCCCCGGACGGGCACGGTGGCGGCGGGGCTGCCCGGACGCATTGACAAGGACACCGCGAAGGACCGCATCACCCGCCTCATCAAAGCCCAGGAGGCCATCACCCAGGAGGTGTTTACCAACCTCATCGGCACCACCGCCCAGGTGCTGGTGGAAGGCCCGGCCAAACGGGGCCGCGGGCAAGTGACGGGAAAGAGCGGGCGCAACATTGGGGTAAACTTTGAAGGGGAGGAATCCCTGACCGGAGAGATCATCCCTGTCCTCATCACAGGGCAGGGCAGCAACACCTTAAAAGGAGAAAGGATCAACACATGAGCATGGAACTGATTATGGAGAAAGCCCGGGAGCTGGGCGAACTGCTGGCGCAGAGCGAGGTGTTTACGGAGCTGAGCAAGCTGGAGCAATCCGCCATGGCAAATCCCGACATCGAGGCGATTTACACCCAGTATGCCGCCCTTAGGGAGCAGATGGACGCCCTGCACATGGCCGAGGAGGCCGACAACGTGGCCGCTGACAACCTGAAGCGCGACCTGAGCGACCTGGAAACCCAGCTGAGCCAGCGCCCTGAAATCAAGGAGCTGGAAATGGCCCGGGTTCGCTTTGGCAGCCTGATGGAGCAGGTGAACCGGGTGCTGCAAATCGCCCTGGAGGGCGGCGAGGCGGATGGCTGCGGCGAAGGCGGCTGCGCTGGCTGCCAGGGCTGTTCAGTGAGATAAGGAAGGCGTTTAATCTGGAAGTTTTGGAAATTGAAGTCCAAAACTTCTTTTTGTTTATAATTTATGACTTGAAAGTACGAAAGTCATAATTATTTGGTTTTTCAGACATGAAAGTCAAAAAGATTGACAGGGTCTGCGTTTTTCGCTATGCTGATGCCAGGAGGGAATATGAAGCAAAAGATAATCAAGCGGCCCGAAGCCTTGGCGCGTTTGCTGGCCCATCGGGATAAAGATCTGGTTAAAATCATCACAGGGGTGAGGCGCTGCGGCAAATCCTCCCTGATGCTGCTATATGCCAAGGCCCTCCGGGAAGAGGGGGTGCCTGAAAGCCATCTTCATCACATGAACATGGAATCCCTCACCCAGCACAGTTTTTTGGATTATCTGTCCTTTTACGAGCATGTGAAAGAACTGCTGGCCCTGCCCGGCAGGCATTATCTGATGGTTGATGAAATACAAGCGGTCAGCCAGTGGGAACGGGCCATCGAATCCTTCCGGCTGGACTTTGATGTGGATATCACCATCACCGGCTCCAATGCCTACCTGCTCTCCTCCGAATTATCCACCCTGCTCTCCGGACGCTATGTGGAAATTCGCCTGCTGCCCCTGTCATTTCGGGAATTTCTGGATTTTCATGAATTCCCCCAGGCCATCACGGTGGAGGAAAAATTCCAGAAATACCTGCAAATTGGCGGCATGCCCGTTTTGAGCCAGTTTGATCTGAGCCTGCCGGGCATCTTTGAGGCTTTGGAGGGCATCTACGCCACGGTGATCCTGCGGGATGTCCTTGAGCACAACAACATCAGCGATCAGGCGCTGCTGAAAAAAATCGTGGCTTTTCTCAGCGGCAACATCGGCAGCATCAACTCCCCTAACAGCATCGGCAAGGTGCTGGCCCAGGAAGGGACGCTGGAAGAAAACGGCAGGGCCCTCACAAAAGCCGGGGCGGCTGGGCGCACCATTTCAAAATACATAGAGATGCTGGAAAACGCCTATATCTTTTATGGGGTCAGCCGCTATGACATCAAAGGCAAGCAGCTGCTGAAAACCCTGGGCAAGCACTACATTGTAGACCTGGGCTTTCGCAACATGCTGCTGGGCCTGCGGGATGCGGACAGAGGGCATGTGCTGGAAAACGTGGTGTATCTGGAGCTAATCCGCCGGCAATACCGGGTTCAGATTGGCAAGGTGGGCGAAACAGAGGTGGACTTTGTGGCCCAAAGCCCTCAGCACAAAGTCTATATCCAGGTGGCGGAATCCATGGCAACGCCCGAGGTGCGTGAGCGTGAGCTCAGGCCGCTTAATCAAATTCCTGACCATCATGAGAAAATCGTGCTTTCCATGGACAGAAGCTTCATGAATTCTTATGACGGCATCAAAGTGATCAACATCCTGGATTTTTTGCTTGATATGGTATAATCCACCCATCACACAGGAGTGAATGCGATGGCTGAACTGACCCCCATGATGCGCCAGTATCTGGCGCTGAAAGAAGAAAACCCCGATGCCCTGCTTTTTTTCAGACTGGGGGATTTTTATGAGCTATTCTTTGAGGACGCCAAGACCGCCAGCCGGGAGCTGGAGCTGACCCTCACGGGGCGGGACTGCGGGCTTGCAGAGCGGGCGCCCATGTGCGGCGTGCCCTGGCACGCGGCGGATGGCTACATTGCCCGCCTCATCGCCCGGGGATACAAGGTGGCCATCGCCGAGCAGACGGAGGACCCGGCCCAAACCAAGACCCTGGTGCGCCGGGAAGTGGTGCGCATTGTGACGCCAGGGACGCTTGCGGACCCGGGGAGCCTGGCGCAAAAGGAAAACCATTTTATTGCCAGCGCTTATTTGACGGCCCGGCAGGCCGGGGCGGCGCTTTGCGATGTAACCACGGGGGAGTTTTTCGTGCAGGCCTTGCCGGAAGGGGAGGTGGCCCTGGCCTCCTTCCTGGCGCTTCACGCGCCTAAGGAAGTGATTTGCAACGAGCCTGAGCGCTTGCGGGCGCTGTTCCAGGGCTATGTCAGCCAGGTGCGGCCGGAGATTTTCCGCCCCCAGCGGGCTAAAGAGGCGCTGCTTGCCCACTTTGAGGCGGCCAGCCCCCAGGCCCTGGGGCTTGAAAGCGGTGAGACCTTGGCCATAGCGCCTGCGGGCGCCCTTATCCGCTATTTGGGGGACACCCAGAAGGTGGCGCTCAAGCACATTGCCCGGCTTCAACGGCTAAGCCGCGGGGATGCCATGCCCCTGTCGGCCAATACGCTCAAAAGCCTTGAAATATCAAGCGTGCTCAGGGGCCAGCACCACGGCCATGTGCTGGGCGTTTTGGACAAGACCCGCACTGCCATGGGCGGGCGGCTGCTAAAAACCTGGGTGGAAGCGCCGCTCACTGACAAAGCCCGCATTGAAGCGCGGCTGGACTGCGTGCAGGCCCTGCATGATGACCTGATAAAACTGGAAGAAGTGGGCGCCCTCCTGGCCCGGGTGTATGACATGGAGCGCCTGCTCTCAAAGCTCAGCTATGGAAGCCTTGGCCCCCGGGATTGCCTGGCGCTATTGCGCAGCCTGGAGGCGGCGCCTGAAGCTCAGCGCCTGGTGGCAGGCTTGCCCCAGGCAGGGATGCAGGAGGTGCATGGGCTGCTTTCGCCGCTGCCTGAGGTGGCGGCGCTGCTTGGCCAGGCCATCGACCCGGAAGCCCCGGTGCTGCTCTCAGACGGCGGGGTGATCCGCCAGGGCTACAGCGTGGAACTGGACGAAGCCCGGTCGGCCTCCCGGGACAGCAAGCAATGGATCAGCGACCTGGAGGCCCGGGAGCGCACTGCCACCGGCATCAAAAACCTGAAGGTGCAGTA
>CAZSSU010000160.1:0-4130 GCA_964609415.1 uncultured Christensenella sp. | reverse complement strand
ACAACGTGGGCGACAACGTGGGCGACGTGGCCGGCATGGGCGCTGACCTGTTTGAATCCTTCGTGGGTTCCATCGTGGGCGCCATGATCCTGGGCATGACGGTGCCGGCAGAAGGCTCCCTTAAAATCAAGCTGATGCTCTTCCCCCTCCTGGTGGCGGCGGTTGGCATTGTGGCCTCCATCGCGGGCACCCTGGTGGTGCGCACCAAGCCGGGCAGCAACCCGCAAAAAGCCCTCAACACCGGCACCTTTGGCGCCGCCATCGCGGCCACGGTGTTTGTGTTCATCCTCCTGCAGTTGCTCATCGGCGGGGAAACCTTTAACGGCATCGGCATCTACCACATCTTTGGCGCCACCATCATCGGCCTGGCCGCCGGGGTTATCATCGGCCAGGTCACCGAGTACTACACGGGCACGGACAAAAAGCCTGTGGTGTCCATCCTCAAATCCTCCGAGACCGGGCCTGCCACCACCATCATCACCGGCATTGGCGTGGGCATGCGCAGCGCCTTCCCCACCGTCCTCATCATCGCCGCCGCCGTCCTTGGCAGCTTCCTGCTGTCCGGCCTTTACGGCGTTGGCATCGCGGCGGTTGGGATGCTGGTCACCCTGGGCATCCAGCTGGCGGTTGACGCCTATGGCCCCATCGCTGACAACGCCGGGGGCCTGGCCGAAATGGCCGAGCTGCCCCGCTCCGTGCGCAAAATCACGGACTCCCTGGACGCTGTGGGCAACACCACCGCCGCCATCGGCAAGGGCTTTGCCATCGGCTCCGCGGCGCTGACTGCCATCATCCTCTTCTCCTCCTTCAAGGACCAGGCGGGCCTCACCTCCGTTGACGTCACCAACACCAACGTGCTGGTGGGCATCCTGATTGGCTCCGTCATCCCCTTCCTGTTCTCAGCCCTCGCCATGGGCGCTGTGGGCAAGGCCGCCTATCAGATGATCGCCGAGGTGCGCCGCCAGTTCCGGGAGATGCCCGGCATCCTGGCCGGCACCCAGACGCCTGACTACCGCCGCTGCGTGGACATTTCCACCCAGTCCGCCCTTAAAGAAATGCTGGCCCCGGGCCTGGTGGCCCTGCTTTCCCCCATCCTGGTGGGTTTCCTGGGCGGCACCCAGATGCTCATTGGCCTGTTAACCGGCGTCACCATCACCGGCGTTGGCCTGGCCATCTTCATGTCCAACTCCGGCGGCGCCTGGGACAACGCCAAGAAAATGGCGGAGGCTGAGGAGGGCGGCCGCGGCACCGAGGCCTACAAGGCCGCCGTGGTGGGCGACACCGTGGGCGACCCCTTCAAGGACACCGCCGGCCCCGCCCTTAACATCCTGATCAAACTCATGTCCATGGTGGCGCTGGTGATTGCGCCCATGCTGAAAGCCTATTGGGGGTAATAATAAAATGACAAACGCTTATCAACCGCACCTTTACATGATCTGCTACCCCAACACCGCCCTGGTCCTAAGCCAGCTGATGCCGGATGACTTTGGCTTCCGCTACAGCTATGGCTCCGCCAGCTTCTACTCGGGGAAGCTCATCTTCGCTGAGATTGACATCAACTACCGCCACCCCTATTTCCAGATTGATGACGCCCTGGAGCGCCTGCGTCCCCACAAGGACGGGCGGCCCAAGGCCACCAAGTACATCTCCAGCTACCGGGTGCTGGAGCACATCGACATCGACGCCATCCAAACCCTGTACCTGGCCAACGCCGACGGCGCCTGCTACCCGCTCCCCGCCGGGGAATACACCCACCAGCCGGTGATGAAAAACCTGCGGGTGTATGCGGAATTGACGCCACTTAACATGATTACCCTCTCCAAACACACCCTGCCGGAATTTGGCCAGTGGTTCACCAGCCCCAAAAACCCCATCGCCGTGCCCCGGCTGCTGTATATGCAGATCACCCTGGATATCGACGCCTTCCTCACCAATTTTGAGACCAACCCCCTCCTGCCCTCGCCGCTGGAAGGCGTGCACCCCTCAAAGCTAAGGGACGCCATCCTGGACCTGCGCAAGCGGGATGACAAGTTCATCAAGGGCATCACCTTGGACACCGCCTTCACCAAGGAGTCCTACCGCAAAATCCGCCACGGCTTCATGGTGGCCGACCAGCACAAGCAAAAGTTCTTCCCCATGCCCCCCATGGCAGAGATTGAGAAGAACGACTACCGCTTCTGGAAAGGCATGTAAACCACACGCCCCAGTGTCTGCGGACACTGGGGCGTTTTGGAGGAACGGGCGCCAGGCTTTGCCGGGCGATACGATTTAAAATAGGAGGGCTGCAGCCCTCCTATACTTACCGGAATATGCCTTTTTGAGAAATGACCTTATACCACCCCATACATACGTCTATGTAGCCCAATATTTATATCGCTAATTCCGAATGAAGCGGGTTCTTTTAACTGGGATTTTGTTCTAATGCTCTATGCTACCAAGTTTCTCTTGGCTTGGACGAAGTGAATCATGCTAGACAATCCTTTTTGAGTTCACAGTTATAGCGAACCGAAATAGCATTAGAGTACTTTTTTATGACTTGTTCCTCAGTAAAGCCACATTTGCGATAAAAGCCGATTGCATCATCGTCTGTCTGTGCCTTCATTCTATCCAGGTGTTCAGATTTCATCACCTGAGAGATCATTCTTCCGCCAATCCCTTGATGGCGACGCTTATTGGATACAGCTATTGCAACAATCTCCGGAACATCCCCAGATTGATCTAGAACTAATATTCCTTCTTTAATACCTCTTGATACACAAACAAAGATCTTTACAGATGGATTGGATTTAAAGCGTTCCATTTGTTCTGTGTACAATTCGTATGTGGGTTGATACATGCAAGCCGAATAGATAGAAAATGCCTCTTCCGAGAATAGCCAGTCTTTTTCGCTGCAATTCAAAACTTCCATAATTCACCTACAGATGCATATTTCTTACCTTCCATTATACCTACGATGTATGAACAATTCTACCGATATAAACAGCCCGAACACCCCGATTCACATAGCTTACCCCTCGAACTGAAAAACCCAATGAAATCAAGGCCTTCCGGCCAATAATTATTGTCTGGTACACCAGACAATAATTCAAAAAACCAGACGATAATTATTGGGGGCAAGATAGGAGTTTGTAGCGAAATTGGCGTTATCGAGGTTCTGCCTCCGCTTCCAGTTCTTTGAGACGGTGTGCCTTTGCTACATCGAGGATGGCTGACACAGCTCAACGCGCAGAAGAAAACACAAGCCAATCTCAGCGCCCGTGTGGACAGCAAGGATAGTCCAGCTTTTGAGGCCTTTTGCCGCCAGGCAGGGATGCAACCGCCGCGCGGGAACATGGGGGCGCGGGTCAGTTGCTCAGTCAGTCCAGCGAGCCTGTATAAGTATAGGGAATGCCGTTCTGCTTTGCCCAGGACGCGGCGTAACTGTCCTTAGCCACGGTCAGGGTGAGCTTTGGGCAGCTTGCGAAAGCGTCCGCTCCAATGAAGGCAGCGCTGGACGGGATGCTGAGGGCAGTGAGGTTGAAGCAATCATCAAACGCATGGTCCCCGATGCTGCTTAGTCCCTCGGGCAGGGTGAGGGTGATGAGTCCGTAGCAACTCTCAAACGCCCATTCCCCGATGCTGCTCAGCCCCTCGGGCAGGGTGAGGGTGGTGAGGCCGAAGCAACAGGAAAACGCCGAGTGCCCGATGCTGCCCATCCCCTCGGGCAGGGTAAGGGTGATGAGACCGGGGCAATAATAAAACGCCGAGTCCCCGATGCTGCTCAGCCCCTCGGGCAGGGTGAGGGTGGTAAGGCTGTAGCATTTATAAAACGCATCGTCCCCGATGCTGCGTGTTCCATGGGGAACGGCATATGATGCTGCTCCGCTGCCGTATGGAAAGGAGACCAGCCTATTGTCCGCCTTGCTGAAGAGCACGCCGTCCAAAATGGCTAGGTGCGGGTGATCCGGGCTGACCATAATGCGCACAGGAGAAGACATGAAAGGATTGGCACCCAAATCTGACACACTGTCAGGCAGGGTGAGGGAGATGAGGCCGGAGCAATCATAAAACGCATGGTCCCCGATGCTGCGCAGCCCCTCGGGCAGGGTGAGGGTGGTGAGGCCGGCGCAACCCCAAAACGCCTTTTCCCC
>CAZSSU010000159.1:0-4142 GCA_964609415.1 uncultured Christensenella sp. | reverse complement strand
TTAAACCGCGCATCACGGCTTTTGCCACCCCTTCAGGCTTATGGAGGGAGGTAGCGCTCTGGTCAAAATAGATCATGGCTTCTCCCTTCTCATCCATCGTCCGCTTTGCTCCACATATATCCCTTCCCAGGGCACATGGCGCTGGTTAAGCAGGGCAGTCATCTTTATGATATGCACTGTGTCAGTCAGCAACACCAGGCCACATCCTGCGCTGATAGCAGGCGGCAACGGCACCAGGCGGCAGGAAATCCCAGCCTCCTCCCCCAGCAGCTCCGCCTCCATGGCAGCGTGGCTGGAATCAAAGCTAACAAGCGCTTTCATCAGGGCTTGACAATGGGATGGCTGCGCATCAACTCACAAATCCTGTACATGTTGGTCACCTGACCGGCTTGCAGCTTATCTTTCAGCCCATAGTATTCCAGGCACAGCCCGCAGGACAGCACCTGCACCCCTTTTTCAATGAGCGCTTTCAGGTCCCCGATGGTCCGCTCATTTTGCGTGGTCAGGGTGACCCCTTTGTTATAACAAAGCACATAGGCTGGCAAATGATCCTGCTCTGTCAGGGCATAGATAAAGCCTTCCAGCAGCTTTTTGCCAAAAGCGGGGTCTCCCTGCCCCATCTCTTCCCCCTGCAGCACCACAATATAACTATTAGATTCTTTCTTCTCCTGCTCTGGAGCGCCCTGAACGGCAAAAGCCACCTGGTAATCCCCGGATTCCAGGGGCTTGATCTCAACATCTCTGCCCAGGGATTCTCCCAGGCCACGCAGGTTTTCCGCTGCTGCGTCGTTATCAACCAACATGGTCAAAGCGGCCTCTTTATCCTCCGCCAATGCCTTTTTTGCCATCAACACTGGTCCCGGACAGCTGATGCCCCGCGCGTCCAAATCTTTTGCCATGATTTCCTCCATTTTTTGTTTGCTGTGTTTATTATATCACAGCCTGCTTGGCATGATCATCTGCCATAAAATATTTCAATAACATCATCAAAATCCCTTGAAGTCTGTCCGCGGATGCCTTATACTTAAAGTGCAAACGAAATACAATCTGGTTGATCGTTTTCAGGAGAACGCACAAGGGTTTGCGGCCGAAGGAATAAGCGCGCATGATACCGAATGCCCGCGAAGATCTCAGGAAAAAGGACTGAAAACGGGACAGAACTCTGGAGAGCACAGTCACCGGCGAAGCAATCGCGGCCTTCCGCGAGAATCTTTCAGGTCCGACACAGAGTCAAGGTAACCCTGGCTTTGAATTTCCTGAAAGGAGGTGGTAAGCAGGTGAAGGTGCTAACCAATAATCCCATGGCATACGAAACAATCACAAGCCGCGAACCAAATATGGCTGTCTTTCATGATGTTTCCCCGCGGGAACTGATGGTGTTGGTGCGTGATCGCATTCACCTGGGGCATAAATTGCTCACCCATCCCCTCTCAGGCAGTGTGAAGCCCAGCGAATCCCCCTATAAGTCCATCGGCATCTCGGACACAGCCGGGGAGAGGCTATGCGTGGATTCACTTTTGATTATTGAGCAGGCAATTGCTGTGTGTGATGGCCTGGTCACCCGCTTTCCACATCCCACTACGAGCATGCTAAACGACTACCAACTCATTGATTGGACACTTATTCTATCCGCTTTGGAAGGAAGTGATGCATGGCGTCAATCAGTCCCCATATCCCCTGATATGCTTCATCATGAGAAGGAAACAAGCCCGGGAGCGGCCAGCGGTCAACCGCGGCTATCCTGAGCATTTCACAAAAGGAGGGTAACGGTTTGAGATTAGAACTTGGCTACATCCCCATCACCGACATCCAGTTTGGCAGCCAGTCACAGGTGAAGGACGGCGTCCTGATCGTCAACGCTGAGGAGATTAAGGAGCTGATCCTGAAGGACGAGCGCGTCGCCTCAGTGGAGGTTGACCTGGCCCGCCCTGGCGAAAGCGTGCGCATCACCCCAGTCAAAGACGTGATTGAGCCCCGGGTGAAGGTGGAAGGCCCAGGCGGTATTTTCCCCGGCATCTTAGCTCCAGTTGAAACAGTGGGCAGCGGCAGAACGCATGTGCTTAAAGGCGCTGCTGTCGTCACCACCGGAAAAATCGTGGGCTTCCAGGAGGGCATTCTGGACATGTCCGGCATCGGCGCCCAGTACACCCCCTTCTCCAAAACCATGAACCTGGTGCTTGTGATTGAGCCCAAAGACGGCATCGGCCAGCATGAGCATGAGCGTGCCGTGCGGGAAGCAGGGCTTAAAACCGCAGTGCACCTTGGCGAACTGGCCCGCGATCTGAGCCCTGAGAGCGTGGAGGTGTTTGAGAGCCTGCCCCTGATGGAAGGCATCAAACAGTATCCCGACCTGCCCCGGGTGGGCTATGTGCAGATGCTGCAAAGCCAGGGCTTGCTGCATGACACCTATGTGTATGGCGTGGATGCCAAACGCATTCTGCCCACCATCATGTCCCCCACCGAGGTGATGGACGGGGCGATTATCTCTGGCAACTGCGTGTCTGCCTGCGATAAAAACCCCACCTATGTTCACCAGAACAACCCCATCGTCCATGACCTGTTTGCCCGCCACGGCAAAGAACTGAACTTTGCAGCCATGGTTATCACCAATGAAAACGTTTACCTGGCCGACAAGATCCGTTCCTCTGACTGGACGGCAAAGCTCTGTGAATACCTGGGCCTGGACGGGGTCATCATCTCTGAGGAAGGCTTTGGCAACCCCGATACCGACCTGATGATGAACTGCCGGAAAATCTCCGCCAAGGGCATCAAAACCGTTGTGATCACCGACGAATACGCCGGTCAGGACGGTTCCAGCCAGTCCCTGGCAGACGCCCATGAATCAGCTGATGCGCTGGTCACCGGCGGCAACGCCAATCAGCGTGTCACCCTGCCCAAGATGGATAAGGTCATCGGCACAGAGGATTATGTGGGCATCATCGCCGGCGGCTGGGATCAGAACAAACAGGCTGACGGCACCATCGAGGTGGAAATCCAGGCCATCACAGGGGCTACCAGCGAGGTGGGCTTTGGCTACCTGAGCGCCCGCTGAGAATGAGCAAAGGAGAAAACAGAACTTGAGCAAAATCAGAATTGTCCATTACATCAACCAGTTCTTCGCTCAAATCGGCGGCGAGGAAATGGCGCATGTAAAACCCGAGTACCGTGAAGGGCCTGTAGGTCCCGGCCTTGCCTTCAATGCCGCCTTTGGTGACGCGGCCGAGATCGTGGGCACAGTTATCTGCGGCGACTCCTATTTCAATGAAAACATGGACCAGGCGGAGGCTGAAATCCTTGACATGATCAAGGCCCAGAAGCCCGATCTGTTCATCGCCGGCCCCGCCTTTAACGCCGGGCGCTATGGCGTGGCTTGTGGCGCTATCGCGGCTGCCGTCAAGAAAAACCTGGACATCCCCGCCATGACCGGCATGTACGAAGAAAACCCGGGCGTTGACATGTTCAAAACCGCTGTCTACATCGTATCCACCCGCAACAGCGCCGTGGGTATGCGGGACGCGGTGAAGAAAATGTCTGCCCTGGCGCTGAAGCTGGCCCGCAAAGAGCCCATTGGCGCCTCCATTGAGGAGGGTTACATTCCCCAGGGCATCCGCGTTAACCTGTTTGAGAAAGAACGCGGCTCCAAACGCGCCGTGGATATGCTGCTCAAAAAGCTGGCGGACAAACCCTTCACCACCGAATACCCCATGCCCAACTTTGACCGGGTGGATCCCCGCCCTGCGGTGAAGGACATCACCAAGGCCAAGATCGCCCTGGTTACCTCCGGCGGCATCGTCCCCCTGGGCAACCCTGACCACATCGAGTCCTCCAGCGCCACCAAATACGGCCGCTATGACATCACAGGCGTGGATGACCTCACCCAGGAAACCTATGCCACCGCCCATGGCGGCTATGACCCCTCCTACGCCAATCAGGACGCGGACAGGGTGCTGGCCCTTGATGTCCTTCGCGAGTTTGAAAAAGAGGGCAAAATCGGATCCCTGTATCCCTTCTTCTTCTCCACCGTGGGCAACGGCACCGCTGTGAAAAGCGCCGTGGCCTTCGCTGAGGACTTTTCCAAGGAGCTTATAAAGGAGAATGTTCAGGCTGTGATCCTGACATCCACGTGAGGGACCTGCACACGT
>CAZSSU010000158.1:0-4149 GCA_964609415.1 uncultured Christensenella sp. | reverse complement strand
ACTTTCGCTCCGCCGCGTCCAGCCACAGCACCTGGTCAAAGCCCTTCTGGCTGGCAAGCGTGCAGGCCAGAATGGAGCCCGCATAGTTGCCACCGCACTTGATGGAGCCGGTGCCGCCGGGGGCCGCCCTGGTATAGGCTTCCTCCACCACAATGCGCACGGGCTTAAAGCCATTGGCATAGTAAGCGCCCACAGGTGACAAAATCACATAAAACAGATAGCTGTCAGAGGCTTTTACCCCCAGGGCAGGCTCCGTAGCAATGATGGTGGGGCGGATATACAGGGAGGTGCCCGGATCCCGCGGCACCCAGCCCTTTTCCAGCTGGAGCAGCGCAATCAGCCCCTCATACACCTGTTCCAGCGGCAGTTCAGGGATGCACATGCGCTGGCAGGATTTGTTCATGCGCCTCAGGTTGTCCATGGGGCGGAACAGGGAGATACCGTCCCCCTCCGCCGGGTAGGCCTTCATCCCTTCAAAAACCTCCTGGGCATAATGGAACACCATGGCAGAGGGCGGCAGGGAGAAGTTGCCATAGGGCACAATGCGCATATCATGCCAGCCCTGTCCTTTGTTGTAATCCATCAGCAGCATATGATCGCTGAACAGGCGGCCAAAGGGAAGCGCCTGGCCCGGAAGGGGTCTTTGCTTGGGGGCGGGGGTCTTGGTCACTGGAATGCTCATGGTCGTCCTCCTCTGCCAGGAATTTTGTAATAAGGGGGATTATAACACAAGCAACCGGGCTTTTCAGCGAGAAACCCTTTTGATACAATCTATCCATGAGCGTTGTGTATGACAAGGTGGTTGCGGGCCACTTCATTGCCCGTCCCAACCGGTTCATCGCCCGGGCGGAGGTGAATGGGCAGGAAATCATAGCCCATGTGAAAAACACCGGCCGCTGCCGGGAGCTGCTGCTGCCCGGCAGCCGGGTAATACTTAACCGGGCGGCCAGGGAAGGCCGCAAAACAGATTATGACCTGGTGGCGGTGTATAAAGGGGACATGCTGGTGAACATCGATTCCCAGGCCCCAAACGCCATCGCCCAGGATTATCTGCGGGCCAGGTTTCCCAGTGCCCACATCAGGCGGGAGTCTGTCTATGGACACTCCCGGCTGGACTTCCATGTGCAGGATGGGGACAGGAGCCTCTTTGTGGAGGTGAAGGGCTGCACCCTGGAGGAGGAAGGCCTGGCGCTGTTTCCGGACGCGCCTACCCAGCGGGGTGTGAGACACCTGAACACCCTGATGGACGCTGTGGAAAAGGGCCACCAGGCGCTGGTGCTGTTCATCATTCAGATGCATCCTGTCAGGGCCTTCGCCCCTCACGACCGGATGCACCCGGCCTTCGGGCAAGCGCTGCGCCAGGCGGCGGCAGCCGGGGTGGAGGTAGCAGCTTATGATTGCCTGGTCACAGAAAACAGCCTGGCCCTGCACCAGCCCGTGCCTGTGATTATATAAAGGAGCATGCCGTATGATACATCACGCACTATACGCGCAATGGAAAGAAGAGGAGCAAATCGCCCACATCAAGGGCTGGGATTTTTCCCACATCCGCGATCGCTATGAAGAGGAAGAACAGCTGCCCTGGGATTACAGGGGCATCATCCTCAGCCATCTGAAAGCGGAAGACAAGCTGCTTGACATTGATACCGGCGGGGGCGAGTTCCTGCTGAGCCTTGGCCACAAGCCGGAAAACACCTATGCCACCGAAGGCTACCCGCCCAATTACGCGCTGTGCCGGGAGCAACTGGAACCCAGGGGCATTCACCTGGCCTGCGTAGCGGATGATGATGCTTTTCCCTGGCCAGACAGCCATTTTGACATGGTCATCAACCGTCACGGGCACATAAACCTGGGCGAAATTTTCCGCACATTAAAGCCCGGCGGCCTCTTTATCACCCAGCAGGTGGGGGAGGACAATGACCGAGAGCTGGTTGAGCTGTTGACCCCGGAGGCCGAAAAGCAATTCTCAGGCATGAACCTGAACGATCAGGCGCAGGATTTATTATCGGCAGGATTTCATGTGCTTGAAAGCGCCGAGTCCTTTGACCCCATCCGTTTCTTTGACGTAGGCGCGCTGGTGTGGTTTGCCCGGATTATTGACTGGGAGTTCATCGGGTTTTCGGTGGACAGCCACCTGGAAGGACTCAAAAAAGCCCAGCAGATGCTGGAAGAAAAAGGCGCAATCACAGGCCGCACCCACCGCTTTTTCATCATGGCGAGAAAGCCGCATGGCCAATAAGCTGCACAAAACCCTGGGCAAGCCGGATTCGCCTTATATCATCAGCCTGAAGCGGCTGATTGACAGTCAAAACAAGGAAACCATCGCCCGGTGGTGCCTTGGTTATGCGGAAGCGCACATCCTTCCTATTTTTGAGCGGCGCTGCCCGGGGGAGCCTGGACCCAGACGCGCACTGGAAGCGTCCCGTGCTTGGTTTAAGGGCTCCGTAAAATTGCCCGCAGTGAGGGCCATCATCCTGAATGAATGCCACGCCGCCGCAAGAGAGCTGAATCACGACCCTGCCGCCCAGGCTGCTGCCAGGGCTTGCGGGCAAGCGGCCTCCTGCTGTCATGCGGCGGGCCATGCCCTGGGGCTGGCCTATTATGGGGCGGCTGCCATCGCTTATGATGAGGCGGGGATTGATGCGGGCGATGAAACCTATCAAAGCATCGCTGCCCGGGAATGCGCCAAAATGGAAGCGGTGCTGCGGGCTATCTGTACTCCGCCTCCTCCAGATACAGTTCCGCCTCCGTCAGGCGGCTGAGGGCATGGCTCACCTGCGCCATCATGCTATCCCCCTGGGCGGCGTTTGACACCAGCATCGCCAGGCTGATTTCTATCAGCTGATGGCTATCCTGCTGCCCACTTTCAATCACAGAAGCATTGAACTGCCGCCTCAGGCCTGCTATCACAGGGCGAAGCACCGCGCGCTTTTCCTTGAGCGAGTGGCACCAGGGCGCGCGCAGGCCCAGGCGCATCACCAGCACATGCATGGCCATTTCCTTTCTGTCAGAAAATACTGGGTATATTATAGCATGAAGACGCATGATGATATGTGATATAAGGAGGAACACCCCATGGCCATTGACAACATCCTCATCAGCACCCCCACCAGGCCCTGGCACCGGGAGAAGCTGCAGCAGGCGATGCCAGGCGCCCGCTTTACCTTTCAGGACAGCGACACCATGGCCGATGGCGAGCTGGCCGCTTTTGACGCCATTGTGGGCTATGTGAACCCCAACCGCCTGCATACCCTGCATAATCTGAAGCTGCTGCAGCTGAGCTATTCAGGGGTGATGGAGGGCTTTCTGGCGCTAAAGGACAAGCAGCCCCAGGCAGTGCTTTGCAGCGCCTCCGGCGCTTATGGCCAGGCCATTTCCGAATACCTCCTGGCGGCGCTCCTCTCCATTTATAAGCTGTTGCCCCAATACCGGGATAACCAGCATAAAAAACTCTGGGACGACCTGGGCCGCATGCGCACCATCCGGGGCGCTGTCGTGCTGGTGGTGGGCGCCGGCTCCATTGGCGGTGAGTTTGCCGGGCTGGCAAAAGCCCTGGGCGCTTATGTCATCGGCATCAGGCGTTCCGGCGGCGAGGCTCAGCCACCTTTTGACGAGATGCACACCCTGGACAAACTGGACGAGCTCCTTCCCCAGGCGGATGTGGTATCCCTCTCCCTGCCAGAAACCAAGGACACGGTCAACCTGATGGACGCCCGGCGCTTTAGCCTGATGAAGCAGGATGCCGTCATCATGAACGTAGGCCGGGGCAGCGCCATCAATCAGGATGCGCTGCTGGAGGCGGTGCGCTCAGGCCGCCTGATGGGCGCTGTGATTGACGTGACCACGCCTGAGCCTCTCCCCCAGGACAATCCCCTGTGGAACGAGCCCCGCATCCTGCTCACCCCCCATGTCTCCGGCAAGTTCAACCTGGATGAAACCTGGGAGAACGTCATTGACATCGCCATCTACAACATGCAGGCTTGGCCAGATGGCCCCTTCATCAGCCAGGTTGATTTTGACAGCGGCTACCGGCAGCGCAACGACTGATCAAGCGCACACAAAAAGCCCGTGCCTGTAAGAAAGCACGGGATTCTGCCGTCAAAAAGCTTTGGCTTTTTGACGGGAAAGGAACGATGGGCCATCCGCCTC
>CAZSSU010000157.1:0-4185 GCA_964609415.1 uncultured Christensenella sp. | reverse complement strand
CCTGAGCACATTTTACCATGAAATAGCTGAAAAGCGGGAATTAATCAGCGGTTCCCTAAAGGAGCATGAACCATATGATGGATTTAACACAAGCACGGGAAGCCATTGACGCCCTGGATAAGGAAATCACCGCCCTTTTGGCAAAGCGCTTTCATGTGGTGGACGCTGTGAGCGATTATAAGGAGGAAAATGGCCTGGCGGTGTATGACCCCGCCCGGGAGGAGCGGATTATCCAGCGTATAAAGGGCGCTTGTGAGGAGGCCTATGCCGAGGATGTCGCCCAGGTGTATCGGCGGCTGTTTGAAGTCAGCCGGGCCCGCCAGGAACGCAGGCAAAAGGCCTCTAATTGACCTGACCCGCAAAATGGGCTTATAATCCGGCTGACTGAGGCTGAGGGAGGAACGGGATGGATCAACGGGGCGAACGCGGGAGCAGGCTGCGGGCTTATCTGGCCATTGCGGCCATCGCAGTGGTACTGCTCCTTATTTTATATGTGCTGGGTGTGTTTGGCGGAGGCCCCCGGCAGCTCTCCGCCAAAAAACTGCGCTGCGTGGTGTCCCAGCAGGTGACCCCCTTTGGTGACAAGGTGCTGTATTATGACGGCACCACCCTCTTTTGCCTGAATGCCAACGGCACCGAACAATGGAAATACGCCCTGGGGGCTGGCGCCCGTTTCACCGCCAGCGACACGGCGGTGGCCGCCTGGATTGGCGCCCATCTGCACATCCTGGATCAAAAGGGCCATGCCACCTATAACGACCGGCTGAGCGACCCCATCCAATACGCCGTGCCCGGGCGGCAGTATGTGGCAGCAGTCATCGGCGACAGCTTCAGCCCCACACTGCTCATTAAGGACATGGGCGGCCTGGCGGTGGACTCTGAAACCGTGGCTTATGCCGACAAGATGATCCTTGACCTGGGCTTTTTTGAAAACGGCAACTTCCTCTGGACCACAGCGCTGGATGTGTACGGCGTAGCACCGCTGACGGTGATGAACATCTACCAGGTGGGCGCCATGAACACGGGCGAAGTGGACCTGGGGGAGGAAATCCCCTACGAAGTCCTGTACTCCAACGCCAAGCTCAATGTGATTAACACGCGGGAACTGAACCTGTATGACTACCGCGGCACCCTGGACCCTCTGTCCAAACAGCTGGTGTACGGCTGGCGGCTGATTGACAACGTCACCGGCGCAAACGACGCGGTGATGCTCTTCGCCCCTGAACTGCAAACCGCCGACACCCAGCAAATCACCGAGCTTCGGGTGCTGACGGGCGGCAAACGAGACAGCCGCTATACGCTGCCGGATACCTGCGTGGGGGCCGGGCTCAAAGGCAATAGCCTGTTCGCCTTCTCTGGCGATAGCCTTTACCGGGCAGAGCTGAACGCCCAGCGCTTCTCAGCGGCCAAGCTGCCCATTTCGGACCCGGTCACTGGCTACATCGGCCGGCTGACAAATGGCGTCGCCCTGGTGAACGCCGGGCAGGAAGTTTACGCGATCACCCTGCCCTGATCCATGTGAGGAGGAACTGTGAACATCATTGATGGCATTCTGCTGTTTATCCTGGCAATCAGCGTGATTTACGGCTTTTACCACGGCTTTATCCAATCGGTGGCCAGCCTGGTGGCGCTGGGGCTGTCTGTCTTGTCCGGGTTTATGTTTGGGCCCACCCTGGTGCGGCTTTTCTCAAACGATCAGACGGTCAGCGGGCTCATGGTCAACATGACAGACGCCGTGGCCCGGGTGGGTGACTATGACCTGGCCTCAGCCCCTGTCACCCAGGTGTCTGGCAGCATGCTGGACACCGTTCTTAACAGCGTTGCCCTCCCCGATGGCATTGAGCAGGCCCTGCGCAACAACATCGTCACCCAGGCCTTCCGGCAAAACGGCCTTGCCACAGTCAATGATTATGTATCAAACACCATCGTCAACACCGCCATCAGCATCCTGAGCTTCCTGGTGTGCTTTGCCGCCGCCTACCTGATCCTCACCCTGCTGCTCTCCCTCATCCGCCATGTGTTTGAGTACCCCATCCTCCGGCAGTTGGACTGGCTGGCCGGCGGCGCCTTTGGCCTGGTGCGCGGGGCAGCGCTGTGCTATTTGCTGGTGCTGATCATTCCGCTGATCCAGATCATCGTGCCCGGGGAAAAATTCACCGGGATGCTGGAAGCCAGTGCCCTGGCGGGCTGGTTTGCCAATGACGGCTTGTTTATCAGGGTGATTGGGCTGGGCTAAGAAAAAGCCGGGAGCCTTCCTAATGAAAGCGCCCGGCATGATACTATTTAAAGATATAAAAGGTGAAGAGCGGCAGGCTCTTCACCTTTTTCATGTGCCTTACTCCTGGGCCAGCAAACCAATCAGCTTGTTGCTCCTGTCCATAAAGGCCTTCAGTTCCTCCCCTTCCAGGGGTCTGGATGACAGCCGGGCCAGGTCAAAGATCTGCTGGATTAGCAGGCGTTGTTTCTCCCCCGCTTCCATGGCCGCAATGGCCTGGACGGACTTGTTGCCCCGGTTGAGCACCAGGGTGTAGCGCTCGGGGAAAGCCTGGGCCTGGCCGTAAATGCGGCTCATGTCCTTGTAGCGCCTGAGCTGCTCATCTTCCGTCAGGATGCCAGGGAGCTCCTTGTCGCTGAGGGAGGCCAGCTGCAGCGCCATATCAGGCTGTCCAAGCACCTCGCGCACCAGGGTCTGCAACTTTTCCTGATCCAGGCCCTCGCCTTCCTCGCTCTCATCCTGCAAGCCCTTGATGTCAGCGTCCACCCGCACAAACTGCAGGTCCTGCCCGCCTGAATACTCCAGGAAAGACATGAAGTTCACATCAATCAGGGTGTCCATCACGGCCACATCGATTTCCTTGGCCTCAAAGGGGGCCACGCTGGCGGCCTGGCGGGCGGCATCGGTGGTGTAATACACCTTCTTCTCCGTTTTGCCGCTGTTCCGGGCCTTGTATTCATCAAGCGTCAGGTAGTCACCCTTGGTGGTTTTCAGCACCAGGGAATCCTTCACCGCGTCATAGAACTTGCGGTCGCTCACACAGCCATACTTGATGAAGGGATGGATGTCGTCCCAGTAGCGCTGGTAGGTTTCCCGCTCAGTAGTAAACAAGCCATTGAGCTTATCGGCCACCTTTTTCACGATATGGGCAGAGATTTTTCGCACATAGCCGTCATTTTGCAGGAAGGAGCGGGACACGTTCAGCGGCAGGTCGGGGCAGTCAATCACGCCCTTTAAAACCATCAGGAACTCCGGAATCACTTCCTTGATGTTGTCCGCCACGAAAACCTGGCGGTTAAACAGCTTGATCTCCCCATCCTGGCCGGAAAAATCCTTTTTGATGCGGGGGAAGTACAGGATGCCCTTGAGGTTGAAGGGATAATCCACATTCAGGTGAATCCAGAACAGCGGCTCCTCCCAGGTGCGGAAAAGCTTGCGGTAGGTTTCCTTATACTCATCCTCCGTGCAGTCCTTGGGGGCCTTCAGCCACAGGGGCTGGGTGTCGTTGATCTGGATGGGGCCGGGCTCCGGCTCATCCACTTCCGGCATCGCCTCCGCCTCGCCCTCTTTCTCCTTCTTCTTGGCTTCCTTCTCCCGCTCCTTGCGGTGCTTGTCCGCCTGGGCCTTTTGCTCTTTAATATCCTCCAGGTCTTCCAGGATGACGGGTACTGACATATAGCCGCAGTACTTCTCCAGCACCTCCCGGGCGCGGTGGGTTTCCAGGAATTCCTTTTCTTCCTCCATCAGTTTCATGGTGATGGTGGTGCCGCGGGTTTCACGCTTGCCTGGCATCATCTCAAAGTTGATGCCGTCCTCGCTCTCCCAGCGCACCGCCTCCGCCCCCTCCTGATAGGAAAGGGTATCGATGGTCACCTGGCTGGCGGCCATGAAAGCGGAGTAGAAGCCCAGGCCAAAGTGGCCGATAATGCCGGCCGGGTCCTCACCCGTGTAGTTTTTCAGGAACTGCTCGGCGCTGGAAAAGGCCACCTGGTTGATGTACTGGTCAACTTCCTCAGCCGTCATGCCGATGCCGTTGTCGGAAACGCGGATCTCGCCCTTCTTCTTGTCAATGGTGACGATGACCTTCAATGCCTCGTCCCCGCCCAGGCCCAGCATTTTAAGCTTGGTGATGGCATCCACGCCGTTGGAGACGATTTCCCGGATGAAAATATCCTTATCTGAATACAGCC
>CAZSSU010000156.1:0-4224 GCA_964609415.1 uncultured Christensenella sp. | reverse complement strand
GGGCGGCCATGCGCATGCGCCGGATGTCATCCTCAAAGCGCCCGGAGGCGATTTCTGTGGTGATGACAGGGGCCGGCTGAGGGTCAATATTGCCAAAGTGATGGGCCGGGGGCAGGGGCACAGAGCGCTTCAGGGGCTCTGAGGCGTCCTTGAAGGTGAAGCTGTGCATCTTCAGCCCCGGCACTTCCTTGCGCCAGGTCCATCCCCGGCGGCGGGGGCGGTAGCTGGCCAGGTCCTTGAGCACTTCCCGCACATCCAAGGCTTTGTCAGGCTGTAAACGGTAGTTGCTCATGACAATTCCTCCTTTGAAAAGCCTTCGGCCAAGCCATCCCAGCCCTCACCCTCGATGAGGGCAAGCCCGGCTTCCCGGATGCTTTTCCCACTCACTTGGCTGGCTTTATACACCACGTGGCCCGCTCCGTGGCCCAGCAATTCCCGCTCCAGGCAGCCGTCCACAATGGCCTTGGCCTCAGTGGAGGAAAAGCCCATGCGAAGCAGCACGCTGCGCTCAATGGAGGGGCTGGTGTAGCTGCGCCCCATGTCAAGAAGGGGCTTTGTAAGCTCCCCTGCCAGCGCCCAGAAGCGCTCGTGGAGCGCCTCGTCGCTGAGGCCTTTTAAATGCTCCCGGCGGCTGGCGAAATCGTCCTGTCGTTTCATGCGGTTTCCTCCTGTATGCGCTTGATGACGCCATTTACAAACAGGGCGTCGCTGCGGGTTTCCCGGGCCAGAAAGGCCAGGTCTTCCTCGCTTAAGGGGAGGCTGGCGCCTTCGATGGCTTTTTTAATCAGGCTCTCGCGCAGGTGGTTGGTGTCCACCTCCTGGCAGGCCATCAGCCCCGGGTGGGCGGGCAGCACAATGCTCTCCCCCGGCACCTCGTCCTGGGGATTGCCCACGCGGATGTCCACCCCGTTTTCCCGGGCAAAGGAAAGCTGGGCGTTGGGGTGCTTGCCAGCGCCGGTGTACTCGGTTTCCTGCACCACCAGGAGGGCGTCCTGTGGCATCTCCTGGGCCAGGCAGAAGGCGGCGGCCAGGCTGGTGTTGCCGGCAGGCCCCCGCTCCATGCCCTCCAGCACCGCCAGCATCTCCGTGGTGTAAAACACCTCGCCCTGGGTGAGGGTGACATAGCGGGACATGTAGCGCAGCGGCCTGGCGGCGCTCCGGGGCACGTCGCTGCGGTCCGGCCAGGTGGAATAGGGCATGCCAAAGCCGGTGTGCCCGGTGGTGAAGGATTTGCGGTTGAAGGCCTGGTCGCTGGCCATGTGCAGGCCCCTCAGGTTCACGCTGGCGGCGATGACGGGGCTATCGCAGCCCGCTTTTTCCATGCCCCGGGCGGTGCCGGTGAGGTTGCCGCCGCCGGCGTTGGTGGCCACCACCGCATCAGGGAAGGCGCCGTAGCGCTCCTTACACTGCATGGCCAATTCATAGCCCAGGGTTTCCACCCCCAGGATGGCATAGGGTGTGTAGAGGGAGGCGTTGAAATAGCCTGTTTCCTCAAGCAGGAGCAGGAAGGCATAGAACAGCTCCGGCCCCACCGACAGCTGCACCACCTCGGCCCCAAAAGCCTCGCACTTGCGGGCCTTTTCCACGATTTCGGGCTGGCCCAGGGCTTTTGAATCAAAGCATTCCTGCACCACGATGCACTGAAGCCCCGCCTTGGCGCAGCAGGAGGCCACGGCGGCGCCGTAGTTGCCGCTGGTGGCGGTGACCACGCCCTTGTAGCCCATTTCCTTGGCCATGTGGACGGACAGCGCCGCGCGGCGTGCCTTAAAGGAGCCGGAGGGGTTGGACGCCTCATCTTTCAGCAGAATCCGGGCGCCATAGCCCGGCTTGGCATAGCAGCGGGCCAGGGCGGTGATGTGCTTGAGCTCATGCAGGGGGGTGTCCCCCACGCCGTATTCCCGCTGGATGGCGCTGATTCTCTTAATGTCAAGGCCGGGGGCCGCCATCATCGCCTCATAGTCAAAGGCGATGTGCCCGCTTTCAAACTGATTGTAGTCCAGGCCCACGGCAGATTTCATGATGGCGTTTTTCCTGGCCATCACCGCCTGGTAGCTGTTGTCACGCATGGGGCGCCTCCCCCCTGGATGCCCGGAGGATGCTCTCCTGGGCAGCCTGAAGCTCCGGCACAAAAGCGCCAAAGCCATGGTCAAAGGCGGGGTTTTCTTTCACCAGGGTGCCGGTCACCACACGGCCGGTGCGGGTTTGGGCCTTCGCTTCCTGCCCGATATCGGCGTCTTCCATCAGCCAGCCCTTCACCCACTGCTCAAGCGGCACCTGGGCGGTGTCCTGGGGCACCTGGGGAGCACGCTCCCCAGGGCTCAAAATCACGCTGTGCAGCTGCACCCATGTTCCTTTTTTAACCATCTCACTCTTCCTCGGGGAAGGCGATTGTCCGGTAGTCCCCCATCACGCAGCGGGGCACGGGCAAATCAAGCATGGACAAGAGCCCCGGCCTGGCCGCCACCACAAAGGGCAGCACATTGCAGGCCATGGCGATGGTGCCAAGGCCGCCATCCACTTCGGGCTTGATGGCCATGGCGATGGGCGGCTTGCCCTGCAGGGTGATGTAATCCCCCGTGTCAACGCCCACCAGCTGGGGCTCAATCTGCTGGGGATGGAGCATAGTGAGCTTTTCCTCCCCATTCACAATGCCCTGGCCGGTCATGTTGACGCCGGCCACCTGGCCCGCCTTGGCCTCGCCATGGGGCGCTTTGCGGTCAATGTCGGTGATGATGGGCAGCATCTGGGTTTTCACCTCATCCACCGGCCAGCCAAAGGCGGAGGCCATCATGTGGATGGATTCCTCAAAGCCCACGTGCCCTGCCAGGCTGCCATCAGCCACGCCCTTATCAAAGGCTTCAGGCGTGATGCCGATGCCCTGCTCCTCCATCACAGCCTTCCCAAAAGGCGAGAGGCTGTTCACCCGTTCACAGCGCACATGGTCAAGCTCCGTCTGGGCGCCAGAGAGGCACACGGCCAGCAGGTCCATCATCAGCCCCGGGTTGATGCCGGTGCCCAGCACCGATACCTTGTGCTGACGGGCCACATTGTGCATATCCAGCGCCATATCAGGCGACTGGGCATAGGGCCAGGCCATTTCCTCGGCAATGGTCAACACGTTGACGCCCTGCCTTAACACCTGAAGCACCTTGGGGTACACATCCTTCACAAAGGAGTTGGTGGCAATCACGCAGATGTCAACGGGCTTGTGGCTAAGCGCCTCCAGGATGTCAGCGTGCACCGGGGCGTCAGGCTTCCCCTCCTGGGGGATGCCCAGCACCTCATACATATTCTTGTTCACATAATTCGGGTTAATATCGCAGGCCGCCACCACGTGGACGCCCTTCCTTTTGGACAGCAGCCGGGCCATGCCGGAGCCCATGGCGCCCAGCCCCCACATCACTACCCTTACTTCACGCATTGTTCTTCTCCTCCTTACTGACGGCCAATGGTGGCCACCATCACGGCCTTGATGGTGTGCAGGCGGTTTTCCGCCTGGTCAAAGACCTTGGACGCGGCGGAACGGAACACCTCATCGGCCACTTCCATTTCCTTAAGCCCATACTTGGCATGGATATCCCGCCCGGTTTCCGTCTCCAGGTCGTGGAAGGCCGGCAGGCAGTGCAGGAAAATGGCGTCCGGGTTCCCGGTTTTTTCCATCAGGGCACGGTCCACCCGGTAGCCTTCCAGCAGCTTGATGCGGCTTTCAAACTGGGCTTCCTCGCCCATGGATACCCACACGTCCGTATAGATGGCGTCAGCATCCTTCACCCCTGAAAGCTCGCTTGTAATCTCAATTTCGCCGCCTGTTTCACGGGCCAGGGCTTTCATTTCTTTCAGCAGGCCCTCCTCCGGAAACAGTTCCTTGGGGGACACCGCCGCGTAACGCAGGCCCAGCTTGGCGCAGATGATCATCAGGGAATTGGCCACGTTGTTCCGGGCGTCGCCCACATACACCAGCTTGCACTGGGAGAGGGGCTTTTTCGCGTGTTCCTCCAGGGTCAGCAGGTCTGCCAGCGCCTGGGTGGGGTGGTACAGATCGGTAAGCCCATTCCACACGGGGACGCCTGAATATTTGGCCAGGTCTTCCACGGTTTTCTGGGCAAAGCCGCGGAACTCGATGCCGTCATAAAAACGGCCGAGCACCTTGGCGGTATCCTCCAGGGATTCCTTTTTACCCATCTGGGAATTAGACAGGAAGGTGGCGTTGCCCCCCTCGTCCCA
>CAZSSU010000155.1:0-4259 GCA_964609415.1 uncultured Christensenella sp. | reverse complement strand
GATGGTACTTGGCTGGAAACGGCCCGGAAGAGTAGGTCGCCGCCGGTTCCCAACGCGAATTGCAAAGTATAGTCTTTGCAATTCGCCATTCCTCAGTAGCTCAATGGCAGAGCACCCGGCTGTTAACCGGGTTGTTGCAGGTTCGAGTCCCGCCTGGGGAGCCAGAAAACCCCGCAGACGTTGTTTCAATGGCTGCGGGGTTTTGCTATTTGCTTAAGTGTTTTTAATCTTCCCTCGTCACCTCGGCCAGCTTGCTGTCCAGGTGGTGGGCTACAAAATCGGACATTGCCTGGTAGGGGACATCGGGCGGGGCGTTTTCTACCTTGTCGATGCCCCGGGCTAGGACCTGCCGGAGCCAGGTGAGGCTGGCGGAGGGGATGAGCTGACGCAGGGGGATGCGGGGGCCGCATGCCGGGCAGCAGATGCCACCTTCCTGGGGGATGAGAAAGCCGCTTTCATTGTCCTCCATGGTTTTGCCGCAGCGTACACAGTGGTTGAGCCGGGGCTTGAAGCCTGCGATGTTAGCCAGATGAAGGAGGAAGGCACAGCCTACCTGATCGGCTGGTGTTTCCTCATAGGCCAGGCGCCTAAGGGAGCGGGCCAGCAGGATATATAGGTGGCTGGCAGGCTCGCCAGGCTGGGCCACTTTTTGGCAGGCTTGCAGCATCATGGCGGCATAGGATAGGCGGGGATAATTCAGCCTGAGGGGATAAAAAGCCTCAATCACCTGGCAGGCGGTGACTGTTTCCCGGGAGGCGGTCGCATACAGCACATACTCTCCCATGCAAAACAATTCGCCCGCTGTTAACAGCGGGCTTTTGGGCTTGCGACAGCCGCGGCAAAGGGCGTCCACCCGGCCAAATTCGGGGGAAAGAAGGGTGATCATCCTGTCATTTTCCCGGTAGTCAGTGCGGGAGAGCACAATGCCCTGGGTTTTTCGGTAAGCCAATGGATTTAGCGTTTGTCGCCCAGGAAGAAAACGGCGACGGTGCCAGGGCCGGCATGGGCGCCGATGATGGTGCCCAGGGTGACAAATTCAAAGCCAGCGTTCTCAGGCAGGCCTTCCTTGACCAGGTTGGCCAGGTACTGGGCGTCCTCCATGCAGTCGCCATGGGAGATGAAGATGGGCTGTCCCGCCTTGGGGTTAGCCAGCTCGATCACCTTGTCGGCCAGCTCTTTCAGGGAGCGCTTACGCCCCTGGGTTTTGGCCATGGGGATGAGCTTGCCTTCATGGTTCACATGCATCACCGGCTTGATGCGCAGCATGCTGCCGATGAGGGCGGAACTGCGGCTGACCCGGCCGCCCCGGAAGAGGTGGTTCAGGTCGTCCACGGTGAACCAGGAGTTGAAGCGCTGGCGGTTGTCAACGAGCCATTTGGTCACTTCTTCCAGGCTTTTGCCTTCATCCCGCATTTTCAGCGCGTAATAGACCATCAGCAATTGGCCGCCTGAAGCCAGCAGGGAATCAACCACTTTGATCTGGGCCTGGGGATACTTTTCCAGGACCATTTCAGCGCCCAGCTCTCCGGACTGGATGGAGGCGGAGATGCCGCTGGACAGGGTGATGTACAGCACCTTGCCGCCAGATTTCACGATTTCTTCAAACACCTCAGCCGCGCTGTCCACAGGCACGGCGGCGGTGGAGGCCTGATGCCCCTCGCGCAGTTTGTGATAAAAATCCTTAAGGATGGGCTCATCCTCAACAAAATAGCGTTTTTCCTGGCCATCCATGCGGTAGATCATGGGCAGCACGCGCAATTTATCATAGCGCTTGTAAAAATCCACTGACATATCAGAGCCCACGTCGGTCACAATCCAGAATGACATGTTTGGCCCTCCTTCTGCATGTTGTTTCCATACCACAAGGTGATGGAAATATGGCGGAAGTATAACAAATAAGGCTTAATTCGTCAACGAAGCCGGATGTGGATAAGCCAGGGGAGGATGCTATTGCAGCACAGAGATGGCATCACTAATGGTTTTTTCATAAGCTTCCATGCCATATTTATCCACTTCAGCCTTGTTTTTATCCCCATGGGTGAGGCAGCCGGCTCCATTGATGCAGCCGCCCACACAGGCCATCCCTTCGATGAAGTTGCCGTTCAGCGCTTTTTTGGACAGGCGCAGCAGCGCTTTGCGACACTCTTCAATCCCGTCACAGGGGACAGGTTTGGGCTCAAAGTCTGTCACGCCCAGCTCCTTGATGCCCTGCATCAGGGCGTCTGACAAGCCGCCGCTGCGGGCAAAAATGCGGCCAAAATAGGAGGCATTGTCCAGCACATCCTCTGGAAGGGTGGTGATGTCCACGTCCTTGCTGTCAAACAGGGCCTGCAATTCCTCAAAGGTGAGGACGCTGTCGATGAAGGGGGCCACCTCCGGCTTTTGAAACTCCATCTTTTTGGCGGTGCATGGGCCGATGAAAACCACCCTGGCGTCCGGATCCTGCTCCTTGATGTATTTGGCAATGGTCGCCATGGGGGAGAGGTTGTGGGAGATATAGCCCGTCAGCTGGGGGAACTGTTTATGGATATAGTCCACAAAAGCAGGGCAGCAGGAGCTGGTGAGCATCCCCTTTTCCGCTAGTTCCTGGGCTTCGGCATAGGCCACCATGTCAGCCCCCAGCGCCGCCTCCACCACCGTGTGGAAGCCCAGGGCTTTGATGCCGGAAATCACCTGGCCCAGCTTGGCATAGCGAAACTGGCTGGAGATGGAGGGAGCCACCACGGCGTACACCTTGTAGTGGCTGCTATCCTGGCTTTCCTTGATGATGCGGATGGCATCCAGCATAAAGGACTTGTCCATGATGGCGCCAAAGGGGCATTGGTACACACAGGCCCCGCAGGCAATGCAGTTATCGTTGTTGATGAGGGCGGCCTTCTGGCTGTCCATGGAAATGGCCTTCACCTTGCAGGCATTTTCGCAGGGGCGTTTGTGGTTGGTGATGGCGCTGTAGGGGCATACCTGGGCGCATAGCCCGCACTCCACGCACTTGCTCTTGTCAATGTGCGCCTTTTGGTGGATGTCAAAGACAATGGCACCCTTGCGGCATACATCCTCACAGCGGTGGGCCAGGCAGCCCCGGCAGGCGGGGGACACTTCAAAGCCACCCACCGGGCACTCGTCACAGGCGATGTTGATCACTTCAATGACGTTGGGGTTGCTCTTGTCCCCGCCCAGGGCCAGCTTCACCCGCTCCGCCAGGATGGCGCGCTCCTTATACACACAGCAGCGCATGGTGGGCACATTGCCCGGTACAATGCGCCTGGGGATATCCATCACGTCGGTCATGAGCGTATCCTGCCAGGCGGCCCGGGCCACCTCACGCAGCACCTTGTACTGGAGGTATTGCACCTTTGTGTCAAATTTCCGCATTGATTATCTCCTAAAAATAGCTGACCTTGATGCGCTTGCCCATTTTTTTCAGGCAATCAGACAGCTCTGATACCAGGCGCATCTTGATGTTGAAGTTGATGGGCAGGGCGGGGTTTTGATGCGCGGGGTTCACTGCTTTGCCCACATAAAAATTGATGTCCGTGGCTTCTTCAAACAGCAGCCTGGCAATTTGCGAGGCGCCGTCGCGCTTATAGCTCCATTCCACATAGGATTCGTTATCGACCAGGTAATCCTTGGCATAAGTCAGCACCTTGTTGATGGTGACCACCCCTTCTGTGACCAGGTCCACCCCTTCCAGGGTGGCGATGGGCGGGATATCCGGGTCGGGGAACTCAAGCAAGGGCACCAGGGGCTTGCCCAGATAGCGGGCAGCCACGGTGGAGGTGGTGCCGCCGCAGACAATGTGCTTGCCGGCCTTTGAAAAGAACAGGGCCATCATGCGGTTGTCATCGTCCCGGTTGGCCGGGGGGCCCAGCATCATGTTCATGGGCTCCCGGGCGCGGATGCGGATGGTGCAGGCGGTGGTGTCATCACCCGGCTTTCCGCCATACAGCTTCTGACATTGATCCAGCAGGATGGTGTTGAGGGTTTTTGCTGTGAAACCCACATCAAAAAACACCTCCATATAGTCGATGATGTCCTTGCGCTCCCAGCCAAAGTTCATGCCTTTGCCCAGGCCCGCGTATATACAGCCATCGCTCATGGCGATGAAGGTGTCATTCTCGCACAGGTCAATGCGGGAACGCATGATTTTTTTGCCGTCAATCATCATTTCAGTCACGGGAATTTCCAGGTGTTGCCCGTTTCTGAGCAGAATGACGGGGGGGTTGTCGTACTGGATGATCTCCGCCTCTTTGTTGTTGCGG
>CAZSSU010000154.1:0-4262 GCA_964609415.1 uncultured Christensenella sp. | reverse complement strand
CCCTGGCGCCCAGGTGTTCAGCGATTATCAGGAGCTGTTAAAGATGGACCTGGACCTGGTGTTTGTTGCCACACCCAACCGCAGCCACAGTTTCATCACGGTGGACGCCTTGAGAAGCGGCAAGCATGTTATGTGTGAAAAGCCCATGGCCATTAACAGCCGGGAAGCAGAGAAAATGCTGGCTGCCGCCCAGGAAACCGGGAAGCTGCTCACCATCGGCTACCAGAACCGCTTCCGAGCGGACAGCCAATACCTGAAAAAGTCCGCTGAAGCGGGGGTGTTGGGCGAGGTATACTTCGCCAAGGCCAACGCGCTACGCCGCCGGGCAGTGCCCACCTGGGGCGTGTTTCTCAATGAATATGAACAGGGCGGCGGCCCCCTGATTGACATCGGCACCCACGCGCTGGACCTGACCTTGTGGATCATGGACAACTACAAGCCGAAATATGCCGTAGGCACCACCTATCACAAATTGAATAAAGACCGAAACACCGCCAACGCCTGGGGGGACTGGGACACCGAGGCCTTCACGGTTGAGGACAGCGCGTTTGGCTTTATCGTGATGGAAAACGGCGCCACCATCATGCTCTGCGCCTCCTGGGCGCTGAACACCCTGGAGGTGGAAGAAGCCACCTGCACCCTGTCCGGCACCAAAGCCGGAGCGGATTTCCATGACGGCTTGCGCATCAACGGCGTCAAGCATAACCAGCAGTATGTGGAAATGGCCGACATGAAAACAGGCTCCGTGGCCTTCATTGAAGGCAGCGAGGTAAAGCCAGAGGTGCTGGAAATCAACACCTTCCTAAGCGCCGTCCGGGGCGAGGGTGAACTGTGCGTGCTGCCTGAGCAGGCGCTGGTGGTCACCCAAATTCTGGAAGCCATTTACGAGAGCGCCCGGACCGGGCAGCCCTACTACTTCAAATAAAAAGGCATAGGAGGCGTGCAATGAAAAAACTAAGAGCGGGCATCCTGGGCGCCACCGGCATGGTGGGGCAGCGCCTGATGACCCTGTTGGCAGATCATCCCTGGTTTAACCTAACCGCGCTGGCCGCCAGCCCGCGCAGCGCCGGCCTCCCTTACCAGGAGGCGGTGGCAGGCCGCTGGCACATGCCGCTTCCGCAGCCCGAAGCCTATCAACACATGATCGTTCAAGACGCCAGTGACATCGGCGCGATGGCTGACCAGGTGGACTTTGTCTTTTCTGCCATGGCCATGCCCAAATCAGAAACCCTGGCACTGGAAGAAGCCTATGCCCGGGCTGAAATTCCCGTCATCAGCAACAACTCCGCTGCCCGGATGCTCCCTGATGTGCCCATGCTGATCCCAGAAATCAACGCTGACCACAGCGCGGTCATCCCTGCCCAGCGCAAGCGCCTGGGCACTAAACGCGGCTTTATCGCCGTTAAATCCAACTGCTCCATCCAAAGCTATGTCCCCGCCCTCACCCCCCTCATGGCATACGGGCCGGAAAAACTCATGGTCTGCACCTACCAGGCGGTGAGCGGCGCCGGGCGCAAGCTGGACAGATGGCCTGAAATGGCCGGCAACGTCATCCCCTATATTGGCGGCGAGGAAGAAAAAAGTGAACAGGAGCCCATGAAAATATGGGGCGCTCTGAACCCTGACAACACCGCCATCTCTCTTGCCACCAGCCCCCTGATCAGCGCCCAGTGCCTGAGGGTGCCGGTGGAAGACGGGCACCTGGCCGCTGTCAGCGTCTTGTTCAGGGATAAGCCCAGCAAGGAAACCATTCTCGATAAATGGGCTCAGTTCAATCCTCTGGCAGGCCTTGGGCTGCCCTCCGCCCCTGACCCCTTCCTGATTTACCATGATGACCCGGCCCGGCCCCAGCCCGTCCTTGACCGGGATGCTGGCAAGGGCATGGCAATCACCCTGGGCCGCCTCAGGGAAGACCCTATTTTCCACTGGCGCTTTGTCTGCCTCTCCCACAACACCTTAAGGGGTGCTGCCGGAGGCGGCGTGCTCAGCGCCGAACTGCTCCGCCAGCAAGGCTACCTGACAGACTGACCCATCATAAGGAGGCAAGCAGATGAGAAAGCCGCTGTTCACCGGAACCTGCACCGCGCTGATTACCCCGTTGACTGAAACCGGCATTGATACCAAAGCCCTAAGGCGCATTGTGGACTGGCAGATTGACCAGGGCATTGACGCGCTCTTGGCCTGCGGCACCACCGGAGAGCCCAGCACCATGGACGATGCCCAGTGGGAAGAAACCGTGGCAACTGTCCTTGATCAGGCCGCTGGCCGGGTGCCTGTCATCGCCGGCACCGGTGGCAACAACACCGCCCACGTCATCGCTCAGGCTAAAAAAGCCAAGGCGCTGGGCGCTGATGCCCAGCTTTGTGTGACCCCCTATTACAACAAATCAAGCCCCGCCGGGCTGATTGCCCATTATGAGGCCATTGCGAGCGCCACTGCGCTTCCCATCATCATTTACAACGTCCCTTCCCGGACCGGGCTTAACCTGCAGCCGGAGACGCTGGCGGCGCTTTCAACAAACCAGAACATCATCGCGGTTAAGGAAGCCAGCGCTGACATGATCCGTCTGGGTGACATGATGCGCCTGTCTGAGGGGCGGGTGGATTTCTATTCAGGCTCTGACGAGGTGATCGTGCCGCTGATGGCCATGGGGGGCCTGGGCGTCATTTCCGTGGTGTCAAACGTCGCCCCGGCGCTGACGGCGCAGCTAACCCGGCTGATGATGGAAGGCAAAGGGAAGGAGGCCGCAGCTCTTCAGCTGAAGCTATACCCCTTGATTCACGCGCTGTTTACTGAGGTGAACCCCATCCCCGCCAAGGCTGGCATGCATATGCTGGGCTTTTGTGATGACCGCCTGCGCCTGCCCCTGGTGCCCCTGTCAAGCGGCAACCGGGAAAAGCTGGAGCAGGAAATGCGCAAGCTGGAGCTGCTCTCATGAAAAAGCTGATTATTTCTGGCGCTTGCGGCAAAATGGGCCGGATGATTGCCCAGGAAGCCCCGGAGCAGGGCTTTGAAATCGCCTGTGGCGTTGACCGGGCAGGGGAGGCATATGCGGGCTTCCCCCTGTTCCCTGACTTTGGCAAGTTGCCTGCGGCGGACGTGCTGATTGACTTTTCAAGCCCGGCTAACCTGACGGCAGTCCTGGACTATGCCAAAGCCTCAAACACCCCCTGTGTGCTGGGCACCACAGGCTACACGGATGAGGACATGGCGCTGGTCACAGACGCCTCGCGCACGCTTCCCATCTTCCGTTCCAGCAATATGTCCCTGGGGGTTTATGTGCTGACCCAATTGGCCAAACAAGCCGCTGCCCTGCTGCCCGGCTTTGACATTGAAATCATCGAAAAGCACCATAACCAGAAGGCCGACAGCCCCTCTGGCACGGCGCTGTCGCTGTTGGATGCGGTGCGGGATGAAAACAGCAAGGTCGTCTTTGGCCGGGAAGGGAAAACCTGCCGCCGGCAAACAGGCGAAATCGGTGTTCACGCGGTGCGCGGGGGCACAGTGCCCGGGGAGCATGAGGTGGGCTTCTACGGAAGCTATGAGGTGCTAAGCCTCAGCCATTCCGCCCAGAGCCGCCTGATCTTTGCCCTGGGCGCGCTGAGAGCCGCCCTTTTTATCACCAATCAAACCCCCGGCTTATACAGCATGGATGCGCTTTTCAGCCAGATGGTATCAGGCAATCACCAGCCGTGAGGCGATGCCAAAGAATATCAGCAGGCTGGCCGCGTCAACCAGCGTTGTAATCAAAGGGGAAGCCGCCAGGGCCGGGTCGATTTTGAAGCGCTGAGCCACCAGCGGCAGCGCACAGCCGATGGATTTGGCAATGACCACTGTAGCATACAGGCTAAAAGAAATGGTGATTGCGATCAAGATCGATGCCTGATTAAGCACCATCAGCCTGATAAAGGTGACCGCTGACAGAGCAAAGCCCACCAGGATGCCCACCCTGAGTTCCGTCCAGATGGCCTTTAAGATATCCGTAAACTGCACCTCCCCCAGCGCAATGCCGCGCACCATCAGGGTGGAGGCCTGCTGGCCGCAGTTGCCGCCGGTGTTCATCAGCATGGGAATGGAGGCAGACAGCAGGATATTAACCACCAATACGCTTTCAAAGCGGGAAATAATAGCGCCTGACAAAACCGACGCCAGCATCAGCACCATCAGCCAGGGCAAGCGGTTCCAGGCCAGCTTAAACATGCTGGTTTTGAAATAGGGCTCCTCCGCCGGGGCCAGACCGGACATCTTCTCAAAGTCCTCGG